>VBDZ01000180.1 GCA_005881215.1 Chloroflexota bacterium | reverse complement strand
GATTTGTGCGCCGTCCAGCCGGAGGTGGTCGACGTTTCCGATGACGTCACCGCCTACTCGATTGCGAAGGGTCAAGTTGCCGGAAGCCATTCTGATGCGACGTGCGACCGGAGCGGACACGGTAGCGGTGCCGCCGGCGATCACCAGGTCACGGCCGATCGTCGCGCCGGACCCAACATCGACCATCCCGCCGGTGATCACGACGTCTTGCTCCACCGGGCCGTTGAGCGTCAGGTTGCCGCCGACCGCCCGGATGCTGCCACCCACTTTTCCGGTCACGTTGATGGTCCCGCCGGCGACCATGAGGTCGCGGCTGACGTTGCCGGATACGGTGATGGTTCCGCCTGCGGCGAGTATGCTGCCATTGACCGTACCGGCGACGGTGATGGTGCCCCCCGCGGCGTAGATGTCATCCGAGACCGTCTGGCCCGCACTGACCGTCACGTCGGGACCCTGGCGAAGATCGGCCGCCGCCGCCTGGATCGGGAGCCACAGAAAGAGCGCCAGCGCACCCAACAATCGAAGCGACCACCGGCGGTTCAGCGAGCGCATGCGTGCCATGACAATCCCCTCCTGATGGCAGCGAGCTCTGCGCTCTATTCTCGCACGCTACCCCACGGCCACGTCCGGTTCGGACACCTCAGGGGATACGGGGAGTTCAGCGAACGTCGGCTCCGCCTGTCGTTGCCGTCCGCGCATCGGCATGTCAGAACTCAGGGAAAATCGCAGCCTGCATCCGCAGGGAGTCAGGAGCGGGGCGGCGCCACGGATCACGCCGCCCCTTTGCTCCTATTCGCGTTCGATCGTGATCTTGCTGGCGCCGCCGCCGATTTCGATGTCGTAGCGGTCCGCCGCGGCCGAGTAGTCCGGCGATTCGAGGCGGACCGGGCCGCCCACCGCGCCGAACCCCTGATCATCGAGCGCCAGTTTGCTGGCGCCACCGCCGATCTGGATTCGCGCCGCGACGCCGGATGGCCGCCGGATTCTCAGCTGGCTCGCGCCGCCCGAGACGCGGACCCGGACGGTTCCGGCCGGCCGGGGCAGCTGTAGGTCGACGCGGCTGACGCCTCCGCGCACGTCAATCCCGGCCAGGTCGACATTACGCAGGTCCGCAGCCCAGCGAGACACGCCGTCGCGAATGTGGACGAGCCACGCGACCGATGGGTGGACCGTGATGTCCGCCGCCGTCCTTCCCCAGGTCAACGGATTGAAGCGTGGGTAGTCGATGCTGATCACGCCCTCCGCCTCGGTGACCCGCGGCCTGGGCCCGTAGTACTCGCCGCGATAGATCGACGCCATCGATGCATCGACCCGAATGGTCAGGTTTGCGACCCCATGCGGGAAGACGAGTTGGCCAGTCGCTTTCGCCGTCGCCTGGTCCGGTTGGTCCGTGGTTGTCGTTTGAAGGTTGCTCATCGAATTCTCCTTTTGTTGCTTGTCCTTACGCGACCGACGCTGGCTCCTCGTGCGCCTCAGCGCCGGCGTGAACCCCGGCGCGACTCGGGCGATTGCGAACACCGAAGGTGCCGATTGCCGCCACCAGGATCACGACGATGGCGAGCACCATGGTCGGCCGCATCGCATCGACGAACGCCTGAGTGAACACCGCGTGGGCGACGAGCTGGATCTGGTGGACGAGCTGGGCCGGAACCCCCGCAGGTAAGGCCAGGCTGGTACCGGTCTGCCCGCGTCCGACCTGGAGGCCGGCGTTCGCAGCCTTGCTGAAGCCGTCGACGAATGGGGCCTGCGCCTGCGGCGGCAGTTGCGCCGAGTAGCTCACCGCCCGGTTGTGCAGGTCGCTGGCCAGCTGGTTCTGTAGCAGCGCGCCGATGGCAGCGCTCCCGATGACTGCCCCCAGCTCCTGCACGGTGGAGATAACTCCTGACGCCACGCCCGCGAGGCGAGGCTGGAGGTCGCGGGTCGCCAGGCTGTACACCGGCGTCCAGATCCCGGCCATGCCGACGCCGGCGATTACCAGGCCGGGCACGAAACTCCAGCGGTTCGAGCTGACCTGGGCCGTCCAGGCGATGTACCCGATCCCGACGGCGAACAGGGTGAGGCCGGCGATCAGGAGGTATTTCGCGTAGCGAGCCGCCAGTGCCGCGGCCCCGCCCGACATCAGCATCATCGCCAGCGGCTGCGGCGCGATCGCGAGACCGGCTTCGAAGGCGCTCAGCCCCAGCACCGACTGGTAATAGATCGTCATCGGCAGGAACACCCCGACAATGGCGAAGCCCATGACCAGCATCACGAGCGTCATCACCGCGTAATTGCGATCCTTGAAGACGGCGAAAGGGAGCAGCGGTTCCTGATCCTGCCGCCGCCACTGCACCACCAGAAACACCGCCAGCGTCAGCACGCCGGCCCCGATGATCTCGGGAATCGTGATCCACGACCACACGGTTCCCCAGGAATAGCGCTGACCCTCGATCAGCCCGAAGACGATGCCCAGCAAGCCGGCGCTGGCCAGGGCCACACCGGTGAAATCGAGCCGGTGGCGACGGCCTGGCCGGAGATCCGGCACGAGGGCCAGGGCGAGGACGAACGTCAGCAGGCCGATGGGAAGATTTATGTAGAAGATCCACCGCCAGCCAAAGTTGGTGACGATGAATCCGCCCACCACGGGTCCGAGCAGGACGGCCAGCCCGGCGAGCGAGCCGTAAATGGCGAAGACGCCGCCTCGGCGCTCCGGCGGGAAGATGGTGGTCATGATCGGCAGACCCTGCGGCGCCAGCATGGCGGCGCCGAAGCCCTGTGCCCCGCGGGCGAGGATCAACTGGATCGGATCCTGCGCCAGCCCACTGAACGCCGAGGCGATGGTGAAGACCCGTAGACCAGGCTGTAGCCGTTGAGCACCCAGAGGATCTGGTCGAGCGACGAGCGGAGATCGTCAACGATGCTCGGAATCGCGACGTTGACGATGGTCAGATCGAGCAGGGTCATGAACAGCCCGAGCGCGAGCACCGACAGTGCCAACCAGGGCGCGGATCGTCGACCGTTTGCAGGCATGATTGTTTTAACCCTCCTATGGATTCGTAAGCGCTAACAGCTGTCGGGCGGTGTCGTCTGTGTGAGGCTTGCTACAGGGCCTCACCCCCTTGCGGTCGGTTCTCGAACTGCTGTCCCACGGCCTCCATCTGCTCTTTCGTGATCCACAGCTTGCCGCCCTCGATGTCGTGAACCAGCGTTTTCACCCACTCGAGCTCCGCCCGCTTCATGGCCACCGAATAGTCGCCTTCGATCAGGAATAACCGAGGCAGACCCATCTCCAGGAAGGTCTTGAGCTGTCTCTCCGAACCGGCGATCTGCCCGTCGAGCAGGGCCGTCCGGATTTTCAGCAGGCGGATGACCTCGTCTTTGTCCAGGTGGGCGAAGAAGGCGAGCGCCGCGCCGAACTGCGGGTATTCGTTGACCGGCTCGGTCAAGAGCTCCTTCAGCCATTCCGTGATCTCGTCGCGGCCGGCCTCGGTGATCGCGTAAACCGTCCGCTCCGGGCGGCGTCCTTCCCGGCTCGTCTCCTGCGCCTGGATGAAGCCACCCTCTTCCAGCCGCTCGACCGTGCCGTAGATCGAGCCACCCGTCAGCTTGATGACCTGGTCGTGCCCGCGCCCCTTCATCTTCGATTTCATCTCGTAGGGGTGCATCGGCTGCTCGATCAGCAGGTTCATGACCGCCAGTGCCAGGGGCGTCCGGGGGAGTCCTTTCTTAGTCGTCATCGCTTAGTCGACACCGACTATACCATGCAGACTAGTCGATGTCAACCAATTCCGGCCTTACAGCATCCTTACTAAGAAGGCGGACGATATACGGTCGTGGGCGCTGGGCTTCGGCGGATCCTCGTCGTCGATGACGACCCGATGGTCGCCACCACCGTCCAGCGGGTGCTTCGCCCCGAAGGCTACGAGGTCGAGGTGGCGCTCGGCGGCTCGGCCGCGTTGGAGCAGGCCCGCGCCAACCGGCCCGACCTGGTCGTGCTCGACCTGATGATGCCCGGGATCGACGGCCTCGAGGTCTGCCGGCAGCTGCGCGCGGACCGCAATCTTCCGATCCTGATGCTGACCGCCCGCAGCGGGACGGCCGATCGGGTCCGCGGCCTCGACCTGGGAGCGGACGACTACCTGGTCAAGCCGTTCGCCTATGCCGAGCTGCTGGCTCGCGTCCGCGCCCTGCTCCGCCGGATGCCGCCGCCAGCGACCGTCCTCCAGTTTGCCGACCTGACCCTCGAAGTCGAGACCGGCGAGGTCAGGCGCGGCACGCGAGTGGTGGCGCTGACTGGCCGCGAATTCGCCCTGCTCGCGCACTTCCTACACCACCCGCGCCAGGTGCTGACCCGCGAGCAGTTGCTGGCCGCGGTCTGGGAAGGCGAGGATACCGACGACAACGTGGTCGCGGTCTATGTCGGCTATCTGCGGGCCAAGCTCGATGATGGCGCCGAGCCGAGACTGATTCAGACCATCCGCGGCTTCGGCTACAGCCTGCGCGAGGCCTAGGTGTCGTTTCGGCTTCGGCTCGCCCTCTTCGGCGCCGCGCTGGTGGCCGCGACCTTGCTCGCCTTCGGCTGGCTGGTCTACACCCTGGCATCCAACAGCCAGGCCACCGCCCAGGACGACGCCCTCAAGCAACGGGCGACCGATGCGCTCGGGCTGATCGCCAGGGCGCCGGTCGGCGAGCTCAATCGTTCGGCTGGCACGTCCCTCAGCGGCGCCGAAGACCTGCGGAAGCGCACCGACATCTTCCTCGAGGTGTTGACCTCGTCGGGGACCATCATCTCGAGCACCGGTCGCATCGGCGATTCGACTCCCGCGGTCCCCGCCACCCTGATCGCCGGCGCCGAGGCGCCGGGCGGTTCGCTCGCCACCATCGATACGCCGGGCGCCCCGCAGCTGCGGATGCACGCAACCGCGTGGAGCCGACCGGATCTCGGCCTTCGCGGCTATGTGATCGCCGGCCAGCCGACCAGCGTGCAGACCACGAACCGGAAAGGGATCCTCGGCTTCCTGGTCGTCTCGTCGATCCCCACGCTGCTGGCGGCGCTGGCCGCCGGCTGGCTGATCTCCGGTCGCGCGCTGCGGCCGCTCAAGACCGTGGCGGACACGGCCGACTCGATCGCGCGCACGCACGACCTCAAGCGACGTCTGCCGCCGGCTTCCCGAAAGGATGAGATCGGCCTCCTGAGCGCCAGCTTCAATCGGATGCTCGAGCAGGTCGAGGCCGCGAACCAGCAGCTGGCCGTCGCGCTGGAAGCCCAGCGCCGATTCGTCGCGGATGCCTCGCACGAGCTGCGCACACCGCTGACCACGATTCGGGGCAACGCGGGCCTGCTCGCCTACGGTCCGGGCGTGACCGACGAAGTCCGCACCGCGGCGGCGCGCGACATCGCGAGCGAGAGTGAGCGGATGAGCCGGCTGGTCGAACACTTGCTCACGCTGGCTCAGGCGGATGCCGGCCAGCACCTGGCGTTGGTGCCGGTTGCCCTCCGGCCGCAGATCGAATCGGTCTGCCGGCAAGCCCAGTCCATGCATCCCGACCGCACGTTTCGCAGCGTCGGGCTGACCGATGCCAGCGTCCAGGCGGATGAGGACGCCATCACGCAGCTGCTCTGGATCCTGGTCGACAACGCGGTGTGTTGACGGTTGCCGACGACGGGACCGGCATCCCGCCGGGCGACCTTGGCCGGATCTTCGAGCGCTTCTACCAGGCCAGCGAGGCACGCACCAACAAGGGCGCCGGCCTCGGGCTGTCGATCGCCCGCTGGATCGTCGAGGAGCACCACGGAACGGTTTCGGCTCGCAACAACGACGGCCCGGGAGCAACCTTCACCGTCACGCTCCCCCTCGCCGCGTAGTCCCCTTTCTCCCTCCCCCTTATGCGCATCTCCCTCCCCCGGCTTGCGGGGGAGGGTCGGGGTGGGGGCCCCTTACGTCGGTCTTATCGGGCGGCGATACGGTCGAACCGTGTACGACATCGCCACCGACCATGCACCGGCGATCGGCGCGGCCATTCTCCTACTCCTGTTCCTCTGGGTGTTCTTTGGCGGACTACGCCTCGTCGCCCGTCGCGGTGCTTCGTGGGCAACCCGAGCCGTCGACGCGTTCGATCGCACGTCGGCGTTGACGAAGCTCGCCGCCGTCTTGATGCTGCTCAGTGGAACCATCCACCTGGCGCTCGTCCCCGGCCACGAGGGGATTACAGGCATCCTCTTCGTCATCGACGGCCTTGGATTCATCGGCCTGGGGCTCGCGGTCTTTATCACCAATTGGTGGCGGCGTCCGGCCATCGTCTGGCTGACCACGACCATCGCTGCCTACCTCGTCTGGGTGGTGGCCGGTTGGGAAACGCCCGACCAGGTCGGCATCGCCTGCAAGTTGATCGAGCTGGTCGCGCTCGGTATGGTCCTCCGGGTCAACGGTGGGATCGGGGGCGCCTGGCCCCGGCGCCTGTGGCGAGCGACCGCCTTCCCTTTGGCAGTCAGCGTGACAACGCTCGGCATCTGGATCGGCGGGCTGGCCCACCCGGACGCGCTGCACGCTCACGCGGGCGCCCTGCTTCAGCCCGTCGGCGCCGTGGCGAAGCCGGAGCAGCGCGCCGCCGCCGCTCGCCTGCTGGCCGACACCAAAACCAGCCTCACCCGCTACCAGGATCCGGCAGCGGCAATCGCGGCGGGCTACAAGGCCCGTCCCGTCTCGAACGCCGATCCGCTGCTCCACTTCCAGAACCAGGCCAATGCTCATGCCATCCTCGATCCCAATCGGCCGCAAGCGCTGGTCTACGCGCGGACCGCGACCGGGTTGCGCCTGGTGGGGGCGATGTACCAGATGCCAGCGGTCGGCCAATGGGGCCCGGATCCGGGCGGGCCACTGACGCAGTGGCACCAGCACGAGGGCATCTGCTTCTCCCCCTTGGGCATCGAGTTCAGCTTCGAGACGCCCTTCTGGACCTGCCCGGTCGGATCGACCAGCATCACGACCCCGCCCATGCTTCACGTGTGGATCATCGACAACGGCAAGAACGGACCCTTCGCCGCCGACCTGGACAAAACGGTCCAGCACGAACTCACGGGGAGGTCTTAGCGCGGTGAAGCAGACGCCCTCGACCAGCAGCGCTTTTGAAATTGCCGGCGTCCTCGTCGTGGTGCAGGCCAGTCTCTCCCTGGTCGCCGGTTTGAGCGCATTGCCCTTCGCCATCGTCGAGCCCGGATTTCGGGTTCTGGGCGTGGCCACGATCGCGATCGCGATCGGGATGTACTGGCTGGCCCGCAACCTTCGCCGCGGGCGTCGCTGGGCCTGGCGCTGGCTCGTCACCGTGGAAGTGGTGAGCCTCGCGATGACATGCTTGCTGGCGCTGCTGCCGATCGGGGCACTGCGAGGTCCGGTCCCGCTGCTCGTGAACGTCGCGATCCCCTTATCGGTCCTGGTCTTGCTCGCGTCGCGGTCGGGCGATCGGCCGACCCCGGCCGGGCCGGCCCACCGTTGGTCAGACCCGGGCCGCGCTGCCTGAGGTTGCGCTCCGGCGAGAGAGCGAGTCGATCGTGATCGCCACCAAAAGCACCAGGCCGGTGACGATGAACTGCCAGCGGACGTCGAGGCCGAGCAGACCCATGCCGTTGTAGATGCCACCGATGACCAGGCCGCCGAGGATGCCGTGGATCACCTTGCCGCGGCCGCCGAACAGGCTGGTTCCGGCCAGAACCACCGATGCGATCGCATAGAGGACGAGCTGACCACCATTGATGTTGCCGGACATGCCGCCGAGATAGGAAGCGTAGAGCAGGAGCCCGATGCCCGCGGTGAAGGTGCAGATGATGAAACACAGGGTTCGGATGGCAGCGAGATTGATACCGGCCCGGCGCGCTGCTTCGGGATTTCCCCCGATGGCGTAGACGTAACGCCCAAACCGGGTTCGCTGAAGAATCGTCATCCAGACGGCGAAGACGGCGAGCACGATCGGTATGACCCATGGCACGCCCTCCTGCGTGCCGAAGGCGGCCCGGTTGATATTGCAGATCGCCACCACAGAGGTCGCCACGATCGCGATCAGTACGATCTTGAGAAGGGTCAGGCTGACCGGGGGCGCGACCAGGCCGCTGCGGCGCCGGCGACCGTCGCCAAACCAGAGTAGCGCGGCGATGGCGAGGACGACGACGGCCGCTCCAATCCAGCTGATGACCGGGTCGATCGTCCCATTCATGAGGTTGTACAGAACCTGTCGATTTGAGTCGAGGCCGGCCAGGCTCGGGTAGCCGGAGAAGGCTAGCCCCAGGACGATCAGCATCGTCCCCTGCCAGATCAGCAGGCCCGCGAGCGTGACGATCAGCGAGGAGAGCCGTAGCCGGGTGACCAGGGTTCCCTGCAGGGCGCCGATGACGACGCAGACCAGCAGCCCAGCCAGCACGGCGGCCCACCATGGCCATTTCGTCGTGGCCGGCTGCACGAGCTGGACGGTGACCGCGGCCCCGACGCCACCGGCGTAGCCGATCGACAGATCGATCTCGCCCAGGAGGATGACGAACAGTTCCCCCATCGCCAGAACGATGAAGACCGCGCTCTGCTGGAACAGGTTGACAAGATTTCCTGCTGAGAGGAAGACGTTATGAGGGCTGATCGCCTGGAAGACGATCGTGATGATGACCAGGGCGAGGATGACCGGAAGGACACCGCTATCCCCGCTGCGGATCCGGGTGAGCCAGGCCCGGAACCATTCGCCCAATGACTGGGCAACGAGCTCCGGCGGGACTTCGAGGGTCGCGGCCTCCGCTGCGGCCGTTGGATCGGGTGCGGTTTCCGGGGCCTCAGCGCGTGCCACTCGTTGCTCCGTCGGCATCCGTTCGCGGCCCACTGCGGCTCGACGCCCCGGTGGTCATGTAATCGACCACGCTCTGCCGGTCGAAGTCCGAAGCGGGACCCTGGGTCACCAGGCGGCCGAGATGGACCACGGCAATTCGGTCCGCCACCTCGAAGACGTCATTGAGGTTGTGGGAGATGACCATCACCGCCAGACCGCGGTCGCGCAAGCGGCGGACGAGATCGAGCACCATCTTGGTCTGCACCACGCCGAGCGCCGCCGTCGGCTCATCGAGCATGACCAGCTTCGAGTTCCACATCACCGCCTTGGCGACCGCCACCGATTGGCGCTGCCCTCCGGAAAGCGATGCCACCGGCTGGCGGATCGACCGCACGGTCGTGACCCGAAGATCGGCCAGCGTCTTGGTCGCGGCACGCTCCATGTCGTCCTCGTTCAGCAGGCCACTCCGCAACCGTTCGCGGCCGAGGAACATGTTCTGGACGATGTCAAGGTTGTCAGCGAGTGCCAGGTCCTGGTAGACGGTCTCGATTCCCAGCCGGGCCGCATCGCGTGGGCTGCGAACATGGACCGGGTTGCCCTCCCAGAAGAATTGACCGTGGTCGATCTCGTAGATGCCGGCGATGCATTTGGTCAGGACCGACTTTCCGGCGCCATTATCCCCGCACAGCGCGGTGACCTGTCCGGCATAGAGGTCCAGGTCAACCTGGGTGAGGGCCTGCACCGGGCCGAAGTGCTTGTCGACGCCGCGGGCTTTGAACCGGGGCTCGGCCGCCGGCGAGTCCTTGATCACCTGCCCCATCGCTTCACTTTATCGCGGGGAGGGGGTTGGGGCGCCGCCGCGGAAAGCGGCGGCGCCCATCACGATCTAGCTGATGCCTGCTGCGCTACAGGCGGTGGCACCGGCGTCGGTGCACAGCTGAGTCTTGTCGACGAACTTGTCCTTGATGACGGTGTCGTTCATGTTCGCGATCGTCACCCACTTGGGCGTCAGCAGCGACGCGGGCTGCTGGCTCCCCGTCCCGCCCGGCGGCGGTGAGGTGGTGCCGTTCAGCAACGCGGCTGGCGGCGTCTGGCCGGCGCGCAGGATGGTCGCCAGCGCGACCGCGTCCTGGGCCTCGAGGTAGACCGCCTTGTAGACCGAACCGCACTGATAGCCCTTCAGGACGTTGGCCATCCCCTGCTCGGTCGCGTCCTGACCTGTGGTCGGAATCTTTTTCGGGCCGACGCCCGCGTTCTTGAGCACGGTGATGACGGCATTACCGAGGCCGTCATTCGCCTCGATCGTGGCGTTGATGTTCCGATGCGCGGTGAACTGCTGCTGGAAGATGGTCTGTCCCTGGGCATTGTCCCAACCGGGCGCGACCTTATCGCCGACGAGGGTGTACCCGTCGCTGTTGGTCTTTCCGGCCGGCTCCGGGGACGTGGTGTCGCCCCAGACCACCTGGTTGTAACCCTGGGCGAAGGAGACCGCATTCGGATCGGTATCCTCGCCGCCGTCCAGGGTGAAGACCTTGGGACTCGAGACGCCCCAGGCCGTGATGCAATCCTTGAAGCCCTGGCCGATCAGATGGCCGACCTGGACGTTGTCAAAGCTGACGTAATAGACGTTGGTGCCGGTGAACGTGGCGCGGTCATAGCTGATCGTCTTCACGCCCTTGCTCTGCGCGAGCTGCTGGATTTGCCCGCCGACGTTGCTGTTCAGCGGATCGAAGACCAATACTTTCGCGCCGGCCGTGATGTCGGCCGTGGCGAGGTTCAGCTCCTGGGCCGGGTCGCCCCCGGCATTATCGATCTTGTATTGCGATGACGAGTAACCGGCCGCCGTGAACGCCTGCTTCAGATATGGTGCGTCGAAGTTGACATACCGGGTGGAAGATGTGGTGTCCGGGAGGACGACACCGACCAGGCCGCTGCCTGCATCGTGTAATCCCTTCAGTTGGCTCATGACCGAGAAACTCGAGTCGAACGAGGTGACGGAAAGCCCCGCTGGCACTGTCGCGCTAGTCGTACTTGTCGCAGTCGAGTTGCCGCACGCCGCCACGATGACCGCCATCGCGCCGGCGAACACGATTGCCGTCGACGATCTGAGTTTGCGCAATTGCCTTCCTCCTAACAGTTCTGGTAATCCGGTGGGAAACGACGAAAAGGGTTGGGCTACCGTCCGGTTGGTCCCCTGGACGATCCAGGAGTGTTCCCCTCTTACGCTGGCTCCCAGCCGACGAATATTGTGGGGCCCGCGGAAGGAATGCGCAAGAGCGAAGTCGGTTCAGGTAGAGCCGGCTCTAACAGTCTCTAACGAAAGCTTTTGAAATGGCCGCCGTGTTGGGCGGAATCCTGAGGACCCGAGCGCTGCGCCGCCCGAGTCCCCATGCGCCCCTACCGATTACCTAGTACCGCCGCCAGCCGCGGGAGCCGAACCTGCCGCCACCCGCCACCAGGCTGAACAGCAGGACGACGACGGCGGCGCCGAGAATGGCGGAGAGCACCGGAATGCCACCGAGCGACAGCTCGGGCGCTAGCACGAGGTGCAACACATCGACCATCAGCCAGGCACCGACCAGGCCCGCCACGATTGCGCCGATCAAGCCACCCGGCATCCCGCGGCTCACCAGCCGTTCACCGATCAGGCCGGCTAGCGCGCCCACCAGGAGCAGGACGAGTAGATGCGTAAGCGTCATATCATTCCTCCATTAATTGAGGTATCGCCGCTATCAAGAAATGATAGCCTGAACAACCCGATTCTGCCAAGCGTGTAGAGTCGACAGGAAGGGGGAAGCTTGGCCAGTAGCCCGACGAAACGACCGCTCATTCCCAGCCCGGTCCGGCCAGCGGCGCCGAATGGCAGCCCGACAACCCCGGGCCAGGCACCAGCGCCGAAGCCTTTCTGGCGAAGCCGCGGCTTCTGGATCTATCTCGTGGTCCTGCTGCTCCTCAACTACATCATCAGCATCGTCTTCACCAGCGGTCCGGCGCGAATGACGGTTCCCTACACCACCTTCGTCCAGCAAGCGAATGCCGGCAACGTCAAGGACGTCACCGCCCAGAGCAATTCGATCCAGGGCGACTTCAAGAAAACCGTGACCTATGGCACGGCGAGCGGCACCCTCTTCCAAACCGAGCGGCCGGTCTTCGCGCAGGACAACCTTGTCGCGCTGCTCACCCAGCACAACGTGCCGATCACAGCGACGCCTCCCGGCTCCGGCTCACCACTGCTGAGCCTGCTGATCAGCTTCGGGCCAGCGCTCCTCTTGATCGGCGGTCTGCTCTACCTGAGCCGGAGGATGCAGACAACGGGCCCGGGCGGGATCCTGGGCGCATTCGGCCAGAGTCGAGCGAAGCTGTACTCGCCCGACTCGGGACCGAAAACCACCTTCGCCGACGTGGCCGGCATCGAGGAGGCCAAACAGGACCTGGCCCAGGTGGTGGACTTTCTCAGGACGCCAGAGAAGTACCAGCGGCTCGGCGCGCAGATCCCGCACGGCATCCTGCTGGTCGGCCCGCCGGGCACGGGCAAGACCTTGCTCGCCCGCGCCGTGGCCGGCGAATCGAACCGCCCGTTTTTCAGTCTGTCCGCCTCGGAGTTCGTCGAGGCGATCGTCGGGGTCGGCGCGGCCCGAGTCCGCGACCTCTTCGCTAAAGCCAAGGCCGCTGCCCCGAGCATCATCTTCATCGATGAACTGGACGCGATTGGCCGTTCACGCGCCTCGTCTGCGACCTTCGGCGCCAACGATGAGCGCGAGCAAACCCTCAACCAGATCCTGACGGAGATGGACGGCTTCACGCCGAACCAGAACGTCGTGGTGCTCGCGGCCACCAACCGCCCGGAGGTGCTCGATCCGGCGCTGCTGCGTCCCGGACGGTTCGACCGGCGGGTCACTGTGTCCCCGCCCGACCGCGCCGGCCGCGAGGCGATCCTCAAAATCCACACGCGCAACCTTCGACTGGCTCCGGATGTCAACCTGGACGATATCGCGGGGGCCACTGCCGGCTTCGTTGGCGCCGACCTGCGCAACATCGCCAACGAGGCCGCCCTGATCGCCGCCCAAAAAGGCGAGGACCAGGTGACCCACGCCGATTTCGACGAGGCGATCGAACGGTCGGTGCTCGGCCTGCGCCGGCCGATCGTGCTCGGGCCCGATGAAAAGCGCTTAATCGCCTACCACGAGTCCGGCCACGCGCTGATGGGCTTGCTGGTTCCGGGAGCGGATCCCGTAAAGAAGCTGACAATCGTGCCGCGCGGGCTCTCCCTTGGCTCCACCTACAGCCAGCCAATCGACGACCGCTACAACTATCCGGAGAGCTACCTGCGCGGCCGAATTACCCTGGCCCTCGGTGGCCGGGCGGCCGAGGAAGTGGCCTATGGTGCGGTCACGACCGGTGCGGAGAGCGACCTCCAACAGGTGAACCAGATCGCCCGCTCGATGGTGGCGCGCTTCGGAATGTCGCCGAAGCTCGGGCCGCTCAACCTGACGCAGCCCGGCAACGGTGACGTGGCACAACATTTCAGCGAAGAGACCTCGAAGCTGCTCGATGAGGAAGTCCGCCGGATCGTCGATGAGTGCCATCGGGAATCGGTGCGGATGCTGACGGAGAACCGGGATCGGCTGGATCGCCTGGCGGAGGCCGTGTTAAAGAAGGATACCCTCGACACGGATGAGATCTATGCGGCTACCGGTATCAGCAAGCCGGCGTCTTCGCATCCGGTGATCGCGCCACCGCTGCCGGCCAATGGCTCCGCGCGCGACGGCGACCTGGCCAAGGACGAGGTCGGCTCCGAGATCCGTCGCTAGCCGGCCAGCGAGCGGCGCAATGATTCGGTTTCACTCGAAGGTGTCACCCCGAGTTCATCCGCGAGCAGCCGCCGGCACTCGTTGTAGACGCGGATCGCTTCGCCCCGGTCGCCCTGCTTGACGAGCACCTGCATCAGCCGGCGGTAGCCTGACTCGCGGTAGGGTTCGAGCTCGACCGCCGCCCGCGCCTGGTCCAGGGCCAGCGCCACCTCACCGTTCGCGAGGAGCGCCTCGACTCGACAGTCCAGCGCTCGCACCAGCAGGTCGCGCTGGCGCTGCCGGCAGGCCGCGATCCAGGGCGAATCCTCGCCCACCAGGAACGGCCGCCGCGCGATGGTGGCGGCGATCAGCGCTGGACCGTAGGCGGCCTGTGGTTGGTTCGCGATCAGCGCGCCTTCCGCCTGGTGGACCGCTTCGGCCGCGGCTTCGAGATCGATCCAGGTGTCGGGTGGGGGCCGCAGCTGGTAGCACCGAAACGCGTTCGGGATGATCCGATCGCGATCGAGTCCGAGGCTGCCCAGCTTCTGACGCAGCTTGCTGACCACGGCGCTCAGCGCGACCGGCCATGAGGCCGGCAGAGATTCCTGCCAGAGCAGCTCCGCGAGTTCCGATTGAGGGACGGCCCGTTCGCGCTCCACCGCGAGGTAGACCAGCGCCAGCCGGCCCTGCCGTCCGGGCAAATCCGCCTCTCTGAGGAGCTGCTCGCCCCGCTCGACCGCCACTTCGCCGGCGAGGTAGAAGCGCAACATGGGTTCGCCAAACATTCGCCAAACCTCTCCGTGCATGATCTTAGGTACCCGGGTCGATCTTTCGAGGAGGTGCGGAATGCAAAAACGCGTCGAGTGTGAGTGCGGTTGGGTCCAGCAGACCGACGACGAAGCCCAGCTGGTGTCCGCCGTGCAGCAGCACGCGAAAACTGTCCACAACATGGAGGGCGTGACGAGGGAGCAGGTGCTCGCTCAGGCACGACCCGTCTGACAAAAGGAGAGGAAATGGCGAAGTACCTGTATTTGCTTTACGCCGACGAGTCGAAGATGCCCGCGCCTGACAGCCCGCAGATGCAGCAGCAGGAGGCCGCGTTCGGCAAGTATTACGAAGAGATTTCCGGGCGGGGCATGTTCAAGGCTGGCGACCCGGTCCAACCGTCAAAGACGGCAACGACGGTCCGGGTCCGCAATGGATCGACCAAGACCGCGTCCGGCCCGGCCACCACCGGCAGCGAGCAGATCATCGGCTTCTACGTCGTCGAGGCGCGCAACCAGGATGAGGCGATCGCCTACGCGGCCAAGGTGCCGTCAGCCAGCGTCGGCTCGATCGAAGTCCGACCGATTATCGGCTCCTAAATCCGAACCCCCTACTCCCTCCCCCTTGTGGGGAGGGCTGGGGAGGGGGTATGCCGGAAGGCGTCTAGGCAGCCGGCGCCGCAAAAGTAGTGGGTCGTCTTGCCCACCGTTAGCGTATGCATCGCCCCCTTCACCTCGACGCGCATCCCGCAGATCGGGTCGATGACGGTCTCAGGTAACGCAATCGCGGAGCGGCCCCGATGCGCGTGGCGTTCGGCCGCTATCTCGGCCAGTGTTGCCAGGGCAATCTCCTCTTGCGAGCCGCCGACCGAGCTATCGGCGGCGCGCCGAACGCGTTCCAGTCCGCTGATACCCCGACCGCGAAGCACGTCGAGGACCGTGGCGGCCCGGCGGCGGCTGGCGACCAGCCCGATGTACGCGACGTCATACCGCAACAGCGCCTCGATGGCGTCTTCGTCGTAATGACCCATGGTGGCGACTACGGCCCAGGTGCTCGGGTTGGGCTGGGCCGGCGCGAGATCGAGCGAATCGATGACCTGGTCGGCCTCCAGGAAGTCCGCTGCCAGCGCGCCCGGGTGCACCGCGCAGGTCCGGTAGCCGATCGTCACGCCCAACTTGATCAGCGTATGGGCGGCGGGGGTATCGCCGACGACGAGCAGGAACGGTCGTGGCAATTGCGGATCGATGAAGACCTCCAGCTTG
>VBDZ01000179.1 GCA_005881215.1 Chloroflexota bacterium | reverse complement strand
CGAGGAAGTTATTAACCGTCCGGATGTACGCCTTGCGCTCCTCGACGAAGGCCAGGTGTGAGCTTTGCTCGAAGATCACCAACTGCGAGCCCGGCATCCGGCCGTGCATGTCTGTGACGTGCGCCGGGGTCGCCTCATCGTACCGCCCGCACGTGATCAACGTCGGAACGGTGATCTCGCCGAGACGGTCGGTCACATCCCACGTCTTCAGGTTGCCGGTCACCGGCCCGAACTCGCTCGGTCCCCACATCGTGCTGTAGACCTGGCTACCGAAGCCGGGTCCGAAGGCCTGCTCCACCCCGTCCGGCCACGGGTCCGCACGGCACACATGGCGGCGGTAGAACACGGCCATGGCACCGAACCACTCGGGACAGGCAAAGAACCCCTTGGCCTCGTGATGGTCGAGGACCTTCCGCACGTCCTCCGGCAACTGACGGCGGAGCTCGTTGGCATCCGTGATCCAGCGGCTGACACTCGGCGGCGAGCTGCTGAGGATCAAGCTCTGTAGCGGCGGCTTCCGATCGAGCACGTACTGCAACGAGAGCCAGCCACCCCACGAGTTGCCGAACAGGTGAATTCGGTCGAGCCCGAGCTGTTCGCGGACGGCGACCAACTCGTCGATGGCTCGCGCCATGGTCCAGAGCGACGGATCGTCGGGCCGCTCCGAATTCCCGCAGCCCAGCTGGTCGTAGAAGACCACCATCCGCCGGTCGGCCAGGTCCTCCAGGTTCTCGAGATAGTCGTGCGGAATGCCCGGCCCTCCGTGTAGACAGAGCAGCGGCACGCCACCCTCGCCCACCATCCGGTACCAGACCTTGCCGCCGGGTACAGAAACGAAGCCTTCCTTGATCCGCAATTTCGGTGTAATCAGGTCAGGCCTCCGCGAACATCGTCAGCGTTGCTTTCGAGAGGTCACGTCGTCTGCGCCACCAGAGCACCCAGACGACGCCGATGGCGGCCCACACCAATGAGAACCAGACGATGCTGGACCCGGTCCGGAAGGGCAGACCTAACTCCGACTCGAAGAAGGCCTTATAGAGGATGTAGGCGTCGATCGCCACTCCGGCGACGGGGATCACCCCGTTCAGGAACCAGTTGAACTCGTTGCGTTTGTAGCGAAGATGGTAGATCAGGTTCGCCAGGTTGACCGAGATGTACGCGACCAGGATGAAGAAAACGAAGATTACGGCCAGGTAGCCGAACGAGCCGGCCACTGAGCCTTGCCACCAGGTCCCAAGCAAGAAGAGCACGAGCGCGGCGCCCAATGCGGTTGCCTCGGCATTCCACGGCGTGCGATGGGCGGGATGCAGCCGGGCGAAAAAGGCCGGCAGGAAGCCTTCCCGGGAGGTGGCATACATCAAGCGGCTCGCCGCATAGATGGACGCCCCGAAGCTGGCGAGGGTGGCGGTGAAGCCAGTGATCGGCACCAGGATATCGAGGCCGTCGATGTACTGGTGCGCGATCGGAAGCACCGGCGTGAGCTGGCCCGCGTTGACGTAGTCAGCGACCGTCTGCACCGGTACCGAGATGGCGAATCCGTACGAGGTGACCGTCCAGTAGAGACCAGCGATCAGTGTGATCAGGATGGTGCCCAGTGGGATCAGGCGCTTCGGCGTGTTCGATTCCTCGGCGACCGGCGCAATCGAATCCACGCCGGCGATCGACAGGAAGGCAAAGATCGCGGCCAGTGCGAGCCCGCTGACCCCGGCCTTCGCGGCCGTCGGGTCGAACGGGGTCAGGGTCAGATGCCCCAGCGTGCCACCCTTGGCCACGATGAACAGCGAGAGGAGGAGGACGAAGCCGGCTTCGAAGACCATCAGGACCCCGATCACCGCCGCGCCGAGCCGGATGTTTCGATGGGCGATGTAGCCGCAAATCAAGACGGACACCAGGCCGCCGGCGATGCCGGTCCATACGTTGGTGCCGACCCCGAAGATGCTGAGCAGCGAGTTGAAGAACAGGCCAAACCCCGGCGGGTAGATGGAGCACACGACGAGATAGGCGGTGATCATGACCCAGCCCAGCCATAGGCCGGCCGACGGCGATACGCTCTCCCACACCCAGGTCGACCCTGAGCCAGCCGATGGGCGGCGGTTGTTCATCACGGCGAAGCTGATCGCCGTCGGCAGGATGGCGACCGTTATCAGGATGAACAGCAGCGGCATGACGGGGCCATTGGCATCGGTTTCCATGAAGCCCATGTTCAGGTAGATCGCCGGAGCCAGTGAGAAATACGCGAGCCCGATGAACGCGAGTCGTGGAAGATTCAGGCTCCCTCGGCGCAGTCCAGAGTCCATCCCCTCTCCCTCCTGCGAGCCGCCGCCCCTAGCTCGGTTTTGTCACCGTTATCCTAAGGCGCTGACCACAGCCTCGGCAATCGCCGCCGTCCCAACCGGCGCTTCGCCGTCGCGGGCGATGTCCGCCGTGCGCAAACCGGAAGCGAGCACAAAAGAGACCGCGTGCTCGACTGCAGCAGCTGCCGTCTCCGCGTTCAAGGACCAGCGCAGGAGGAGGGCCGCACTGAGAATCGCGCCGATCGGGTTGGCGATGCCCTTCCCGGCGATATCGGGGGCCGAGCCGTGGATCGGCTCGTACAAACCGAGCGTCCCGCCACCGAGGCTCGCCGAGGGGAGCATGCCGAGCGCGCCGGCCAGCATCGAGGCTTCATCGGTCAGGATGTCGCCGAAGAGGTTTTCGGTCAGGACGACGTCGAAGGCCTGGGGGCGCCGGAGCAGCTCCATGGCGAAGGCGTCGACCAGCATGTGGCTGGTGGCGACGTCCGGATAGCGCTCGGCGACGGCGGTCACCACGATGCGCCAGAGCCGCGAGGTCTCGAGGATGTTGGCCTTGTCGACCGAGCAAAGGCGGCGCCGCCGCTGGCGGGCCAGCTCGAACGCCCGCACCGCCACCCGCTCGATCTCCGGCGTGCTGTAGCGCATGGTGTCGACCGCGGCCTGCCCGCGCGGCGTCTCGTAGCGCCGTTTCGGCTTACTGAAGTAGAGGCCGCCGGTCAGCTCGCGGACGACGAGGAGGTCGACGTCGCGGACCCGCTCGGGGCGCAGCGCCGAGGTGGCGACCATGGCGGGATCGACCCGCACCGGGCGCAGGTTGGCGAAGAGCCCCAGGCCTTTCCGGAGACCGAGCAGCGCCGAGCCCGGCCGCAGGTTGCTCTGCGGCGCCGCATCGTCCCATTTCGGCCCGCCAACCGCGCCGAAGAGAATCGCGTCGGCCGTCTTACAGAGCCGCAACGTCTGCGGACGAAGCGCCACTCCGTGGGCGTCGACCGACGCGCCGCCAACGAGATCCACGACGTAATCGAGTTTCAGACCCGCCCGGACCGCCGCCGCATCCAGCACCCGGCGGGCCGCATCGGTCACCTCCGGACCGATCCCATCACCCGGAAGCACGACGATCCGAGCCGCGGCCGTCATCCGATTCCTGGGGGGCGCACGCGGATCGCGCTAGAGCCGGAAGGCCGGGACGATCGCCCCCAGCGCCAGCCCGGCGATGTAGGCCCAGCCGAACAGCCGATTATGGATCAGGCACGCGCGGTGGTTCCACAGCGGCCAGCCCACATATCCCGGGGGAGGCGACGCCGGCCTGGGCGCCGACATCACCTGGATTGCACGCATCGCTCGCGGGAGCGCAACGGCCGCCACGAGCAGGAAGGGCGTCGCCACCCCGGTGATGATGAGCAGCACGATCACGAGGTACATCAAGCCGACGGCGGCGCGGTTGAGGAGCCGCGCATTCGCCTCGCCCAGCACCACGGGAAGCGTTCGCTGGCCGTGCGCCACGTCGAAGTCGAGCTGGTCGATGTGCTTGCCGACCAGGATCGAGGCAACGCCGAGTCCGTACGGGATCGAGACCAGGAACGCCGACGGCGAGAGTTGGCCGGCGATCACGAAATAGCCGCCACCGATCATCAGCGGTCCCCAGACCAGGAAGGCGGCCAGCTCGCCCAACCCGATCGACTTCAGCGGCACCGGCGCGGCGTCGTAGAGAAAGAGCAACAGGACCCCGGCGGCGGCGAACCCCAGGGCGAGCGGTCCGCGCACCGCCCAGAAATAGATGATGATGGCGACCCCGACGGCGCCGAGCGCGGCGATCGGCGTCAGCAACGAGCGGCTGTCCAACCCGCTGGTCATCGGGTGCAGCGTGTATCGCATTCGTGGCGAGTCGGCGACGTCGTGTCCCCGCCGGTAGCCGAAATAGTCGTTGCTGAGGTTGCTGATCGCGTGCGCCACCACCAACCCGATCAGCAGCAGCAGGAAGGGCACCAGATCGAAGCGGCGGTCGGTGAGCGCCAGCAAGCCGGCGATGAGGCTCGCCTGGACCGAGATGACCAGGATGACGGCGCGCGCCGAGTAGAGAAAACGCGCGATCGGATCCAGGTTGAGTTGGGACGACGGTTGTGGGCGGTAGAACCCTGTAAATGCCCGCAGCCACAGCCGCGGCTGCAGCGGCGCGCGCGCCGAATGCGAGTCGTGCGCGGCCATCTTGGGAGAGCCTAGCAGGGCGCTAGTGCGCGATCGGCAAGGTGAATCGGACCTCGGTCCCCTTCCCCACCTCGCTGGTCAGGTCGATCGTCCCACCGTGCGCCACCACGATGTCTTTGGCAATGGCGAGCCCCAGGCCGGCGCCGGGCGAGCCGGGCGCTTTGACGAATCGCTCGAAGACTCTCGGACGCAGCTCCTCCGGGATCCCCTGCCCGGTGTCGCGCACCGCGATGGTGATCGTGTCAGCCGCGCGGCGCGCACTGACCGTGATGATGCCGCCGGCCGGGGTATGGCGGATCGCATTCGACAGCAGGTTGGCGAGCACCCCCCGAATCCGGGCCGGATCGGCGTCGATCGCCGGCGTGTCCGGACCAATCTCGGCAGCCAGCTTCACGTGGGCGGCGTCCGCCATCGATTGAAAGGCGGAGAGGCTGCTGCTCACCAGTACCGAGACATCCACCGCTTCCCGGCGCAGGCCGAGGCTGCCGACGTCGGCCAGCGTCATCGTCTGCAGCGCCTCGACCAGCCGCTCGAGGGATTCGGTCGCGTCCAGGATGGGGGCGAGGTGCGCCCCGTCGGCGGGATAGACGCCGTCGCCGATCCCCTCCGCCTGACCGCGGATGATCGCCAGCGGCGTTCGGAATTCGTGCGCGAGATCGGCGACGAACGCGCGCCGGTGGCGATCGGTGGCTGCCAGCCGCGCGCTCATGGCATTGAAGGCGCGCGCGAAGGATCGCACCTCGCGCGGTCCACGCTCCGCGACCTGCACGCCGTAGTCACCCGCCTCGATCCGGCCGGCGGCGTCGACCAGCTCGGAGACATTGATCGCGAGTCGTCGAAATCGACGGCCGCCGCGAGCCACCAGGAACAAAAAGAGGATCAGCGCCGCAATCGCGAGGATGCGGACCCCGAGCGGGGCGGCGATCAGGCCGGCAGCGGTGCCGACCAGCACCACCCCGACGGTCAGGACCACGGCGATCAGCAGGAAGGCGGCAACCATGAATCCCGCGATCCGCCACAGGAATCGACGCCCCGGACGGGCCCAGGGCGGCCTCCCGGACGGCGGCCAGGCTTCGCCCTGCGGCCACCAGGGCGGAGGTCCCGGGCCGCGCCATCGAGGCCCCCGCCATCCCCGCCCGCTCCAGCCGCTCATCGCCGCGGATCCGCGAAGCGGTAGCCGACGCCGAAGACGGTGAGCAGGTAGCGGGGATCGTGGGGCTCGGGCTCGATCTTCCGGCGCAGGTTCTTGATGTGGGCATCGATGGCGCGTTCGTACGATTCGACGGCCACGCCATGAACCGCGCTGAGCAGCTGGGCGCGAGAAAAGACGCGCCCCGGTTGGCGCGCCATGGTCGACAGCAGCTGGAACTCGGTTTGGGTCAGCTCGACGGCCCGTCCCGCGATGGTCAACTGCATGCTCGGCAGATTGAGTTCGAGGTCACCGACCCGAATCAGGTCGCGCGGCGACTGGGCCACTTCCGTCCGGCGCAGCACCGACCGGACCCGAGCGACCAGCTCTTTGGGACTGAACGGTTTGGTGAGGTAGTCATCGGCACCCAGCTCGAGGCCGACGAGCTTGTCCGATTCGTCGGCACGCGCCGTGAGCATGATGATGGGCAGCGCGCCGTTGCGCCGCAACGATCGCGTCACATCGAGCCCATCCATTCCCGGCAGCCCGAGGTCGAGGACGACGAGATCCGGATGAAGGGTCGAGGCGAGGCGGAGCGCGCTTGATCCGTCGGCGGCAACCAGGACCTTGAAGCCACCGTGCTCGAGATAGTCGCGCACCAGCTGGACGATCTGCGGCTCATCGTCCACCACGAGGATCGTCTTCATTCAGCGCCATCCTATGACGAGAGATGAGGCGGAGTGGGAACTCCGCCTCAGTCGGGGGAGGAAAGAATCGATCAGACTTGTGCGGTCGGCGGCTCGCCCGGAGCGGCGGCCGGCGGCACATTGCCGTGCGCGCGATCGTGCCAGGCCTTGAGGGTCGCCTCGATGAACGGCGGCAACGTGATCGGCTGCTGCGGCCCGCCGTATCCGCCGTGGCCGTAGCCGAAGCGGCCCCAGCGACCGCCGCCGAATCCCCCGCCCATCATCTGGCCCATGGCGTAGCGGCGCCAGCGGCGCTTTCGCCCCAGCAGCGCCAGGCCGAGCCCGAGCCCGCCCAGCATCGCCAGTTTCCGATTCCTATCTTTTGCGTCGTTCATCTTGTTCTCCTTCATCGGTTGACCCGATTGCTGTCATTGATCCTGCCCCCCGCCTGTGAACGACCTGTGAAGGAGCCGGGACCCCGGTGCGGAGAACGGGGCCGTAACGACAGACAGCTGTCGCAACGCGGTGGAACACTGCCCCTCACGCGCTCGAGCCGGCGGCAATGGGACCCGGAGACCATTCGCCGCCGGCCCGGCGTCAGGGAAGCGAGCTGGCGATACGCATCGCGTCGGCCTTCGATAGGTCCGATTCGATCCGATACGTGACGCCGCCGCGGGCCCAGACCAGCGTGTTCGCCGCCAGGCGCAGCGTCTCGAGCTGGCTGCTGTCCGGGCTGACGCGGATCAGGATCGTATGCGGCTCGCCGGCGATCCACCAGCCCGGGTCGCCATTGACGGAGACTTCCTCGGCCGTGGCTCCTGGGCCGACCTCCTTGCTGATAAATCCTGGGATCAGGTCCCCACGGAACTCCGTGATCAGCACGCCCAAACCCGTCTGCCGGACCAGCGGAATGCCCGGCCGGGGCGTGTACGCCAGCGCGACCTCGCCGCCGGGCGGACCGCTCGCGACATAGACGGCATCAGGCGGCCCGAGCTTGGCCGGCACCGCGATCGTGAACCGCACGGCGGCCTGCGCCTCGGTGATGGTCGTGAGGCGGCCGAGGTTCAGCGACGTCGGCGGCGTGAGCGACGGCGCCGGCGACGGTACCCGGTTGACGATCACCCCCTGGACGTGGAAGAAATGCGCGATCGCATCGCGCGTCCCCGGAATCGCCAGTGCCGCGGTTCCGATCAACAGGAGTAGCAGAGCAGCCACCAGGGCGAGGCGTCGAGGATCGCCCCACGGAGCCCGGCGAGGCAGGGGCCTAACCGGTGGCGCCGCGAGGCGAGTCCGCACCCGTACCGCGAGGTTAGGCGTCGAAGGATACGGGTAGCGAGGGCCGAGGGCGCGGAGCGCGCCTTCCAGTTCAAGATCCGTGATTCGCGCTCGATCAGCCATCTCGCTGCCCCTCGGACAATGGAACCCGGATCTCATCCGGCAGGATGCTGCGGAGTCGGGCGAGCGCGCGCGACAGACGAGACTTCACGGTGCCCCGTGGACAGTTGAGGGCCGTCGCCATCTCCGCCTCGGAGAGGTCGAAAAACAGGCGGTAGGCCAGCACCAGCCGGTCGTCGTCGCGCAACCGCCGCAGCGCGGCGATCAGCGTGGCGCGAAACTCATCGGCCTCGGCCGCCCGCTCCGGCGAAGGGGCCGCTTCGCCGGAGGATTGGGCAGCCAGGGCACGTTCCATCAGCGCGGTCCGGCGGTGCGCCGAGGTCCGGCGATTCCGCGCCTCGTTGGCGACGATCCGCAGCAGCCAGGGGCGGAACGGCGCCCCGGCTCGGAAGCGTCCGAGGGCGTAGTAGGCATTCACGAAGGCCTCCTGCGCGGCGTCTTCGGCATCCGCGGCGTTGCCGGTGACCTGGAAGGCAACCCGGAACGCCAGCTCCTGGTACTGCTGGACGAGTGCTTCATAAGCATTGACATCGCCATTTCTGGCGCGTTCGACGAGCGCGGTGTCGTCCAGTGGCCGGCCCTCCACGGATCGATTGCTACCCTTCATACCAGCTGGGCAGCCCGCCGGTTCCCCGGGCCGCGACGGCCGCTACGGCTTAAACGGTCTCCAGCGCAAACGACGACTCGACCGGCACACCCTGGCGCAGGGTATTGAGGACGACGCAGTACTTCTCCGCGCTGCGGAGCAGCCGCTCCGATCGCTCGCCGCGCAGGTCGTCGGCAACCCGGACCGTCGTCTGGCAGCGGATTGCCGTCAATCCGATCGGGTACGGCCCCATGGCCAGGGTGCCTCGAGGATCCCAATCGCCCTCGACGACGATCTCGAGTGACTCGAGCTCGATCCCCATGCTGGCGGCGACCATCCGCAGGGTGGTCTCCTGGCAGGCGGCCAACGCCCCGAGCAGCAGATCGCCCGAGCACGGAACATCGCCGGCGCCGCCGACGGCCGGATGCGCGCCAGACTTCCACGGGACTGACGGCGCGGAGTCGGGCACGATGCCGCAGTGCAGCGGATCGGCCAGGTCGCTCCGATCGCTGTGGACCTTCAGCACGATGTGAGCCGACTCCGGGTCGGCCTTGTAGCGGTCGCGGATGGGCGCTTGCCGTTCGCGGACATTGATTCTGGCCATGTCAGTACTCTAGGTCCATGGCCGGCGACCTGACCGTGCTCGATGGGAACACCTTCTTCGTTTCCGATCCCGCCGGCGACGTCGAACCCGCCCCGGACCCGAACGGCTTCTTCCATGCCGACATGCGCCATTTATCGACCTGGCGGCTGCTGATCAATGGCGAGCCCCTCTATGTGCTGACCAGCCGCACGGTCGACTACTATTCCGCGGCCATCTTCGCCACCCTCGCCACGGCTGGCGTTGGCGAAAACCCGCCGGTCTCGGTTCGGCGAGATCGGTTTGTCGCCATCGGTGTGCACGAGGATCTAACGGTTCAGAACCACAGTGATCAGCCGCAACGAGTGACGGTCGATGTCGAATACGGCAGCGACTTCGCCGACCTGTTCGAGGTGAAGGATCACGCGCTCCGGCGCGGGCAGATTCGGGCCGAGGTCACCACGGATCACCTGCGGTTGATCTACTCCCGCGATGACTTCCGCCGCGAGACCATCATCAGCTTCGATGAGCGCTTCACCGTCGGGCCCGAGCGAGCCCACACTGAGGTGACGCTGGAGCCGCGCGGCGAGTGGCGCACCTGCATCGACGTCGCGCCGGTTGGCACTGGCGAGATGTATCGCCTTCGGCACGGCGAGCGGGCCTTCGGCAATCCCAAACCCGACATGCCAACCTCGTTCGAGCAGTGGATGGCGCAGGCGCCGACGCTGATCACCGATAACGATGTCCTGCT
Source organism: Chloroflexota bacterium (assembly GCA_005881215.1). Lineage (GTDB taxonomy): Bacteria > Chloroflexota > Dormibacteria > CF-121 > CF-121 > CF-13. Next base: position 299 of record VBDZ01000179.1, on the reverse strand, counting down.
TCACACCTATGGTCGGAGCCTGGTCGATCTCGCCGCGCTGCGGTTCCGTCCACTGAAGACACTCTCCTATTCGCTGCCGGCAGCCGGACTTCCCTGGTTCATGGCGCTGTTCGGTCGCGACAGCCTGATCACGGCGTACCAGGCGCTGCCCTTTCAACCGCACCTGGCTCGCACCACGCTCGAGGCACTGACCCACTGGCAAGCGAATGAAGACGACGCGTTTCGCGATGCCGAGCCGGGCAAGATCCTCCACGAGCTGCGGCTTGGGGTGCTGACCATGCTCGGCGAGCGCCCGCACA
>VBDZ01000178.1 GCA_005881215.1 Chloroflexota bacterium | reverse complement strand
GGAGGAAGCTGGAAGCTGCAGCTCAAGGACGGGAAGCTGACATACGAAGAGGCGAGTGTCGCCGGCTGTCCGGTCGTGTTCAATTTCGATCCCAACGACTGGGCCCTCACTGTGTACCAACGCTTCCCCGGTGGGACCGCGATTGGCGATCGCGAACTCGCTTATCGCATCCGGCGGCTGTTCTTCAAGATCTGAGTCCCAGGAGGAGCGATGGCTACCGTCAAAGTTGACTACCAGACAAAGCGCGAAGCGCTCAAGAAGGCGTATCTCAAGCCGAAGTCCAAGCGCCCGGCGACCAGTGCGCGCGGCCTGCACCACCTGGCGTTGATCTGCGGCGATATCGAGCGAACCATCAAGTTCTACAGCGAGGTGCTCGGCTTTCCGCTGGTCGAACTCTTCGAGAATCGTGACCTCAAGAGCTCGACCCACTTCTTCCACGACCTCGGCCACGGTAACCTGCTCGCGTTTTTTGATTTCCCGGAGGACCCGATGCCGCCCACCCGGGAATCCGTCGGCGGCATGCACCACGTCTCGATCTCGGTTCCACGCGAGCAGTTCACTCGCATCCAGGGAGAGCTGGATCGGCGGGGCATCGAGTATTTCGGCCCGGATCGGGTGGAGAACTCGCTCTACTTCAAGGGCCCGGATGGGGAATTGCTGGAGATCGAGGCCGACCCGCTCGAGGTGATGGAGGGCCGGGCGCTCGCTCAGTAAAACCACGACGCTTCAGGGGCCCCGCGTCCTTTTTGGGCGCGGGGCCATCGCGAAGGTCGGTAACGAAGCCGATCTCCTGGGCAATCGCGTCCTGCTGGTGGTTACGCCCAGCCTGAGGAATACGGCGACGGCGCATACGATCCGCGGGTCGCTGGGGGGCCGGTTGGTCGCGGAGTTCAACGG
>VBDZ01000177.1 GCA_005881215.1 Chloroflexota bacterium | reverse complement strand
TCCCGCTGATTGCGATTCCGACCACGTATGCGGGCTCGGAGATGACGCCCGTCGTCGGGATTACGGACCGAAACGAGGGTCGCAAGCGGGTCCGGCGCGATCCGGCCGCGCTTCCGCGGCTCGCCATCTACGACCCCGAAGTCACGCTCGATCTCTCGCCGCAATTGACCGCATCGACGGCGATGAACGCTTTAGCTCACTGCGTCGAAGCGTGTTATGCGACGGACGCCAGTCCCGAGGTTCGGAGCGTGGCTCTCGACGGCACCCGGCATATCGTTCGATCGCTGCCGCTCTGCGTCGCCCGGGGCGATGACCTCGATGCCCGCGAGGATTTGATGCAAGGCGCATATCTGGCCGGTCTGAGCATCGGCAACGCCACGATGGCCCTGCACCACGGACTCTGTCACGTGCTGGGTGGTCGCACCGGCGTCGCGCACGGCGTCCTGAATGCCATCATGCTGCCGCACGTCATGCGCTTCAACGCGGATGCCGCTCCGGACGCGATGAGCGCTATTGCCGAGGCGATGGGTGCCGGCGCCCGGACCAGGGATGCCGACGCGGCCGCCAGGGAAACCTTTGCGCTGCTCGAGTCGCTGCCGGTGCCGAAGCGACTTCGCGACGCCGGCGTGCCGGCCGAGGTGCTGGAGCAGGTCGCCGGGGAGGCGGCCGAGAGCCCCACGGTCAAAGCCAACCCGAAACCGGTCAGCGAGGCAGACCTGCTCGAACTGCTACGGGCCGCCTGGTAACAGGCCCATCACTTAGCCGGGGAAGCGCTGACGACCGAGAGTCAGGAACACGCTGGTCACGGCGAGCAGGACGAACACGACGACGGCGAAGCCGGCCTGGACGACTGCCCGATTCATACTTCCCTTCCTCCCGGGTTGATCGCCTAACTCAGGAACACCCCGGCGCCGCGAAAAGTTACATCCTTACTAATGTGCCACCAGATCCGCCGGCTGTCGAGCCGGCGCCGCAGTCTGCTGCGGTCAACTGGCGCCGAAACCTGGCCGCGCTCTGGCTGGCCGAGTTCACCGCCATCCTGGGCTTCTCCTTCGCCTTCCCCTTCCTTCCGCTTTTCCTTCATCGGGAGCTCCATATCCCGAGCGGGTCTCAGCTGGCCTTCTGGACCGGGATTTCGGCCGGCGTCACGGGCTTCGCGCTGGCGCTGACGAGCCCGATCTGGGGCCGGCTGGCCGATCGCTATGGCCGCAAGCCGATGCTCGTCCGGGCGATGGTCGGCGGCGGGATTTCGGTCGGCTTCATGGGACTGGCCCAATCGGCGCTGCAGCTCACCGTGCTGCGCGGCATCCAGGGTGCCAGCTCCGGCACGGTGGCCGCGGCTACCGCGCTGGTTGCGACCGAAACCCCGACCGAGCACCTGGCATGGGCACTCGGGATTCTGAATTCCGCTATCTCCCTCGGGAGCGCGGCGGGCCCGGCCGCTGGTGGACTGGCGGCGAACTTCGTCGGGCTGCGGGCGATCTTCGTCGGCGGTGGCGTGTTGCTCCTGCTGGCCATGATCCCCGTGCTGATCGCGGTTCGGGAAAGTCCGCGCCGCGTCATCCGCGAATTGACGCCGTCGACGCTGCAGGTACTCCGAGTGGCGCGGCCGGGAACGATCAGGGCGCTGGTCGTCTTGATGGTGGCCCAGGGACTATTGCAGACCAGTTACGGAGCTGCAGTCCATCACCGGCTTCACCTTCGCCGCGGCCGGCATCGCCACCGCCCTGGCCGCGGTTACGTTTTCGCGCCTGCTGCGGCGGAGTAACTACCGCACCGTGGTCACCACGGCGGCCATCCTGCTCGGGCTGACGCTGCTCGGCGCCGCCGCCGGTCGAACGCCCGCCGTCATCATCGTCGCCTTCGTGCTGGCCAGCTTCGTCACCGGTTCGATGATTCCCGCGTTCGGAGCGATGGTCGGCCTCGAGGCGCCGGCGATCATCCAGGCCACCATCTTCGGCTTCAGTTCCAGCGCCGTCTCGGTCGGCTTTGGCTTCGGTCCGCTGCTCGGGGGATTGATTGCCTCGGCCGCCGGGGCTCAGGTCGGACTGATCGTCGCCGCCGCGCTGGCGCTCCTACTGGCGGCCATCGTCGGAGTCGCGGCCCGCGAACCACAGCCACCCAGGCCAATGCTCGTCACGGGGCGATGAGAACCACCGCGCTGCCCCCGGCCGTAAGGCCGCCCGAGGAACTTTCCGGGTCGAGATTGTAGTAGCCGGGAGCAAGATCCGCCGGCAGCTTGAGCGTGCTGGCCGGCGTGTCGTAGGTTCGATCGTTGACCATGAGGGTCTCCGCGCTGATGGTTCGCACGTTCGAGGATGTCGTGCCCTGGCTGATGGCCTGCTTGAGCGCACCGACCGTCGGAAACGGTCCCGTGAGACCGAGCTTCAGGACGATCTGATGGGGCGTAGCGTCGGTCGTCATCGCCGGGGGCTGCGGCGTCCAGTGCAGCGTGAGCTGCTGGCCGGGGTGCCAGGTCGTGTTCCCGGTCAACTCGATGCAGCAGCTGTAGCCATGCGAGGCGTAGACGACGTTCGACGAGGGCCCCGAGCAGGCGACCAGGCCGAGACTGACGGCCGCCGCGACCAGAATTCCGCGCATGCTCAGGCCATCCTAGAGTGGCGATTCGACGTGATTCGATACGAGGCCTATCATCGAAAGGGGTAACGGAGAGGGCAAAAAGGAGCAGCGGTGTCCACAACCTGGGAGTCGATCGAGGAGCGCGAGCGGCGGGTGCGTGGCAGCCGAACGACCAGCGCCATGGCCCGAGCTCAAGAACAGGTGCCCGAGGGCAAAACGCTCACGGAGGCCTTCGCGCAGCGACCCTTCATCAACCGCCAGGACATCCGGAGCATCGCGCGGCAGTCGTATGAGCGGCCGGTGGTCAGCCTCTACCTGAACTTTTCGCCCGATCGCCTCGTCCGGGCGGACCGTCCGGTCTTTCTCAGCGTCTTCAGCAGCCTTCGGCACCAGGTCCTGGACATTCGAAAGGCGTTCATCGATGCCCTGCCGCACGCGCAGCGGCTCGGGGTGCCGGAGGACCTGCGCGAGGTCCAGGAGTTCCTCGAGAGTTACGAGCCGGCGGGCGAAAGGGCGCTCGTGATCCTCAAAAGCGGAAGCCAGCTCAATCGGGTGATGCCACTGCCGGTCAGAGTCGCCGACTCGTTGACGATCGACGCCGATGCCTTCGTCGAACCGCTCGAGGCCATCCTGGAAGAGCAGCATCGCGTGCTGGTGCTCGACGTTTCGATGGAGAAGACCACCTTCTCGATCTACGAGCTCGGCTACGAAGAGCGGATTCAATCCGTCAGCGAGGAGCTTCCCCGCGAGGCCACCGACGCCTTCCGTCCTGATAAGGAAGAGCGCCACAGGCAGATGCACGTCATCTGGCAGTTCAAGGCGGCGGCGCAGCTCGCAGACCGCCTCTTCCGCGAACGTGACTGCGACCGGCTCGCGCTGATCGGCGAGGAGATCGTTGTCAAGGAGTTCGAGGACTATCTGCCCAAAGCGTTGCACGAACGGATCTTCGCCCGGCTCAACCTCTCGCCAGAGGACGGGCCGAACCAGCGCCGGTCGGCACTCGACGGCGCCCTGGCGGAACAGCGAAAGAGGGAAGAGGAGGCTGAGCTGGGCGAGCTTGGCTTCTACCAGGGGCATGACCGCCTGGCGTCCGGCCTCGATATGGTGCTCGCCGCGGCGAACCTGTTCCTGATGCGGCGGCTCTTCGTCAGCAATGAGCTGGCCGTGCCCGGCTATGTCTGCCGCAACCACCATTACCTGTCGATCGCGGCCGGGTCCTGCCCCTTCGACAACCAGCCGCTGCTTGATGCCGAGAACCTGATTGATGAGCTGATCGAGATCGCTCGCCTCCACGGCGTCGACGTGATGATCGTCGAGCAGCGACAGGATCTCCTCGCCCCCTACCAGGGAGTCGCGGCCACCCTGGTGACGGCCGCGCCGCTCGATCAGCTCCGCGCGGTCAGTGTGACCAGCTCCTGAGCTGATGGCGGACGAGGCGCCGTTGGTTCGCTGTCCCAACTGCGGACGGCAGAATCGGGTCAGGCCGGCGGCCAGCGGAGTGCCGCATTGCGGCGTCTGCGGCGCAACCCTGCCCTGGTTGACGGAAAGCGGCGAGGCCGATTACCCGGCGGTCGTTGAGCAGAGCGCGCTGCCGGTCCTGATCGATTTCTGGGCGCCCTGGTGCGGACCGTGCCGGGTGGTATCGCCCATCGTCGAGCAGATCGCCCAGCAGAGCCCCGGCCGCCTGAAGCTGGTCAAGATCAACACCGATACGGCGCCCAACCTCTCGCAGCGCTTCGGCATTCGCGGGATTCCCACCCTGGTGCTGATGGACCACGGGAAGGAGATCGCGCGGGTCGTCGGCGCGCTGGGTGCGCCGGCGCTTCGCAACTGGGTGGACACCCATTTGCCAGCGGCGGCGGCGCCGCGGCCTTAGAACCTACGGGACCTGGTCGAATGACGGGGTCGGCACGGCCACCCAGTGCGCGCCACCATCCGTCGTCTTATAGAGGCCGATGTTCGGCACCGCCGCCTTCGCCGAGGTAGCAATCACCCAGCCGTCGCTGAGCGATGAGAAAACCGGCTGGTTCAGGAACAGACCGGTGGGGACCACGTTGCGGTGGACGGTCCAGCGTCGACCGCCATCAACCGTACTGGCTACGTTTGGCCCGCCCACCATCCAGTAGTGCGCGGCGTCGAGGAAGAAGAGCCGATTGAAGCCGAACGTCCCCATTGGCGGGAGCTCCGCGGGCGCCGACCAGTGGTCGCCCCCATCGCTGGTGGTGTAGAGGAAGGACCTCGGTGTCGGTTGCGGAGATGGGCAGCTTCCAGCCTGGCAAAGCACCGTTGTCTCGACAACGAGCAGGCCCTGATCGCGGCTGAAAAAGTGGGGAGGCTCGCCGATGATCGCGGTTTCATCGGTGCCGAGCTGCGGGGATTGCAGCGAGACTCCGCGCCAGCTCTTTCCGCCATCGTGGGTTGCGTAGACGACCGGTAACCCGGGCGATCCTGAGTCGCCGACAAGCCAGCCGTTGAGTGCATCCAAAAACCGCAGCGGTCCCTGCAGATGCGCGCCCGGGAACACCTCCATCGGCTTGAGCTTCGCCGTTTGGGTCCAGTGCTGGCCGCCATCCGTCGTCTGGAAGACGCCCAGCAACGGGCATCCACCGGGGGCGCACACCCCATCGGTATAGGTCTCCGGTGTGTAAGCCAAAAGCCATCCCTCGCGCGAATTACGGAAGTAGATGGTGCCCGCCGCCTCCCCCTGGACGATCTGCGGCAGCGACATCCGTTGCCAGTGGCCGCCCCCATCCGTGGTGTGGAAAAGGGGAACGCCTCCCTGGCCGACGACTACGCCGTCGTCGCCCTGGAACAGCATCTGCAGGGCGCCGGGCCCATCCCATTGAAGCTGCTGCTGCCAGTGTCGGCCGCCATCCGTGGTTTTGAAGACGACCGATGGGCCAGCCGGCGTCGTCCGAGCCGCATTGAGCCAGCCCACCTGCCCGGAGCTGAGCTGGATGCTGTTGATGAGGACAACGGATCCTGGAACCGCGGGCGCCCTGGGTGTGGGTGCTTGTTTGACGGGAGCAGGCGGTTGCACAAAGTGCGACCTGACGCCGACCGTGATGACGATCGCCAGCGCCAGGATCGTCGCGGCGACCAGCGCCGAGAGCAGCACATCGCGCTTGACGGTGGGACGCGCAGCTTTCGATGCGGGCGTGATGGCGACGCGGGCCAGAATGCGTCGATTGAGATCCGGTGCGGCGGCTACATCTTGCTCGTGCAGCTCGGCACACTCTCGCAGGCGCGTTTCCAGCTCGGGGAAGGTCAGCATCACACCGCCACCTCGTCGGTCCGCCGCGATGTCATTCCCCGGCGCAACTTTCCGAGCGCGCGATGAACAATCACCCGAACGCTCACCTGGGGCATGCCGAGGATGCGAGCCGTTTCAGCAACCGAGCGGTCCTCGAAATAGCGCAGATAGACCGCCTGCCGGGCTTTGGGGTTGAGCCCTTTGACCATCTCGAGCAACAGCCGACGTTGATCGCGCTGCTCGACCTGTTCCATTGGATCGAGGGCGTGAAGACGCGGGATCGGCAGCCTCGCGCCGCGCGCCTGGTGCCGATGGTAGTCCGTGGCAAGGTTGGCGATGGCCCGGTAGAGCCAGCGGCGGAACTCGGTTTCCGCCGAGGGCGTATTCGGCGAGGCCCATACCCGAGCGAACGCTTCCTGCACGATTTCCTGGGCGATGTCACGGTTCAAAACCAGCATGTGCGCATACCTCAAGGCCGGATGGGAGAGCGTACGGACCAGGGGCTCGAACCACGGGCGGCTGTCCTTATTCATCCGCGCCCGCCTTCGACGGGCTTATGCCGGCGGCCGGGCGGCGTCCGGCACCTCCACCAGGATGAGCTCGCTGAACGTGGTTCCATCGACCTGGATGAAGTAGCAGCCCGCCGCATCGAAATGCGTGTCCGCGAAATAGGCGCCCCAGTAGGGAGGCTCCGCCCCCACCAAATCAAGCTCGCTATAAAAGGGGACGGACATCCCATAGGCCGACTGCGTCGACACCGGCTTACCCGGCGCTGGGCCGCTCGGCTTGCCGTATTCGTCACTCTGTCTCGAAAATGTGGCCCGCGCCGAACCCTTGAGTTGTTGCCCGCGAATCAGCAGCGGTCCGGTAGCGGCCGGTTCGACCAACCAGATCGCGTTGTCCCATCCGCCGGGATAAAAGTCATACTGTCCGCTCAGGTATACGGGGCCGTCGCCATAGCCGTAATCCGGCCCAGCTGGTGGCTTCCCGGGAGCCAGGCCGGTCGCGAGGACTGGTTTCAGGTCCTGGTGCGTGGGCGCGGTGGGGCAGCTGGACCTGGCCGGGGGCGGTCGGAGCGGTCGCTTTCGGAGCTCTTCGATGGACGCGGCAGGGGTAACGTTCGTGGTCATGCCTGGCTGCCGCTGAGCGTTCGTTGAAGGGCCGCCGCCCAGGGCGGCGCACGCGGCCAGCGCCGGCGTGATCAGCAGCAGCATCACCATCCGAGTCACCCATCGCCCGGGATCAGGGCGAGGACCTGGAGCCATTCCACCCCTCAGACGGCTCGGCTGGCAAAAAGGTTTCACTGGGCCAGCTCATCCAAAGCTGAAGGGCTCCCGCCCTGGCTTGTAACAGTGCGGTGATTCGCTTGCGCCCTGGCCCGGGGCAGATGATAATTTGAGCGTGCGCTCAAAACGACCGCTCAAACGGCGGCGGCCCGCTACCAGCGCGGCGGGCGACACACGCGAGCGCCTGGTGCGGGCAGCGCTCAAGACGCTCACGCAGGAGGGCTTCTTTGGGACCACCGCGCGCGCCATTGCCCGAAACGGAAAGCTGAACCAGGCGCTCATCTTCTATCACTTCGGCAGCGTCGACCGGCTGCTGCTGGCCGCGCTCGACGCCACCAGTCGGGATCGGCTGGACCGGTACCGGGCGGGTCTGGCGGAGATCACCCGGATCTCCGATCTGGTGGAGGCGATGGCCCGCCTCTACAAGGAGGATGTCGTCTCGGGCCACATCACGGCCGTCCAGGAAATGGTGGCCGGCGGGTCGTCGGTGCCGGCGCTGCGCAGCGAAGTGCTGGCCAGGATGGAGCCCTGGGTTGCGTTCGCCCGCGAGGTCATCGGCCGGGTGACCGCCGGCACCGTCGTCGAGAACCTGGTGCCGATCGACGACCTGGCGTTCTCATCGGTCGCCCTGTACTTCGGCATCGAGACGATCACCAACCTGGGGGGCGATCGGTCGAGGGCCGAGACACTCTTCGCCACGGGTCGAAAGTTCGCGCCGATCGCCGATGCCCTGCTGCAATCGGCGACCTGGGTGGGAGACACGGCATGAGCACGCTCGACGCCGTCACCGGCGCCTTCAGCTATACCGGCCGCTTCGTCGCGCCGCGACTGCTGGCTCAGGGCCGGTCAGTCCGGACGCTGACCAACCATGCCGACCCGCAGAGTCCGCTCGCGGCGAAGATCGACGTCTTCCCGCTCGATTTCGAGCAGCCGGGCCGACTGGTTGCGGCTCTGCGTGGCGTGGACACGCTCTACAACACCTACTGGGTCCGTTCGAATCATGGCGCGGCGAGCTTCGAAGCGGCGGTGCGGAACACGGGCGTGCTGATCGACGCGGCGCGCGAGGCCGGGGTTCGCCGGCTGGTCCACGTCAGCATCGCCAATCCCGACAAATCGGACCTTCCCTATTACCGCGGCAAAGCGCAGCTCGAGCAGCGGGTCAGGGATTCTGGATTGTCCTACGCGATCATCCGCCCGACCCTGCTGTTTGGCCACGGCGACGTTCTGATCAACAACATTTCGTGGTTCATCCGGCACCTGCCCGTTTTTGGAATCCCGGGTGACGGGCAATACCGGTTGCAACCGGTCTTTGTCGAGGACTATGCCGACCGGATCGTTTCCGCCGGCGCTACGACCGAGAGTCTCACTGTTGATGTTGCCGGCCCGGAAATCTTCACCTTCGAAGGGCTGGTTCGGATGCTGCGGGACGCGATGGCGCGCCGCACCGTCCTGATGCGCGTGCCTCCGACGGTCGCCCTGGCCGGCGCCATGCTGGTCGGCGTCGCGGTCCGGGACATGGCCCTGACTGGCGCGGAAGTGCGGGGCCTGATGGCGGAGCTGCTGATCTCCCATCAGCCATCCACCTGCCCGACCAGGCTCAGCGATTGGGCTCGTCAACACCAGGAGGAGCTGGGGATCCGCTGGTCATCGGAGCTGGGGAGGCACTATCGATGATCAGCAGACCGAAAGCGCTCGCGATCGTCAATGGAGTCGGGCTCGTTGCGTCTGCACTGGTACTCGTCAGCGGAATCATCTGGTATCCCCTGATCGAGGTGTCAGTCGCAAACCCGTTGGCCGTTCTGTTCGTGGTGGTTGCAGGCATCTGGCTGGGTGCGATCTGGCCGGCTCGGCTTGCCCTTGGCGTCGGTAATGCCGCCGTGCTCGCCGGGTTCGCCGGCATCTTGACGATTTTCGGCCTGGCGGCTTCTGTCCAAATCAATCCCATCGTCTTTTACGGCGCGGCGCTGCTGTTTCCCTTCGGTTACTCGCTCGCCGCGATGAGTCTTGCGCGAGGCCTACTGGCGGAGCGGAGACCGGCATGAGTGGCGTGTTCCCGGTGGTGGTCTGGCGTCTGACGCTGGTCGACCTGTTGCTGATGCTCGCCCTGCTCGTCATCGTGCCGCTTGGGCTGCGGCTGGTGCCCTTTGTCGGACCTCGGTCTCGACAAGCGCTCACCGTCGCCCGCATCGTGCAACCGTTCGGCGCTGCGTCAGCCGTTGTCTCATTCTTGTTTACTCCGGGCTGGACCGCGGGCGTCATCGCACTCGGATGGTTGCTCACCTGCGCCGTCGCCTCGCTGGCCGGCCTTGTCGAGCTCATCGAGCGTCGCTCGCTTCGTCCCGTCCATCTCGTTCCCGCGGCAGCCGTCGCCTACCTGAGCGTCGGCGCCGGCTGGCTCGTCCTCTCGCGCGCCGGGCTGCGGCCGGAGGGGTTCAGCCACGAGATCGTCGAGCTGACCGGCGTGCACTTTCATTACGCCGGGTTCGCCGCCACCCTGATGGCGGCGCTGACGATGAGCGCCTTGCGCGATCGCGGACGCCTGGCGACGTTCGCCACCCTAGGCGCGATGCTGGTCGTCATCGGGGTACCGATCACCGCCGCCGGGATTGCGACCGGCTCAGGGCTGCTGACCGTCGTTGGTCCGATCCTTCTCGGGGCCGGTGTGCTTAGCATCGCCGGGCTCGTGGGCCTGGCCATCGCTCCCCGCGTCCAGCTGGGTCCGGCTCGCTGGTTTCTCTGGGTGTCCGCGGCCGGCGTGGTCGTACCGATGCTGCTCGGGGTCGATTACGCGATCAGCCGCGTCTTTCCGGTGCCCGCGCTCGACCTGCGCGCCATGGCGCTCATCCACGGCGACCTGAACGCGCTCGTCTTCAGCCTGTGCGGTTTGCTCGGTTGGACGCTCGTCGGTCGTCCGACCGCTCCTCGCTTGGGGTCAGAGGAATGAGCGCCCGAGTTCGAAAGGCGTTCTGGCTCCTGCTCTGCCTGGTGGCCGGCGGTCCCTGCGCCTTTCTCGTGCTCGAGACCGCCGGAATTCCATACGCCGCGGTGGCCTTCTTTGCCGTTGTCTGGGTCGGCCGGCGGCGTCAAATCCTTCCCGAGACCCTGCTGGCCTTCGGTCTGACCTACACGATCGAGATCTGCCGATATGCGATTACCGATCTGATCTCTTCGCTGCAACAGGGCGACTATCTGACTGCAGCCTTCTTCGCGGTTCATATGTGTGTTGCTTTCGGCATTGTTGGCGCAGGTGTGTTCGGCTTGACGCTAAGGCGACGGATGTTGGAGCAGGATGAGCAGCAGCGGAGAAGCCAGGACCCCGACAGTCAGGGCAAGCAGCCAGAGACTACGCACTGAACCCGCCTGGCGGATGGAACGACTGGTCGTCCAGCCAAAGACTGCGGCTCCAAGTAGGAGGCCAACCAACCACACCACCACGATCGCCGGGCGCTCGACCAGGAACCCGGCGCCTCCGATCACTTCGCGGGCCAGCGCCGTGCCACCGACCAGCGCGCCAGCAATGATCAGCAGCACCGCAAGCGGCCTGGCATCGCGATACGCGCTCATGCCGCCGCTCCGGTCTGACTGCGGTCCGACCCGAGCGCCGCATCAAAGAAGGCGACGACTCTTGAGACGTACTCCCGGCCGGCGACCTTGTATCCCTGGGCGTGTCGAGCCTTCGGTACAAGCCAGGTCGTGACCTGCGCTTTTGGCGCGGAGGTTGCCGCGGCGCGCAACTGATCGAAGTTCAGGACCGGGATGTATTCGTCGCGTGCCCCGTGAATCAAATAGAGCGGCCGGGGTGCCACGCTGGCCACGGAGTTCACCGGCCGCACAGCGAAGTAGTCGATCCCGTACAGGAGGCGGGCCATCACGATGGCGGAGGGGCCGAACACCCACGGGACTGTTCCGATGACGGCGACTCGATACCTGGAGAGGTCGCGCTCGATCAGCGGCACGATCGTGGCGTACGCGGAATCGGACACCACCGCCTTGATTTCCGGTTCCTTGGCCGAGGCCAGCAACAGCGTCGCCGCACCCATCGATATCCCCAGGCCGCCGATGGCGCGAGGCCGTCCCAGCTCCGGAAACGGAACGGGTCCCCCGCGGAGGTAGTCAATCGCGCCGAGCACGTCCCGCTGCTCGAAGTACCCGAAGGAGAGGGGCGCCGGCGTTGACTCACCCATTCCGCGCATGTCAAAGGCGAGGATGGCGAGGCCATGACGAGCGAGGTCGGCGGTCAACTCCAACTCCTTGTCGCCCCGATCCTCGCGGTTCGCCCAGGTGCCATGGACAACCACGATGGTCCGGTCAGCCGTCAGCCGGCCATCTGGCCGAACGCCAGGGATGAACCAGCCTCTGATGGCGAGGTGGTCCCCGCGGCTCGGAAACGTGATGTCCTTGAAGCGGAGCCCGAGGCTGGCCGGTGTCCGGTGAATCGGCGTTGGCGTTCGATAAACGAGTTGTTCGGCGACAAAGCTGGAGATTCCCAGGTAGCCGACACTGGAGGTTCCGGCGACGATCAGGAGTGCCGCGATCACCCGCCGCGCCATGCGGAGA
>VBDZ01000249.1 GCA_005881215.1 Chloroflexota bacterium | reverse complement strand
CTGCTGACCCATCGCAATGCCTCGGTGCAGTTACGCCTGGACGACGGCCCCGTGCTGCGGCGGCGGGTGCGCACGATCGCGGTGGCCAACGGCGCCTACCTGGGGGGTGGGATGTGGATCGCCCCCAAGGCGGAGGTCAACGACGGACTGTTCGAGGTGGTGACCATCGGTGACGTCTCGCGCTGGCTGGGAATCCGCAGCCTGCCGATGTTGTACCGGGGGACCCATGGCCGTCTGGCCCAGGTTGAGTTCGGTACAGCCCGCCGCGTCGAGATCGACAGCGAGGAGCCGATCGGGGTCGAAGCGGATGGCGAACTGGCGGGCAACACGCCGGCCGTCTTCGAGATGGTTCCCGCCGCGCTGCAGGTTATCGACTGGCGACCTTCGGGTATACTCACCCGTGACGCGCGAGTGTCCGAATAGCCAACGGCACCCGGGCAAGCAAATTAGGAGGTACAGCGACTGGCAACAACGACCAAGACAGGCGTGATCGAGACCAACCGCCTGCACGAGACGGACACCGGATCATCCGAAGTCCAAATCGCAATCTTCAGCGAACGGATCAATCACCTCACCGACCATCTGAAAGCGCACGCCCATGACCACAATTCGCGGCGCGGGCTGCTGCAGCTGGTTGGAAAGCGCCGCCGCTTGTTGAACTACCTGCAGCGCACGGACATCGAGCGCTACCGGGCGGTTATCGCCAAGCTCGGGCTCCGGAGGTGACGGCCTAGAGCAAACCCTTTGCCCGGGCGGGGCCGCCTCGTACAGGGTTAGAGATTGGTGCACGGAGAAAGGGTTCCTTTTCTTCGAACCCCAACCCCTAACCCGCAAGACAGGAACCGCCTGGGCCGATTGCCAACCATTTTTCGTGCCGCCATTTGTGCGGCCCCAGGAGGAATCGTGAATACAACACAACTCGAAATTGGTGGGCGGACGCTGACGGTCGAGACCGGTCACGTTGCCCAGCAAGCATCCGGCGCGGTCACCGTGCGGATGGGCGACACCATGTTGCTCGTCACCGCAGTAATGGCCGCGACGCCGCGGGAGGGCATCGACTTCTTCCCGCTCACCTGCGACTACGAAGAGAAGCTTTACGCGGCCGGCAAGATCCCGGGCGGGTTCATCCGCCGGGAGGGACGCCCCAGCGAGCAAGCCATCCTCAACAGTCGCTTGATCGACCGGCCGATCCGCCCATTGTTTCCGAAGGACTTCCGGAACGACGTCCAGGTGGTCGCGACCGTGCTTTCGGTCGACCAGGATGCCGACCCCGCGACCATGGCGATCAACGGCGCCTCGCTGGCGCTCTCGATCTCGCCGATCCCCTTCCAGGGTCCGATCGGTGCCATCCGTATCGGAATGCTGGACGACCAGTTGGTCATCGGTCCGCCTGTGAACAAGATGGAAGAGAGCAAGCTCGACCTCGTCGTGGCCGGCACCCGAGAAGCCATCATCATGGTGGAGGCCGGGGCCAAGGAAGTACCCGAGGAGACCATCGTCGAGGCGCTTCGCCTGGCTCACCGCGAGATCGTGCGGATTTGCGAGATGCAGGATGCCTTCGTCCGCGAGGTGGGCAAGCCGAAAATCACGGTCGCGGAAAGCCCGAAGGACCCCGAAGTCGACGAGGCAGTCGATCGGTTCCTGGCCGAGCGGCTCGACCAGGCGCTCTTCAATCCCAACAAGGCGCTCCGTGAGTCTGCGCTCGACGATCTGAAGAAGGAGACGATCGCCGAGCTCGGCCCGCAATTCGCGGACCGGCTGCCCTACCTGTCGAAGAGCTTTGAAGCGAAGGTCAAGCAGCGCGTTCGCGGCAAGATCCTTGCGGAGGGCCTGCGTCCGGACGGGCGCAAGACGACCGAGATCCGTCCCATCACGTGTGAGGTTGGGATCCTGCCCCGCACCCATGGCTCGGCGCTGTTTACCCGGGGTCAGACCCAGGCGCTCAGCATCGTCACGCTTGGCTCAATCGGCGACAAGCAGAAGCTCGACGGGCTCGGACTCGAAGAGTTCAAGCGCTTCATGCATCACTACAACTTTCCGCCCTTCAGCGTCGGCGAGGCGCGGCCGCTCCGCTCGCCCGGACGGCGCGAGATCGGCCATGGCGCGCTCGCCGAGCGGGCGCTGCTGCCCGTGGTGCCGACCGAAGAGGAGTTTCCCTACACGATCCGACTGGTCACCGAGATCCTCTCGTCCAACGGATCGACCTCGATGGCGAGCGTGTGCGGCTCCAGCCTCGCCATGATGGACGCGGCCGTGCCGATCAAGGGACAGGTGGCCGGCATTGCGATGGGCTTGATCACCGGCGACGGGAAGGTCGCCGTCCTGAGCGATATCCAGGGCGTCGAGGATGCCCTGGGTGACATGGACTTCAAAGTCGCCGGCACCCGCAAGGGTGTCACCGCGATGCAGATGGACATGAAGATCAAAGGCATCAGTATCGACACCATGGCCGGTGCGATTCAGCAGGCCAAGGAAGGCCGCTTCTTCATCATGGACAAGATGGATGCGGCATTGAGCCAGCCGCGCTCGGCGATGTCGCAGTATGCGCCGCGGATGGTCACGGTCCAGATCCATCCCGACAAGATCCGCGAAGTGATCGGCCCCGGAGGCAAGATGATCCGCAAGATCATCGAGGACTCGGGCGTCACCAGCATTGATATCGAGGACGATGGCCGGGTCGTGATCGGCTCGGTCAACGGCGAATCCGCCGCCAAGGCCGAGCAGCTGATTCGCGACCTGACCGGCGAGGTCGAGGTAGGGAAGAACTACCACGGCAAGGTGGTCCGCATCATGCCGTTCGGCGCCTTCGTCCAGATCATGCCCAA
>VBDZ01000176.1 GCA_005881215.1 Chloroflexota bacterium | reverse complement strand
CTGGGTAATCGTTGGTCAGCCGGGTATCCGACCCGGCTCCGGCGGTCGTCGCGGATGCCGCCCCGGCCAGCAGCGCCAGCCCGGCGGCCATGGTGAGAAAACGGCTTCGAACTCTCAAGGCTCCCTCCCTGGTGTGATTTCGAACGTCCTCAGGAAGGATAAGCCGTTAAGGACCGGAAAACAAGATCGTGAATAAGGGCACGAATGCCGAGCTTGGGCTGACGCTACCGGTGCTCCGAGGACCAATACCGCTGATCCGGCGTCAGCGGCTCGAGCCACTCGGTCACGAAGTTCGCGTTGTGATGAATCGCCGTCAGCCGGAGGCGATCATGCCCGGAGTTGACGAACCGATGGGCGGTCCCGGCCGGTGCGATGACGATGTCGCCCGCGGTCCCCTGCACCTCTGATCCATCCACGATGAAGGTGCCGGCCCCGGCGTGCACCACGAAGATCTCCTCGTAGGGATGGCGATGCAGGTTCGGACCATGGCCGGTCTCGACATCGACCAGGATCAACGTCAGACCCGCGCCGTGGTCTTTCCCCTCGAACTCGCGCGAGCTGCCGCCGCCGGGCAGGTGGTTCGAGGGAATGCGCAGCTCCATGCGATCGTCTGATGCTAGCCGGTGTTCTGCAATCCGGCCGCGATGCCGTTGATCGTCCGCAGCACCGCCTGTAAGTGCGTGGGCCGGCGGGGGTCATCACCAGGGAGGCGCCGCAGCTCCCGAAGCAGGCGAACCTGGAAGTAGCTCATCGGATCGAGATACGGATCGCGCAGATGGAGGCTGGCGAGCAAGCTCGGCTGCCGCTCCAGGATGGATCGCTGTTCCGTGATCTCCAGGACCGCGTCGCGGGTCCGCTGAAACTCGGCATCGATGGTCGCGAACACCCGGTCACGCTCTCGCTCATCGGCCACCAGCGTCGCGTACTGGCGCGCGATCCGCATATCGGCCTTGACGAGCACCATCTGCAGGTTGTCGACCAGCGACCGGAAGAACAGCCAGTTGCGGTACATGTCGCGCAGGCAGTCGAGGCCGCCGGGTCGCTGCGTGAAGTGCTGAAAGGCCGCTCCGACGCCGTACCAGGCCGGCAGCAGATGGCGGTTCTGCATCCAGGCGAACACCCAGGGAATCGCACGCAGATCCTCCACCGCGAGCGTGCCTCCGCGGCTGACCGGGCGAGAGCCGGTGTTGAGCTGGGCGATCTCCTCGATCGGGGTGGCTTGCTCGAAGTAGGCTTGGAACCCACGATCTTCGTAGACAAGCGCTCGATAGCGGCTTCGGCTTTCATACGCCATCACGTCCATCGCCTGCCGCCATAGCGGGCTGGGCCGTCGCGCCTCCGCCGGCATCAGGGCATGCTCGAAGACCGCCCCCAGCACCAGGGCCAGGTTGTGGCGAGCGGTTTCAGGCCGCGCGTATTTCCGGTGGATGACCTCGCCCTGCTCGGTGATCTTGATCTTCGGATCCTGAGCACCCGCCGGCTGCGCGAGGATCGCCTCGTGGGTTGGCCCACCGCCGCGGCCAACCGTTCCACCACGCCCGTGAAAGATCCGCAGCGTGCGGCCGTGACCGGCCACCACCTCGGCGATCGATTCGTGCGCCCGATCGAGTGCCCAGGCAGCGCACAGATAGCCGACTTCTTTGTTGCTATCGGAGTAGCCGAGCATCACCTCCTGGATCCCGCCTCGAGCATCGAGCTGACGCCGGTAGACCGGATCGTCGAGCAGCGCCGTCATCGTCGCCGGCGCCCGCTCCAGGGCGTCGAGGCGCTCGAACAGCGGCACGATGTCGACATCGCTGCGGGGCGGGTCCGGGCGAAGGTCGTGCAGCCCGGCGAGCCCGGCGAGAAACAGCGTCGCCAGGATGTCATCCGCGGTCTCCGTCATGCTGACGATGAAGGTCTGCGCGGAACCCGGCGCCACCCGCTGCGCCTCCGCCAGCGCGTTGAGCGTGGCCAGCAGGTTGCCGGTGTCGGCCGACCAGCGCGAAGCCACCAGCGAGATCGGCGGCGGGCTGACGGTGGCCGCCGCCCGTTGACCCAGGCCGCCCCCCAAACGTTCGAGGACTTCGACCGCCGCGGCCTGGACGACCGCACGATGCTGGCGAACGTCGAGGTGCGCGCCGATGAAGCCGAAGGCCTGGACCTGGCGGCGCAGCCGCAAGAGCTCGCCGTCGGCCACCGCCGTCTCCTGGTGGCCGCGCAGGCTGGCATCGAGCAAGTCGAGGTCGGCCGCCAGCTGCGCACCGGTCCGGTAGGCCGTCGCGTCGTCGTCCAGCGTGGCCCCCAGCCGGCGCCAGATGAAGGACAGCTTGCGCCGGTATGGCTCATCGACCGTCCCGGGATTGAGCGTACCGGCGTACTCCGCGAGCTCCACCTCGTCCCGCCGGATCGAGTCGGAGAGTTGCGGGCTGACCGCGGCCAGCCCGCTGGACTGACTGAGATCACGCGCCAGTGCCCGGACCCGCTCGCGGTACAACGTGAGCAGCGAGCGCCGCTGGAGATGCAGCGTCTGGGTCAGCATCGCGGCGTCGGCGTTCGGATTGCCGTCCTGGTCGCTGCCGACCCACGACCCGACGCGAATGATCCCATCCGGTGGCCTGATGTCGGGGTACCAGCGGGTCAACGCGTCGGCCAGTTGTTGCTGGACCTCGGGAATCGTGTCAAAGAAGGTTCGCTCGAGGTAGAAGAGCGCGTTGCCAACCTCATCGAGCACCCGCGGCCGGAACGATCGGAGCTCGTCCGTGTGCCACAGGACATCCACCTGGGTCGCGATCCGTTGCCGCACGCGGTCGCGCTCACGCGCGGAGAGCGGGGCGCGCAACCGGACCAGTTCCTGGCCGATGCGGTCCTGGTGATCGAGGATACTCCGGCGAACCGCCTCGGTCGGATGCGCCGTCAACACCGGGCGGACCTCGAGCCGCTCGAGGACGGCGGCCACGCTCTCGGCCGGGACGCCGTACTCGATGCAGCGCGCCACCGACTCATCGAGGTCGGTGCTTTCGTCGCCGCGCTCGAGCACGGACCGGGCCTGACGTTCCAGCTCCGCGAGGTTGACCAGCTGGAAGTAGGTGGCGAAGGCGCGGATCAAACGGGCCGCGTCGTCCACCGGGATCCGATCGAGCTCGTGGACGAAGGCCGCCTCCTCCGCGGGAACGTACTCCTGCCTCAGCGCCTTGGTGCGCAACCGAATTGACTCCTCGAGCTCGTAGAGGGCGAGGCCCTCGTGGGCCCGCAGCGTTTCACCCAGCAGTTGCCCGAGCAGGCGGATCTCGGCGCGAAGCCCGGCCTCGACCAGGGTCGTCTCGATCGTGCTGGTGCCCATGGTTCGCAGGATACAATCGGGCCTCGAGGAGGGTGCAGTCATGCCGGATCCAAACGGCGCATCGCCGCTCAAGCGTCAGAGCGCGCGATTGACCGAAGGCGACGACCGGGCGCCGGCGCGCTCGATGCTGCGCGCCATCGGCTTCAGCCGCGAGGACCTGGCGCGGCCGCTGATCGGCGTCGGGCACAGCTGGATCGAGACCATGCCCTGCAACTGGAATCATCGCCGCCTCACCGAACGGGTCAAAGCCGGCATCCGCGCCGCCGGTGGCACACCGATGGAGTTCAACACCATCGCCGTCTCGGACGGCGTCTCGATGGGCACCGAAGGTATGAAAGCCTCGCTGGTCAGCCGCGAGGTGATCGCGGATTCGATCGAACTGGTCGCGCGCGGGCACCTGCTGGACGGCCTGGTCTTGATCGTGGGCTGCGACAAGACCATTCCAGCCGCGGTGATGGCGCTGGTGCGCCTCAACCTGCCGGGACTGGCTCTCTACAGCGGCACCATCGGCCCAGGTCGCTTCCGCGGTCACGACATCACGCTCCAGGACGTGTTCGAAGCCGTGGGCGCGGTGTCCGCCGGCACGATGACCGCCGCCGACCTGCGTGAGGTGGAAGAGAACGCCTGCCCCGGCGCCGGCGCTTGCGGCGGACAGTTCACTGCCAACACCATGTCGACGGCGATCGAGTTCCTCGGGATCAGTCCGGCCGGCGCCAACGACGTCCCGGCGCTGGATCCACATAAAGATGATGTCGCCGAGCAGGCGGGGCGGCTGGTGATGGAGCTGCTGGCGAAAGACACCCGGCCCCGCCAGATCGTGACTCGCGCCGCGCTGGAAAACGCGATCGCCTCGGTCGCGGCCACCGGCGGATCGACCAACGGCGTGCTGCATCTGCTGGCGATCGCCCGTGAGGCCGGCGTCCCCTTGAGCATCGACGACTTCGACCGGGTTGCCTCGCGGACGCCGGTGGTTGCCAGTCTCAAGCCGGGCGGTGAATTCGTGGCCAAGGACCTGCACGATGCCGGTGGCATTTCATTGGTGGCCCAGCGCCTCAACGAAGGCGGGCTGATCAACGCCGACGCTCGAACGGTCGATGGCCGGACGATCGGGCAAATCGCGACCGCGGCCGTCGAGACGCCCGGTCAGCGGGTGGTGACCCTACTCTCCAAACCGTTGAAGCCGACGGGCGGCCTCGCGATCCTCCGTGGCAACCTCGCCCCTGAGGGTTGCGTCGTCAAGCTAGCCGGCCACGAGCGCCTGCTCCATCGGGGACCGGCGCGTGTGTTCGACAGCGAGGAGGCCGCCTTTGCCGCCGTTCGCGATCGCCAGATCAAAGGTGGCGACGTGGTCGTGATTCGCTATGAAGGGCCCGTCGGCGGACCAGGGATGCGCGAGATGCTCGGGGTCACGGGTGCGCTCGTCGGCGAAGGCCTGGGCGACTCGGTCGGGCTGATCACCGACGGCCGGTTTTCCGGTGCGACCCACGGCCTGATGGTGGGACACGTCGCCCCCGAGGCGGCGCGTGGCGGTCCGATCGCGGCCCTGCGCAACGGCGATACGGTGGTCATCGACGTCGACAAGCGACAGCTCAATGTTGAGCTTTCCGACGCGGAGATCAAAGAGCGCCTGAAAAGTTGGCGCGCACCCGCCC
Source organism: Chloroflexota bacterium (assembly GCA_005881215.1). Classification (GTDB taxonomy): domain Bacteria; phylum Chloroflexota; class Dormibacteria; order CF-121; family CF-121; genus CF-13. Next base: position 5,664 of record VBDZ01000176.1, on the reverse strand, counting down.
CGCGCTACGCCAGCGGCGTCTTTGCGAAATATGCCGCGCTCGTCTCCTCGGCCAGCGAAGGCGCCATAACGAGACCGCCTGGTTAGTGGGTCGGGCTCGGGGTAGGGCTCGGACTCGCCGACGGGCTTGGGCTTGGCGCTGGCCACGGCGGGAACGCGACCCGTGGCGCCACCACGGGATCACCGTTGCCGTGCCGTTGCGTCAGCGGGTAGGCATTGGTGATGGCCTTCCCGTCCGCCCCGATGGGGTAGCTCGTCTGGGCTTCTGATTGCTCGACGGTGATGGGCCGGCCGTCCTGGTCGTAGAGCAGGACGTTGGTCAGCGGTTTGCCGTCTTGCGAGTAGGGATAGATGTTGGTGACCTGTCCCGCCGCGAACGCCGTTGAAAACGCCGGTTGTTGAGGAGGTGTCATATCGACGAACGACGAGTACGCAAAGCTATGCATGTTTCCGAGGATCACAAGGGCGATGAACCCAATCAGCACGTTCGCCGAGACGGCCAGGACGCGAGCGGGCTGGGGCATCGGCCGGGTCCGTCGCCCGATGCGAACCGACAGCCAGATCGCAACCCCGGTCGCGAGGATCTCGGCGAGTCCGCGCTTGGTTGCGGGATTCGGAATCGGCCCCAGGTCGGATCCCCCGCTGAAGGCCGCTGCCAGAATCAGGACCGCGAGATAGGCGCGGAGAACCCACCAGGCCGGTCGCAACTCCGGAAGAAACGCCCGCAGCTGTCGATACCAGGCCGAGCCTGTTACCCGATTGACGGCGAGCCGAAGGTCGCGAAGCAGCGGGTCTTGCCGGCGGCCGCTGGCGCGGCTTGCCCCGTAGGCCGCGCGTAATTCCTGCGCGTACTGCTCGGGCGGCCCGAGGCGCTCAGCCAGCGGACCTCCGGCCTCACTGGCAATCTCCCTCAGGTGGTCTTCGAGATCTTCCAGCAGCACCTCCGCCTGGTCGCGCGGGAGATCAGATAGGGCGGCTCGAACCGAAGCCGCGTAGCTCGCGACGTCGCTTGCCTGGTCGCTACTTGGCATGACCGTTGCTCCTCCCATTCAGGAGATGGTTGAGCGCCGTGCTGAACGAGGCCCAGTTCTGGGCCGATTGGTCGAGGGCCTTTCGACCGCGATTGTTGAGGCCGTAGTACTTCCGGTGCGGCCCCTCTTCGGAAGGGACGACGTAGGAATTCAACGCCCCGGCCTGATAGAGGCGGCGCAGGGTCCCGTACACCGAGGCATCGCCCACGTGGTCGAGGCCGTTTTCCCGGAGCCGGCGGACCACGTCATAGCCGTAGCTATCCGTGTCCGCCAGCACGGCGAGGACCGCGAGGTCGAGGACGCCCTTGAGCAACTGGCTGGTGTCGAGCTCAGCTTGATTCATATAACGCCATAGAGAGTACTACGGATTGCGTACTAGTGCAACTGGTGCTGAGCGTCAGCCGTCCGAACGGGGCGGCATCGGCTCGGGCTCCCGGCCGGCGCTCAGGCTGTCGGACAGCGACATGGTGCGCCGGTAGGCCGCCCAGACCGCGTCCGCCAGCACGGTGCGCAGCCGTCCCCGTTCCAGTTCGTGCAGGGCCGCGGCCGATGTCCCGCCGGGTGAGGTGACCATGTCGCGCAGTTGCGCCGGATGTTTCTGGGTCCGCTCGGCGAAGGCCACCGAGCCCTTGAGCGTCTCGAGCACCAGGTCGTGCGCCAGGTGGCGCGGAAATCCGAGGTGCACCGCGGTGTCGATCAGCGCCTCCATCACCAGGAACACATAGGTCGGCCCGGTGCCGCTCACCGCCGTCGCCATCGCGACGAACCGCTCGTCGCCAACTTGCAGCTCATGACCAAGCGCGCCCAGCAGTGCACGCGCCTGCTCACGGTGCGCCTCAGTGGTCTCCGGCGTCGCGTACCAGATGTTGACGCCCTCGCCAATCTGGGCCGGGGTGTTCGGCATCACCCGGACCAACGCCGCGTGGTCGAGACCCTGACGAAGGGTTTGGGTGGTCGCGCCCGCGATGATCGAGACCACGAGTTTGTCAGGGGCGAGACTGTTACGCAGCTCGGCGAGCACTCCGGGCATTACCTGCGGTTTGATTCCCAGGACCACGACGTCACCTCGCCGGGCGGCATCGGCGTTATCAGCCGTAACGTGGATGCCATGTTTCTCGCTCAAGGCGTGACGGCGATCTGCCCGAGGATGACTGGCGATGATCGAGCCGGCCGGAACCAGGTTGCGGGCCAGCACGCCGGAAATGATTGCCTCGGCCATGACGCCGGCGCCCACGACGCTCAGCGTCGAGGCGCGGAGCGGGCTCATCGTCGGATTGTACGAAGCCGGGTCACAACCTCAGATCGTTATGACCGCCTCTAGTGTGCTGGTTTGAGTACGGCTGACGATTCCTGCCGCTGCACCGGCGCTGCTCCGGGCGGCGGCTGGAGGCCGTCGGCGGTCAGCATGTAGGCTCCGGCGGGCGCCTCGCCGGTGGCAAGGCTGACGAACGCCCGCCCGGCCGTTTCCGGCGTCACCGGCTTTCCCAGTTGTTGAAGGTACTCGGCTTCGGTGATGCCCATCCGGGCTGCATACGCCGCGGTAGCGGCGCTGCCCAGGCCGGTGAGCGGGGTCAGCCTCGGCATTACGGCACTGAACGTGATCTGCAGCTCGCCGCGGCGCGCTTCCTGGGCCGCGTAATCAGCCATGAATCGCTGGGTAGCTTTTGCCCCGGCATATCCGCCACTCAGCGGCGACCCCATGACCGCGGCGCCGCTGCTCATCACGATGACGTGACTTCCAGGCCCCAGTGGAAGCAAGAGCACCTCGCGTAGCCAGTTGAATGTCATCCGAACATCGGTATTCCAGTTCGTGGAGAACGACTCCCAGGTCTGCTCGTGGAGCGGGTGCAGCGACGGTGCTGCGCCGGCAACCAGCGCCACCAGGTCCGGGCGGTATTGTCGCAGCAGCCTGCCGGGCACCGGCGCGTCACTCGCATCCGCGGCTTCGAGCTCGACCTTCTTGTGGCGCGCCGCGAGCTCCTTGAGTGGGTTGGTGTCACGCGCCACGGCAACCACGGACGCGCCCTCAGCCAGGAAGGCGTCGGTCACGCCCTTCCCGAGTCCGCGGCTGGCGCCCACCACGATCGCAACCTTGTCGGCGAGTTGGTTCATCCCTCCCTCCTCTGAACCACAATCTATCCGCCTATCGGTCAGCGGTGCGGCGCCACTCGGGAAGTTGACCTCCCCAGCGGCTATTCGGTAGAGTGGGCGCCTACAGTTCCTGACCACTTGAATCCGGTTAGTCAACATCGGGGAGGGAAGAAGATGGCTACCTTGCTCAGGGCCGATCCGACGTTCTATGCCTCGCCGCGATTGGCAATGCAGGCACCGCCCGAAACCGTGGCCTACGTGATCGTCGTCAATCCCGGGAACGGACCCGACGGCCTGGCAGTGCTCGACGCGGACCGAAATTCGAAGACCTACGGCACGCAGGTCAGCAGCCTCACCACCACCCACGCCGGTGACGAGCTCCACCATTTCGGCTGGAACGCCTGCAGCTCGTCGCTCTGCCCCTACGCCGCGCATCCGCATGTCGAACGCCGCTACCTGCTGGCACCCGGCATCCGCTCCTCCCGGATCTACATCATCGACACCAAGCCCGATGTGCGCGCGCCGCGCATCGTCAAAACCATCGAACCCGAGGAGGTCGCAAACCGGGCCGGCTACAGCCGGCCGCACACCAGCCATTGCGGACCTGACGGCATCTACGTCAGCGCCCTGGGCTCCCCCACCGGCGACGGCCCGGGCGGCATCTTCATCATCGACCACGACACGTTCGAGGTCCGCGGCAAGTGGGAGCTCGACCGCGGCCCCCAGTACCTTGCCTACGACTTCTGGTGGCACCTCGGCTACGACACGATGATCACCAGCGAATGGGGCACGCCGAAGATGATCGAAGACGGCGTCAACCCGGAGATCCTGCTCAAGGGTGGCTATGGCCACCAGCTGCACATCTGGGATCTCCCCAAGCGTCGGCACCGCCAGGTGATCGACCTGGGCGCCGAACAGCAGATGGTGCTCGAGCTGCGCCCGGCGCACGACCCGAGCAAGGCCTATGGCTTCGTCGGTGTGGTGACCAGCCTCAAAGACCTGAGCGCATCGGTCTGGGCCTGGCATCTGGACGGCAACACCTGGAAAGCGCGCAAGGTCATCGAAGTTCCTGCCGAGCCGGCCGATCCCGAGCAGCTGCCGCCACTGCTCAAGGGCTTCAAGGCCGTGCCGCCCCTGATCAGCGATATCAACCTCTCGCTGGACGATCGCTTCCTCTATGTCTCCTGCTGGGGCACCGGCGAATTCCTGCAGTACGACGTTTCCGATCCGTTCAACCCGAAGAAGACCGGGTCGGTTCACCTGGGTGGGATCGTCCGCCGCGCCGCCCATCCGAACTCGGGCCCGCTCAACGGCGGTCCCCAGATGGTGGAAGTCAGCCGCGACGGCAAGCGGGTGTACGTGTCGAACGGGCTGTACAAGGCCTGGGACGATCAGTTTTATCCCGACGGCTTGAAGGGCTGGGTGGCCAAGCTCGACGCCGGCGACAGCGGCGGCATCGAGTTCGACCGGAAGTTCTTCGTGCAGTCGGATCAGCGCTTTCACCAGGTGCACCTGGAAGGTGGTGACGCCTCGTCCGACTCCTACTGCTTCGCCTGAGCTGACCGCATGACTGCCTGGTGGCCCTGGGATGTGCTGATCATTCTCGGGGCCTACCATGGCTTGAACCCGGGCATGGGCTGGCTGTTCGCGGTCGCCCGCGGGTTGCAGGAACGGCGCCGCTCTGCCGTCTGGGAGTCGTTTCTCCCGATCGCGATCGGGCACGAGGCGGCCATCGGCGTGGTCGTGGTCCTGGTCGTCGTCGCGCAGTTTCTGATCGCACCCGCGGCCTTGCGCATCGTCGGAGCCGCCGCGCTCTTCAGCTTCGCGCTCTATCGGCTCTGGCGGCGCACCGCGCATCCGCGGGGCTTCGGCATGCGGATCGGGCCGCGCGGCCTGGTCGGCTGGTCCTTCTTGATGTCGTCGGCGCACAGGACATGACCTTGATCGCCTACACCGCCTCCTTCTCACCGTGGAAGGGCATCGCGGCGGCCACCCTCCATACGGTGGCGCTGCTGATCGTGATGGGGCTGGTGGCGATCGTCGTCTATGAGCGGGTCGGCGTCGCCTTCCTGCACCGCGCCTGGTTCAACGTCGACCTGTTGTGGACCGTGACGCTCCTCATCGCCGGGGTGATCACCCTCTTCAGTTAGCCTGGCAGATCTTGGAGCTGGCCCTCAGAAGGCTCTCCGGTGCATCCAAGCGGGGGTGTCCACTGAGTGTGGAACTTCTTACCCAGCATTCCGTCTTAGGTATGTGATCAGAATTCCCGGTGTCGTCACATTTGGTCGCGGCACGGTACTTATGGCGAGTTTGGCCGGTTCACTTCTCGCGGGGGTAGCTGCGATGGTTGCTGGTTTTCTCAAAGCGAACGAGGCCGTTCATTTGATCATGCTCGAGCGTCAAGGAAAGTGCGATTTTGTTCCGTGCGCTAACGATATGACCTATGTCATTGCAGCTGCGTTTGCCTTGCTTGCATTGGGAGGCATCGGCTTTCTGGCCTGCGTGTTCGTCCTCCTTGTAAAAGCTCAATCCAAAGACGAATA
>VBDZ01000175.1 GCA_005881215.1 Chloroflexota bacterium | reverse complement strand
AGCGACGCCGTCAACAGCGAATGACCGAAAACATCGTGGCTGTGCCAGCCGCCCTGCTGCATCCCTTTTCCGGCTTCGAGCTGGGGCGCAATGCGGACCAGCAGCCGGGTCGCATCCAGGAGCTCGAGGCCCCGCTGAACCTGTGGGGCGACCAGCAGCTTCGAAAACTCGTCGCGAATCCGCTCCATCGAGACCACGGGCGGCTGTAGCCGCGCCGACTCGGCGCGGATCGCCTCCTCGACCGCGGAATCCAGGGTCAACTCCAGCACGGTGGCGAAGCGCACCGCGCGCAGCATCCGCAGCGGGTCTTCGTCGAAGGTCGCTCGCGGGTCGAGCGGCGTCACGATCCGCCGCGCCTTCAGGTCGTCGAGGCCGCGGCCGGTGAGATCCAGCACCGTTCCGTCCCACTCCATCAGGAGCGTATTGACCGTGAAATCACGCCGCATCACGTCGTCCTTCAAGGTGCCGGGCCGGACGTCCGGTTTTCGGCTGGTCGGGTCATAGCGCTCGACCCGGCTGGAAACGAATTCGATGGCATGGTTGGCATCGAGATCGAGATGGGCGGTCCCGAACCGCTCGAAGATCACCGGCGGGTGGAGGTGGAGCGCCAGGCTGACCGCGGTCGCCAGCTGCGGCGCACCCTGGCCCTCCACCAGGATGTCGACCTCGCGGATCTTCGCCGCCCGCTCACCCCCCAGCAACCGGTCGCGGACGTAGCCGCCGACGACCAGGGCCCGCACTCCGGCCTGTTGGGCCTGGGCCTGGACGGCTTTGAAGGCGGCCTCCCATTCGGGGAGCGCCGGCGGATCAAGCCGAACGGGCATTCCGAGCGTGAAGTTGCGCGAATTCAACCGCTCCGATCAATCCCGCGTCGCCGCCGAGCGCCGGGCGGACGATGCGCAGTCCCCGCCGCGATGCCTTCCAGGAGGAGGCGTTCATGGAGCGGCGCATCGGCGCGAGCAGGGGCCGGCCGGCCTTGAGCACGCTCCCGCCCAGAACGATCAGCTGCGGATTGAACAGATTGATGAGCGTGCCCATGGCAATGCCCAGGAATGTACCGGCCGATTCCAGGATGCTGTTCGCCAGCGCATCGCCCGCGCGTGCCGCCCGGACCACGTCTTCGGGGGTCGGATCCTTGACCTGGTGCAGCGCGCTGTCTGGAGTCTTTGGCGCCGCCACTCGGGCGGCATGCATGATCCCGGTGCCGCTGGCCACTGCCTCGACACACCCGTGGTTCCCGCAACGGCACAACGGACCGCCGGGCTGCACCACGATGTGACCAATCTCGCCGGCGATCCCGTGCGCGCCGGCATACAGGTCGCCGCGCAGGATCAGGCCGGCGCCGATGCCGGTTGAAACGGTGACATAGATGAGCTCGCTGGCGCCGCGGGCCGCTCCCCGGCGGTGCTCGCCCAGCGCCGCCAGGTGGGCGTCGTGGTGAAGGAAGCTCGGAACCCCGGTGGCGCGGGTCAGGATCCGGTTCAACGGCACGTTGTGGAAGCCCGGGAGGTTGGCGGGGCTGATCACCAGGCCGGCGGCGGGATCGACCGGCCCGGGCAGACCGATGCCGAGCGACCGCACCTGGCGCGGCCGGGTGCCGTCGAGCTCCAGGGCTTCGGCGACGGCCTTGACGATCCGGTCGATGACGTGCCGACGGCCGCGGGCGGCTTCGGTCGGGTGTCGCACCACGGTCCGCAGCCGGCCGCGAGCATCGGCGACCGCGACTCGCAACTGGGTGCCGCCGAGGTCGATTCCGACGAAGGCCATCAGCGCCAGCGCGGGCGGGGCAGCGGCCGCAACGTCGCAGCGGCCAGCACCGCGCCGATCAAGAGCGCGATGGCGGTGGCACGAAAGATCAGATGGTATTCGTCGAAGATCGCCTGCTTGACCTTGAGCAGATAGACCGCGTACTGGCTGGCGAAGTTCGGGTTCAGACCGGGCAGGGGTGGCAGCAGGTGCGCGGTCGCCTGATGGAATTCCCAGAGGCTGAACCCGGCGACCAGGGAGAAGCCGACCAGCATGCCGATCAGCCGCATCACGATCAGGAAGGAGGCGCCCGCCCCACGCTCGGCCTCACCCACGGCGTCGAGCAATGCGGCGCTGACCGGGGCGATTTCGATCCCCAGGCCCAGCCCGGTGAGAAACAGCTCGCCGTCCGCCCGGGTCAGCGGGCCCAGCAGGTGCGGCTGCAGCGACCCCTCGTTCCATCCAGACAGAAGCAAGAATCCGATCGCCGCCAGGACCAGGCCGAGCGCCGCCACGAAGCGATAGCTCCGCATCCGCTGCGCCAAAAAGCCACCGGCAAGGGCGCCGATCGGAATGCCGAGCATCAGCCGGAACAGCAACCACGCCGCGCCGCCAGGGTCCATCGAGAAGGCGGCCCTCGCCAGCACCGGGACGTAGACGAGCGCCACCATGAGGCCGGCGCCCGCGATGGCGTTCGTCAGCGCCGAACCCGTAAATGACGAGTCGCGGAAGCGGCGAACGTTGATCAGCGGATTCGCCGCGCGTCGCTCGTGCCAGATGAACGCCGCGAAGCAGATCAGCGCCAGGGGCGCCTGCCAGAAGAACCCCTCCCCGACCGGGCTCTGTTCGGGATTCGCGGCGTAGAGGGCGAGCGTCAGGAAAACCAGGCCGGCGGTGGCGAGAGCGGCCCCCAGCCAGTCGATGCGCGCCGGCCTTTTCGCCTCGCCGCCGGCCCGGATCTCGGGCCACAGCGCCCAGAAGATCAGGGCGGCGACCGGGATGTTGATCCAGAAGATCCAGGTCCAGCCGAACGAGGACGCGGTGATCAATCCGCCCCACAACGGACCGAGCACGCTGCCGATCTCCTGCAACGCGCTGACGGCACCCAGCACCGGGCTGCGGTCGCCTGCCGGGTAAAGGTCGGCGGCGAGCGCCAGCACGGCCGGCACCAGTGCCCCGCCGCCGGCGCCCTGCAGTACCCGGCCGGTGACGAGTTGCGACAGGGACGGCGCGGTCGCCGTGAGGAAAGAACCAAACGCGAACAGCGCCAGGCAGGCCGCAAAGAGCCGCAGGCGACCGATGCGATCGCTGAGCCCGCCCGCGATTGGCATCACCGCCAGGTAACCCAGCAAGAAGCCGGTGATGATCGGCGTCGCCTGCTCCAGCCGGTTCACGGCGATGTTGACCGACTTCAGCATCGGCAGCAAGGCGGTCACGACCACGTAGGCGTCGAGGGAGGCGAGGAAGAGCCCGGCGCCCGTCAGCGCGAGGAGGGCGGGCCGGTTAACCGAGCGGGGGCGGAGTGACCGAAACGGGGTGATCATGATTCGAGAAGTCGAAGGTGATGGTGGCGGACTGCGACGGGTCGAAGAGATTTCCGGTGAGCCGCGCGCGCCACAGGTCGTTTCCGGGGCTCTCGATCCAGTAGGTGGTCCGGTAGGCGCCCTGGTCGCGGATCAGGGTGAGCAATTGATGAACCCGCGCGCCGGTGAGCTGGCCGGTGACCGGATAGGTGTCGTGCCCGCTGATCTTTTCCGAGTTGCCGCGGGAGAGCGACGTCGTATCGCGCATGGCCGCGAACAGCCCGGACTGAGGATCGAACAACGTCCGCGCGTCGAAGAACTGGGCGACCTGGTCCGCCGTGAGCTGTTGCCAGCCACCGGTAAACGATTTCAGATAGATGTTGCCGGAGGCGAAGATCACCTCCACCTCGAGCAGGATGCCGCCTTCCTTCAAGTTGACGCGGGCCTGGAGGTCCGGCGGATGGGCATCGCCCTGCGCGCTCTGCACCGGCTCGCCGGTGCCGGTGAAGCCGCTGATCTCCATCACGAAATGAAACCCCTTGAGGTCGAGCATGCGCTGGCTGGATTGTTTCAGCAAAGTGGCGGCGTCGGGCGGCGGCGCCCCGCACGCACTCAGACCGACGAGGATGAGGACGCCGGCCGTCAGGGCTCGGTGCGGCGAGACGCCGGCGTGCATCAGGCCCTCAGGATACGGTCATCTCCGACCCGTCGCGTGATTTTCTGGGCATCGAGCCATTCGAGCAAGGGAAGAACGTAGCGGCGGCTCGATCCCAGCAGATCGCGGGCCGCGGCCACGGTCAGGCTTCGATGCTCGGTGAGGTGGGTCCGCAACCGTGCTAATGCCGCATCGTAGGCGGACCGAGCGAAGACGGTGTCCTCGTTGACCCGAACTACCCGCCCCTCGGCCACCAGGTACTCGAGCAACGCCGGAGTGACTTGATGCCCGTGCATCAGGTCGGTCAACGACGGGGGATTGAAGGGCTGCTGCTCCAGGTTGGCGATCAAGGCACCGACCGCGGCCTCTTGCTCGGGGCTGAGCCCTTGCTGGTGTTCGATCGCTGCCACTTCGGCGCCACGCTCGGTGACGACACCGTCCTCGATCAACGCGGTCAGGGCCGCCCCGTAGAGGTCGGCGGGAATGCCGCTCCGGCTGCGCAGCTCCTCGCGCGGTATCCCGCGACGGAGCGGGTGGGCGAGGTGGTAGGCGCGCAGCACGCCGGTGACTCGCGCTACCTGGGTCTCCCAGCGGTCCCGGGTCAGCCAGCTGTGCGCCAGCCGGCGCACGGCGCCCCGCTCGGCGAGCATCCCCATCACCTCGTTCAGCTTTACGACCGGCAGGGCGAGCCGGTCCGCGAGCGCGGCCTCGGGTAAACCCCAGGGATGCTTGCCGGCCTCCAGAACCGCGGCCGTAGCCGGATCGGCATGTTCCCGCAAGGCGAGATCGTGGAGCACGGCCGGGTCTTTACGGCGATGCCGCCGGGGCGCACGATCGATGATGACGCCTCCGGCAACGGTGGCCGGCGGCGATGGGACCCGAAGGATGAAGCGGTCCCCATCCATCGCCACGACCGGCCCGGCCGCGAATAGCTGCGCCAGCGCGGCCTTCCCAGGCTGCAGCTCCTCGGCTTCGAGGAGGCTGAGCTCCACCATCACCTCGGCCGTCTCGTGATACATGACCAGCTGCTGACGATGGTGCAATGGTTGCCCGGCATCGGCCAGCACCACGAGCCGGGCGTCCAGCCGCCGGCTGGCGGCGAGCATTCCGGGCACGGCCAGCACGTGTCCGCGGCGCACGTCCGAATGCGTGAGACCGCTGAGATTGACGGCTGTCCGGCTTCCCGGCCGAGCCTCGTCGACGGAACGGTTGTGCTGCTGCAGGCCGCGAATTCGCACCCGCCGCCCGGCCGGCAGCACCGCGACTTCGGTCCCCTGGCGTAGCGCACCCCCCACCAGCGTCCCCGTGACCACGGTGCCAAACCCGGACATGGCAAAGGACCGGTCGACCGGTAATCGCGGCCGGCCCACGTCGGGGCGCGGCGTCGCTTCAGCGAGCTCAGCATCCAACGCGGCCCGGAGCTGATCGAGACCCTCCCCCGTTGTGCTCGACACCGCGATAATTGGCGCACGCGACAACGAGGTTCCGCGTAGCAGCCCGGCAAGCTCCTCGCGGACCAGGGCGAGCCAGTCATCCGAAACCAGGTCGATCTTGGTGAGCACCACGAGCCCGTGATCGATTTCGAGCAGGTCGATGATGGCGAGATGCTCGCGGGTTTGCGGCATCGGCCCCTCGTCCGCGGCGACCACCAGCAAGACCGCATCCATTCCGTGCACCCCGGCGAGCATGTTCTTGAGAAACCGCTGATGGCCGGGCACGTCCACGATGCCGACGCGCCGTCCGCTGGGCAGCTGCAGGTAGGCAAACCCGAGGTCGATCGTCATGCCGCGACGCTTCTCCTCCTCCAGCCGGTCGGGATCAATGTTGGTGAGGGCTTTCACCAGCGCCGACTTGCCGTGATCGATGTGACCGGCGGTGCCAACCACGAAGGACCCGCCGACCAGGTCGGTCACGAGAGCGCCCTGGCGATGGCATCGACCACGAGGTCGTCCTCGCCGGCGAGCACGGTGCGGGGGTCGAGGAGGACACGCTCCTGCTCGATCCTGGCGATCAGGGGCGGTTCATGCTCGCGCAACCGCCGCAGCAGGTCGACGGCCGTTCCGCGCGCCGGCGTGATGACGACCAGGCTGGTGGCCAGCCGCTCACCGGGCAGGGAGCCGCCACCGACCGCCGATTCGCCCGGCGCCACCTCGACGAGCAGACCGAGCTCGGATAACCGGCTCTGCCAGGCGCGGGCTCGGCTCGCGACCGACTCGGGCGAGGCGCCCATCATGTCCCAGACTGGGAGGTCCTTGAAGGACTGGGTGAGGTAGAGGTCGAGCGTGGCGGTCAGGGCCGCGATGGTCAGCTTGTCGACCCGCACCGCGCGCGCCAATGGATGCTTCATCACGCGCTCGACGAGCTCGGCCCGACCGAGCAAGAGACCCGCCTGGGGGCCGCCCAGCATTTTGTCTCCACTGGCCGCGACCAGATCGACGCCCGACTGCAGGCTGTCCTGGATGCGTGGCTCCGCTGCCAGTCCGTAGGCCGTGGTTTCGATCAGTGAGCCGCTTCCGAGGTCGTGCAGCAGAAGCAGTTGGCGCTGATGAGCGAGGGCCGCGAGGGGCTTGAGCTCGACGCTCTCGGTGAACCCGACCACCTGAAAGTTGCTGGCGTGCACCTTCAGAATCGCCGCGGTTCGGGGCGTGATCGCGCCCTCGTAGTCCTCGATCCGAGTGCGGTTGGTGGTGCCGACTTCGACCATTCGCGCCCCGGAGAGGCGCATCACATCCGGCATCCGAAAGCCGCCGCCGATCTCGACCAGCTCGCCGCGGGCGACGATCACTTCCTTGCCCCTGGCCAGCGCCGTCAACATCAGGAGCACCGCGGCGGCGCAATTGTTGACAACCGCCGCCGCCTCGGCGCCGGTCAGATGTCGGAGCGTGTCGGCCACCAGGTCATGACGTCTGGCGCGCCGGCCTGTCTGGGGATCGAACTCGAGCGTCGAGTAGCGCGCCGCCACGTGGGCCGCGGCATTGGCCGCCGCCGCCGCGAGGGGTGCCCGTCCAAGGTTGGTGTGCAGGATCACGCCGGTGGCGTTGATCACCGGCCGCAGCCGCGGCCGGCGCAGGGTCTGGATGTAGTCCTCGATCCGGGTGCGGTTGGTGGTGCCGACTTCGACCATTCGCGCCCCGGAGAGGCGCATCACATCCGGCATCCGAAAGCCGCCGCCGATCTCGACCAGCTCGCCGCGGGCGACGATCACTTCCTTGCCCCTGGCCAGCGCCGTCAACATCAGGAGCACCGCGGCGGCGCAATTGTTGACAACCGCCGCCGCCTCGGCGCCGGTCAGATGTCGGAGCGTGTCGGCCACCAGGTCATGACGTCTGGCGCGCCGGCCTGTCTGGGGATCGAACTCGAGCGTCGAGTAGCGCGCCGCCACGTGGGCCGCGGCATTGGCCGCCGCCGCCGCGAGGGGTGCCCGTCCAAGGTTGGTGTGCAGGATCACGCCGGTGGCGTTGATCACCGGCCGCAGCCGCGGCCGGCGCAGGGTCTGGATAGTCGCCTCGATCCGCGTCCAGCGGATCGCCGGCTCGGTCATGGCACCGCGCTGGCGTTCCTCATCCAGCACTCGCTGGATTGCAAAGCGCACGAGGGGCCGGCCGTGAGCGCCAATCAAGTTGATCGCCCGTTCTTCTTCGAGCAGCTGGTGAACGCTGGGTAGCGCCCGCAGGGTGTCCACCCTCAACCTCCGATCGGGAACGGCGGCAGAGCCAGGATGAACTGTGCGACCGGCGCGTAGATAAATCGAAGAATGCTGACTCCGACAAAGCTGCTTACGAGCAAGACGAGCACCAGGACCAGCATGATGGCCTGCCGGTTGCTGTCGATCCGAAAGAAGAATTCCGGGAATCGCCGCCGGAAGACGGACGACAAGAAGCTGTAACCATCGAGCGGCGGCACTGGGATGAGGTTGAAGACCGCCAGCACGATATTGAGGGTGAACGCGACCTGGAGCAGGCGCCAGGGGGGCGAGGAGGGGTCGAAGCTCCCGGCGAGAAACCCCAGCTTGATCGGGATGGCCAGGAGGAAGGCGATCACCAGGTTGGCCAGCGGGCCCGCCAGGGCGACCAGGGCAGCGTCGAGCGGGCGGCGCATCCGGGCCGGATTGATCCGCACCGGTTTCGCCCAGCCGAAGCCGATCAGGAAGATCGCGATGGTGCCAAGCGGATCGAGATGATGGCTCGGATTCAGGGAGATCCGGCCGTCAATTCGCGGCGTCTGGTCGCCGCGGGCGACGGCGACGGCGGCGTGGGCGAACTCGTGCCCGATCAGCCCGACCAGCAGCGCCGGAATCAGGTAGAGGGCGTTGATGACGAATTGGGTCGGATCGCCGCCGATCAGCACGAAAGTAAGTATCGGCGAAAACAAAAAGGGCCCGGACGCCTCCAGGCCCTGTTAACGAATGAAACCCGACGGCTACGCGGCGGCGGCGGCCACCTCGGTGCGAACGCCGACCGAAACGACCGAGGCATGCGCCTCTTCGCCGTGGACGGCGCTCTTCCCACGAAGGATGCCACCTTCGTCGATGATCAGCGAGCCGACCACGATGTCGCCGAACACCTTGCCGGTCGCCAGGATCTCGAGGCGACCCGAGGTGCTGACGTTGCCGTGGATCGAGCCACCGACCACGACATTGCGGCCGCTGACATTGCCCTTGACGCGGCCATGCTCACCGACCGACAGGTCGCCCTCGGTGGTCAGGTCGCCATTCATTTCGCCATCGAAGCGGATGTTGGAGGTCGACTGCAGCCGGCCTTCGAGCTTGATCTGGTTGCTCAACACCGTCTCAGCGACGATGGGAGCAGCTTCGCGCGGGGATCTCTTATCGAACACGAATACCTCCTGGCAGGTTGTTATCGCCTTGTGCCAGAACGGTTACGCGATCGGGTTTCTTGCTTGCCGGGAAAAGGTCACGCCTGGAGCAGACCGCGGAGCGCGATCGACCCCACGATCAGCAGGACAAACATGAGTCCGGCCGTGATCGCGATCCTTCGGAGATCAGCCCTGAAGTAGGGGACCCGATCGAGCGGAATGGCCGCTTCCTGCGCCGGCAGGGGACCGGCCGGCTGCCGCCCGCGAGCCGGTCGGGGCAGCGGCCGCTGCACTGGAAGGCGGCCTGGGGCCGGTTGCGCCGGCTGGACCGGCTGATCGGGCTGGCCGGCCTGGCCTGGCTGGGCACCGGCCACCGGTGGAAGGCCAGCGGGCCGGGACGCGCGACTTGCTCCTGACGATCCGCGCTGGGGCTTTTTGAGCTGCGAGCGTTTGTGCTTTCGGGCCATGCCTATCTTCGCGGATGGCAGTTTAGCGCGAACGTGGATAAGCGCTTGACACGTCCAATGGGCTGTGGTACAAACGGCCCCGGGTACAAGATATAGCGTACCCGAAGCCGCGAGCCAACAAGGGCCAGATCCTGCAGCCGTCCTGCCATCGCCGCTGCAATGCCCCTCCTCATCTGGTCCTTGTTGTTTTTCCCGCCATCTCAGGGAGCGGCCGCTCCGTCCAGTCGGCCGACTGATATTTCGACCGGGCGAGGTCGGTCGCGGCCGCGAGTTCTTCGTCCCTCAGGTGCCCCGGAGTGACGCCGACGCCAAACTGCCGGCCGAAGGCGGCGGCGATCGCGGCCGAGATCCGGTCCGGATCGAGGTCACCAATCTCAGCCAGGCCGGCAACGGCCTCCGCAAGCCGTCGCTTCTCTTCGACGGGATCCGTGCCATCCAGCCTGAGGCAGGCGAGGAGCTTGTCAATCTGCGGCTCGATCACGATGCTGCCGTGCTGCAGCAGGGCGCCCCCGCGCCGCACCTGAGCGCTGCCCACCAGCTTCCGGCCGCCCAGCAGGATCTCATGGGCGGAAGGCCGGTCGAAACAGACCGGGCCCGGATCGACGACGGCCGGCCCGCTCTCCAGGGGCGCCAGCGTCGCCGGGACTCCGAGATCCTGGAGGCCGGCCTGCAACGCCAGACTCAAGCGGTGGTACGAGGGCACGATGCCGGCGTCGTGACCCAGGACAGAGGCCGGGAGCGTCACGCTGTAGGTGAGCTCGCGATCGTGAAGAATGGCGCGTCCGCCGGTCGGGCGGCGAACGATGTCAATGCGGCGAGCCCGACAGCTGTCGACGTCCACGATGCCGAACGATTGAAAGTACCCGAGCGAAAGGGACGCCGGCGTCCAGGTGTAAAAGCGCAGCGTTGCCGGTGAGCGGCCCGCCGCGACCCCCTCGAGCAACGCCTCGTCGATGGCCATGTTCCAGGCCCCGCTCGCGGGCGGGTCGACCAGGAGCCGCCAGCCGGGTTCAGACATTGAATCGGAAAAGACAGACATCGCCGTCCTTGATGACGTAGTCGCGCCCCTCGAGCCGGACCTTGCCTCGCTCGCGGGCCGCGGCGTATGAACCGGCCGCGATCAGGTCATCGTAGGCGACGATTTCGGCTTTGATGAAGCCCCGCTCGATATCGCTGTGGATCACCCCGGCCGCCTCGGGCGCCTTCGACCCCTGACGAACCGTCCAGGCCCGTACCTCAGGATCGCCAGCGGTGAGAAACGTCACGAGATTCAGTAATCGATAGGCGGCGTGGATGAAGGTCGGGAGCGCCGCCTCTGTCAGACCCGCGTCTTGGAGGAACACCGCAGCCTCCTCGTCCGGCAGCTCACGAATCTCCGCCTCCAGTCGCGCAGACAGCGGGATGACCTCGGCATGCTCGGCGGCTGCTTCGCCGCGGAGGGCTTGCAGCTCGGGGGACTCCTTGCCGATCTGGTCCTCACCGATGTTGGCGACGTACAGTACGGGCTTGGCAGTGAGGAAGGAAAAGCTCTTGAGGAGTTTGGCCTGCTCGGCATCGAAGCTCAGGGTGCGAATCG
>VBDZ01000174.1 GCA_005881215.1 Chloroflexota bacterium | reverse complement strand
TGTTGTCGGTATTCAACGTCCTGGGCAATGAGTACGACTTGCTCGTCATCGGTGAGACCGAGGATCCGAGAACGCTGCATCGCATCGACGCCCTCTGCAAGACGCTGGGATTCGTCGCGCGAACACACCCGGCAGTCGAAGCCAGCGAGTATGCCACCCTGGTCCGGGAGACCGCCGAGATTGTGCATGGGACCCGAATCGGCAAGGCCGATACGCGGCGGAAGGAAGCCTAGGCCAGTTCAGGCCACCGCGCGAAGTTCGTGGAGGGCCCGCCGCAACACCTCGGCCTGATCTTCGACCGGATGCCGGAACTCGGCCCAACGGTCACGCGACGGGTCGAGGTGAGCGTCAACCGTAAGGTACCCGGCATCGCGCTGATGCGCCGTTCGCCGGGCCAGTTCGACCGACGGAACCAGCCAGGACTCGGCAAAGCGAGATGCGCGACGGCGATCCCAGAACTCGAAGGCACACAGGAAGTCGTCGGCCGGCACGAAGGTGTTGCGGCGTAGATGGAAACGGATGCCGTCCGTTCCCAAGCGCACTGCCGTTCCTTTGATCTGCAGGAACAGCGCGTGCGGGGAGCCGACGAGCTGGACAAGAAGGTCGCGGCCCTTGATGTCGAACGCGGGTCGAAACAGCAGCAAGTCCTTGTGGTTCCCCCGCAGGAGCTCGGTGAACAGGGCGAACTCGTACATGCCGCCCATGTCGATTCGTAGCACGGGGAGCGTCTGCCGGGTCGTGGCAAGGAGTGGACCGCGCGGCGCAAACCCCTTCCACAGCTCATCGCGGGTCAGGCGGTACGGGGCGAGCCGGTCCTGGTGGGTGGGTGACGCGTCCAGGCGATAGACATCGGTCCGCAATGCCGCGTCGTACTCACGGCGAGCGAGTTTTCGAATGAGTCTGGAGTCGATCCGCCAGAACACCTCGCCAATTCGCGGTGGTTTGGGATGAAAGATGCCAAGGACAACCGCGAATCGGTCGTAGGCCGCAAATGAGCCGGCTCGCAGCGCCCACCGGTGGCGTCCCTCGTCATCGGTGAAGCCGCTGATCTTGACCTGGACGAACCAGGGGGCGCCGATCCCGTCCCAGGTGTAGGCTCGATCGACGCCATGGGCGTCAACCAGCGGCATCCACGGGATCAGCCGGCCGCCGCTCGGCACGACGTTCGCCTCATCGACCGCCAGCTCACCGAGCCAGCCGATCTCGGGACGCACCAGCTTTGCCAACTCCCCAATGAAACGTGAGCCCGCCACGGACCTGTCATGAGGGTTTTGCCTGTTCTCGGAACGGCGCTCGCGCTCCTCGGCCTTTTTGCGCTGGCCGAAGCTGCGCGGCGACGCGGCCTGGCGGCGGAAACCACCCGGCGCTTCGTGCACGTCGTCGGTGCCGGAACCACCGCGCTTTTCCCCTCCTATCTCCGCCTCAGCGAGGTCGTCGCCCTGGCGGTCGCGTTCACGGTCATCCTCGGTTGGACCCGGGTATCCGGCTGGCTCCAGAGCGTGCATGCCGTCGATCGATTCACGCTGGGAGCCATCGCCTTTCCCATTGGTTTGGGCATCGCCGCCATCGCGCTCTGGTCCCACCCTGCCGCGTTCTCGTACGCCGCGCTGGTGCTGGCGTTCGCGGATCCGGCCGCCAGCGTGGTCGGACAGCGGTTGAACAGCGCGAGCTGGCGGGTGCCCGGTGGACGAAAGAGCGTCCTCGGCAGTTTGACCTTCTTCGGCGTCGCCGTCACGCTTGGGATCGCCTTTGCTTCGGGGGCGGGCACCGGCACGATTCTCGCCATTGCCGGGGCGGCCGCCGTGCTAACCGGGATAGAGGCAGCGCTCGGCTTTGGACTGGACAACCTCGTCATTCCAGTGGTCGCCGGGTTTCTCGGCGAACAGTGGCTCAGGCTCTAGCGGCGTCGACGACGATGTGGATCGTGAGCCCCAGGACAAAAGCCGTGACGAGCTCATCGGGCTTCGCGCGGTAGAGCAGGCGCAGCGGAATCACGCAGCCGGCGACCGAGTCGGCCTGATCCACCAGGTATTGAAGGTGGCCACGCTTGATCGCGCGCGCACCAGGCGAGATCCCCAGCCGCCGTTTCACGAAACTGTTGGGCAGCTCCGCGACGCAATAGGTGACGCCACAGATGGCGCCGGCTGTCCAGGCACTGACTCGGTCCGACCGCCGCACCGTCAATTCAGTCGTCCAGTGGCGCCGCCGCGCGAGCTCGCCCTGGAGCCCAGCGGCGATTGCCGTCAGCGTGGTCATGACGATGACCCCGCGCCAGGTCTTGTTGGCTCCGAATAGTGGGCGACCCCGCCACGTCGCGCCGCCGTCGAGCGGGGCGGCCAGGGTGCTGAGGAAATCGGTTTTCAGCACCGCCACATGCCCGAGGCCCCCAAGGACAACGGGGAGGATGAGCCAGCTCGCCCGACGCAGCCGACCTCCCGGGCGCATCGGATCAATGCTCATGAGAGCCTCGATCGAGCACGTGCCTCAGTCTCCAGATCACGCCGACGAACAACACGAAGGCCAGCCAGCCGATCACCTCGGCGATCGGCGCAGCCGGAACCTCGTCATCCCGATTCACGATGGAACCTCAACCGGGCGTTCAGCCTGCGCCATGACATCAAGCTCAGGGTGACCAGCTGGCCGATGTACAACATCATCTGCGCCATCCCCACGTGACGGGTCCAGAGCGGATCACCCGATACGAGGTCTCGATACGGAACGATACGTCGCAGTGCGGCCAGCCGGACGTACCTCAGAATGGGCGGCGCCACGACGTAGGCCGGCAGACCGCCGGCGGCCACAGCGACGGCGCTGGTTGAGAGCGTCAGCCAGGAGTCGGCTTCGATGTCGAGCGTCGCGCCCAGCTCGCTCGTTCCCAGACGCCGGGCGATCGGGCCGTCAAGCCAGTCGCTGACGATCGCGCCGTAGAGCAGCGTGGTCCAGCCGAGCCATCCCGCTCGTCCGCGACGGTCTCTGATACCCGAGGTCAAGAGACCAACCATCAGCGCCGCGGCGCCACCGCGGCTCAGCGTGATCGCATCGACCGGGCTCAGGGCACGTCGCCGGCGTGGGTCACGTGGCGAACCATCGCGTCGCAGGACCAGGCCGACAAGAGATTGCTGAGCGATCACGCTGGCGCTCATGCCGGCTGTAAAGCGCGCCGCTGCCGCAGGTCCGTAGCGGTGTCTCAGGGCCGTCCCCAGGGGAATCGCGGCGCTCATCAGTGCGGCCGTTATGGCCGCGTATCGGACGTGTGGGTTCACGGTCGGAGGCCTGGCTAGGCGATGATTCGCCGTTGCTTGATTCGGCCCGCATCGAATCGAAACGGGCCCTGCCCGAGCTCGTAGACCTCGACAATCGGAGCCATGGCGGCGGGAAACTCGGTCAGTGCGGCCCTGTAGTCGAGATTGAGCCCTGCCAGCCCTGCCTGGAACTGTCCGGCCAGGCGATCGAGCCAGGCGGGATCGGCGCGAAATCCAGCATTGAGCTCGAGCGCGATACCGGGGCGTGGTGTGGCGCTCGCGTCGGTCACGACCGAGAGGCTAAAGGAGTGTGCCGCGGCGCTCAGCCTTGGCTCGCGATAAATCAGGGTCTCGATGTCCTCTGGGTAGATGTTGGTCCCCATCACGCTGATGGTGGCGTCGCGCCGCCTATAGATCCATAGGAAGGGGAGCTGAACCGACTGGACCCAGGGTAGTGGTCCGCGTGGACCGGCGGCGTCGTCCTCGCGGCCGAGCTCTGACAGGTTCGTGCCCAAACCACGGAGGATCGTCGCCACCCGACCGTAGTCGTGGATGCCGCCCTCATCGTGAACGTTGTAGCGGATACGCGGAGCCAGGGGCCGTGGCGGGGCATGGTCGAAGAGTACCTTCAGCCAGGCGTTTCGCCCCGCGCCGAGTCCGCGAGCCAGGGCTTTAAAGGCCATCCGCGTCGTTGTGCCGGCTCAGGGCGACCACCTGAACCGGAACGCTCTCAAGCGCCGATGGGTAACGCCCCCGGCCGCCCACCGACGACCGGCTGACTACCCGGCGGTTGCGGACTTTTCCCTGGACGCCTGATACGACCGAAGCTTGCTGACCTTGGGCTGCGCGTTGATGACGATATACGGGTTCGACGGATTGCGCGCCGCATAGTCCTGGTGATAGGTCTCAGCTTCGAAGAAGGCCTCCAGCGGCACGACCTCGGTGACGATCGGCCGGTCGAAGATGTGGGCCTTGTTCAACTGATCGATATAGGCCTCGGCCACCCGCTTCTGCTCATCGTCGGCGTAGAAGATCGCCGAGCGGTACTGCCGGCCCGTATCGGGTCCCTGGCGGTTGAGCTGCGTCGGATCGTGCGCGATGGAGAAAAAGACCCTGAGGATCTGGCCGTAGGTGATCCGGCCCGGGTCGTACACAACCTCGACCGACTCGGCGTGGTTCGTGGTCCCGGTCGACACGGTTTCATAGTCCGCGGTATCGGCGGAACCGCCCGCATACCCGGACTTGACCGTTAAGACCCCGTCGAGGTTCTTGTAAACGGCCTCGACGCACCAGAAACACCCGCCGGCCAGGACCGCATTGCGCTGTCCGGCCCGGTCAGCCAGCGCAGCGTCGACGGCGGGCTCAGGGAATTCCTCGGGTGACACGCGTGCCATCAGTGCATTCTAGGGCGCCTCACGGCGCCGCTCCGCCTGCCAACTCGCTTAGCGTCTGTCCCGGATCTACTACCGTCTGCTGATGAGCCGGGCGCTCGACGCTGCCGCTCGCTGGAGCGACGCCCTTGCGTCGTGGGCGATCCCGGACTGGATCCTCGCCCAGGCCCAGGAGGATCCCTGGGCCCTTCCGGTGGCACTGTTCGAAAATCGGCAAGCCGATCTCACGCCATCGCATCAGCGCGCTCTTGAGGTGGTGGCGGCGGGCAGCACGGTGATCGACGTTGGCGCGGGCCGCTGTGCCATGTCGCTACCGCTCCGCCCGCCCGCCGAACGCATCGTCGCGGTGGATAGCGCGCCGGCAATGCTCGAGAACAGCCCGGCCGACGTCACGATCGTCGGCCGCTGGCCGGAGGTTGCGAATCGGGCGGGTCGGGCAGGCGTGGTGGTCTGTGGCCACGTGGTCTACAACGTCGCCGACCTGGTGCCGTTCATTGCGGCGCTCAATCAGGCGGCGACGCATCGGGTGGTGATCGAAATCACCCGCTCTCATCCGCGGAATCGGCCGCTGGAGCAGATCCTCTGGCGGCACTTTTGGAACCTGGACCGACCGAACGGCCCGGGCTGGCAGGATGCGCTGGCGGTGATCCGCGAAAGCGGTATCGAGCCGAACGTCGAGTTGTGGGAATCGGAGCAGCGCGGCGGCTTCCCGAACCTGGAGGACCTGGTTTCGTGGATGCGCCGCACCGTCTGTCTCGATCGCACTCGCGAAGCCGAGGTCCGCGCCGTCGTCACGCAGCACGTCGCGGAGCGCGATGGACTCTGGCGTTTGTCGACCGAGCCGCGCGCCCTGGCGACCTTCTGGTGGGACGTGTCGAGGTGAGGGTCGGAGGAGGCGCCGCACGCCTCCCCCGACTGTCGTGCTTAGCTCACGGTGAAGTCCGACATCATGCTGCCAACCTGGACGCGATAGGCTCCCGGTGTAGGAGAGCCCGAACCCGAAGGCATAGAGCGGGTTGTAGCCGGATCCCTGTCCCGAGTTGGTGCCGGGCAACTGGTCGAAGAACTTCGGCTCATCGCCAAGCGGCGACGGAGCGCCGGTCTGGAAGTCGCCACCCGGGGCGGCCGCGTCGGATGGCCAGGTCACCGACAATTTGCCGCTGAGATTGATTGCCGAAGATCGCGTCGGCGACGGCCGTCCCCGCCTCGGTGCTCCCCTGGTACGCCATCAGCACGGCGTTCGCACTCTCGGCGGCCCGTCAAACACGAAAAACGCTAGCCCTACTGGCTCAAATAGTCAATAGGTTCAAACATACAATCGGTGATTCGCGTTGCCACATATAGGAATGCTGCTCAGCTCAGCGAGCGGGCAGGCTGGCGCCGAGCAGGTGATACCGGTGCTCGGGCCGGCCGGGCGACCCATACCGCATCACCAGCTCGACGCGTCCCGAATGCACGAGGTGGTCAAGGTAACGCCGGGCGGTCACCCGGCTGAGGCTGGCGAGATCCGCCACCTCGGTGGCGGCAAGGTCACGGCTGGACTCCTGCAGGATCCGCAGCACCAGGTTCAGCGTGGGTCGGGATAACCCCTTGGGCAGCGCCTCGGTGCTCCCCTGGCGAAGGATGTGATAAAGCGTGTCGACGGCATGCTGATCCGCCTCGGATAGTTGCGCCAGCCGTTGCCGCATCGCCGCATAGGTCTGCAGCTTCTCCTGCAGCGCCGCGAAACGGAACGGCTTGATCAGGTAATGGACGACACCGCCGTGCATTGCCGAGCGGAGACTCTGGACGTCGCGGGCGGCCGTGATGGCGATGATGTCGACCCGCGAGGCGCCGGCCTCTCGGATAGTGCGCATCACCTCGAGCCCCGACATATCCGGCAGGTAGATGTCGAGCAGCAAGAGATCCGGCCGGGTGGTCGCCACCAGGCGAAGGGCTTCAGCGCCGGTGCCCGCCTGGCCGACTACGGAAAAGCCCGCCACCTTCTCGACGTACGCGCGGTGCAGGTCGGCGACCCGGAAATCGTCGTCGACGATCAGGGTGCGAATCATGCCGGTGTCACCATCGGCGCAGGCTTCGAGTCGAGCGGCAGCCGGACGGTGAAGACGGCGCCGCCCCGATTGACGACCGTTACCTGCCCGCCGCGGCGGGCGGCGACCTGCTTCACCAGGGCCAATCCGAGGCCACGCCGCGACCCGGGCGCGGCGGCCTTTGTCGTGTACCCCTCCGAGAAGATCTGCTCGCTATCGTCCACGGTGATGCCCGGACCCGAGTCGTGAACCTTGATCACGACCTCGCCGCCTTCCTGACGGATCGAAACCTCGACCCAGCGCGGGCCGCCATTGGGCGAGGCGGCGACGGCGTCCAGGGCGTTGTCGATCAGGTTGCCGACGACGGTGATCAAGTCGCGCGGATGACCGGCATCGCCATCGAGCCGGCTGTCGGGGGACAGACGGAACTGCACACCGCGCTCGGTCGCGACCGCCGACTTGCCCAGCAACAGGGCGCCCAGCACCGGATCGCCGACCCGCTCGAGGAGTGACTCGGTTAGTTCCTGGGACACCCCCGATGATTCCGTGGTCAGCTGGATCGCCTCCTCGAGCCGGCCCAGCTCGACCAGCCCGGCGATCGTGTGCAGGCGATTCGAGAAATCGTGCGCCTGAGCCCGGAGCGCTTCACTGACGCTGCGGGCATTGTCGAGCTCGCGCACCAGACCTTCCAGCTCGGTGCGATCCCGGAAGGTGGCCACGTAACCGATCGTGCGACCGCGCACCACAACCGGCATGCGGCTGACCACCAGCACACGGTCGGCCGCCAGCACCACCGCGTCCGCGGTGGTGACTTCGCCGCCGAGCGCATCGCGCACCCGGCCCGGTGGGAGAACGTCGAGAAGCGGCCGGCCCTCGAGCTGTTCGGGAAGCCGGAGCAGTCGCCGCGCCTCGTCGTTGATCAGCGTGATGCGTCCTTCCAGGTCGGTGGCAACGGTGCCTTCACGAATCCCGTGCAGGCTCGCCTCCCGTTGCTCCAGCAGCGTCGCGATCTCTTGCGGCTCGAGCCCGAAGGTCTGACGCTTGAGGTGGCGGGTCAGCAGCAGGGAGCCGGCCACACCGAACGCCACCGCAACCAGCAGATACAGCGCGAACCGGCCCAGATCGTTCATCAGCTGCTGGGAGAGGGTGGTCTCGAGGAAGCCGACGGAAACGATCCCGATGACCCGGCCGCTGCCATCGACGATCGGAGCCTTGCCGCGGGCGGATATTCCCAACGTTCCCTGCTGGACCCCGACGTACGGTTTGCCGGCCAGCACGGCTTCCGGGCTTTCGTCGATTTTCTTGCCGATCAACGCCGGATTCGGATGAGAATAGCGCGTCCCATCGGGGCCGGCGACGACGATGAAGCTTGCCCCGGCGGCCTGGCGCATGCCCTCCGCCAGCGGCTGAAGCGTGCGCGATGGGTCTGAGTCTTTAAGGCCGTCCCGCACGGATGGCATGGCCGCGACCTGCCGCGCCAGGGTCAAGGCGCGCTGTTCGTACTGGGAGTCGAGGCCGGCACGCTCGATGCCGATGGTCACCACCACGCCGATCACCAGCGCTCCCAGGATGATCGCCAGCTGGAACGCCAGGATGCGCGACGCCAGGCTGAGTCGCAGTCTCGCCACCGGTCTCATCGTATCGGGTGATCGTCGCGAAAGGGGCCGACCATAACGACCAGAACGATCGCAACCTCCGCAAGGCTATTCAGTGGCCATCCGGCCCATTTACCGTGGCCTGGGATGGCGGGAGCCGGAATCGAGCTGCGCAAAGTGACCAAGCGATTTGCCACGCCGAAGGGCGGCATCTACACGGCCATCCGCGATTTGAGCATGGAGGTGGCTCCCGGCGAGTTCTGCGCTGTCGTCGGTCCAACCGGGTGCGGAAAATCGACGACGCTGGCGCTGGTTTCGGGGCTGGAGCGGGCCAGCGCCGGCGAGGTCCTGGTATCCGGGCAGCCAGTCAGCGGCATTCCCGACGGCATCGGCTACGTCTTCCAGGGCGACGCGGTCTTCCCGTGGAAGACAGTGCTGGGCAACGTCGCTGCCGGACCGCGCTATGGCGGCGCCTCCACGGGAGACGCCAACAAGCAGGCCCAGCAATGGATCGCGAGGGTGGGCCTGTCTGGTTTCGAAGACCGCTATCCGCACCAGCTCTCTGGCGGGATGCGCAAACGCGTCGGCCTGGCGCAGAGCCTGATCAACAACCCGCGCATCCTGCTGATGGACGAGCCGTTTTCCGCGCTGGATGTGCAGACGCGCACGCTGATGGAAAACGAGCTGCTCGCGCTTTGGGCAGCGACGTCGGCGTCGGTCGTCTTCGTGACGCACGACCTCGAGGAAGCGATCGCGCTTGCCGATCGCGTGGTGGTCATGACGGCGGGTCCCGGAACGGTGAAGGGCACGTTTGCCGTCGACCTGCCGCGGCCGCGCAACGTCGCCGAGATTCGGTTCCAGCCTCGCTTTGCCCAGATCTACGAGGCCATCTGGAGTCAGCTTCGCGATGAGGTGTTGGTGAGTTATGAGCGTCAGAAGCACGCAGCAGCGGTCTGAAGTGAGCGCGCAGGGAGGCGCGCCGCCGTTCGACAGCGTCGGTACGCAGGATGGCGCGACCGGCGCGCTGGCCACCCCAACGGCGGCAAGCGCCTCGATCGACTCCGAGCTGTCGGCCCGTCGCGCTGCCGCGGCGCGCCGGCGCCGGCTTGTCATCTATGCGCTGCGGGTGGCATTTACCATCCTCTGGCTGGGCAGCTGGGAATTGTCCACCCGGCTGAACTGGGTTGACCCCTTCTTCGTCGGGCAACCGTCCGGCGTCGTGCAGCGACTCTGGACGTGGATCACCGAGGGTACGGCGCTCGGACCCCTGTGGCTCCAGGCCGCGGTGACGATGCAAGAGGCGGTAGTCGGTTTCCTTATCGGTGCGGCGCTCGGCGTCGTCTTCGGCATCCTTCTCGGTCGCATCGAGGTGCTGGCCGAAGTGCTGTCGCCCTTCATCAAGGGCGCCAATGCCATTCCGCGGGTCGTGCTCGGCTCGCTGTTTGCGGTCATGTTCGGACTATCGCTCTGGGGCAAAGCGGCGACCGCGGTGGTGCTCGTGTTCTTCGTCGTCTTCTTCAACGCGTTCCAGGGTGTCCGCGAGGTCGACCGGAACCTGATCGCCAACGCGCGCATCCTGGGCGCCGACAACCGCCGGCTGACGACGGAGATCATCATCCCGTCGGCCATGACCTGGATTCTCGCCAGCCTCCACATCAGCTTTGGGCTGGCCATCGTCGGCGCCGTGGTCGGCGAGCTCTTTGGAGCCACCGCAGGCCTCGGCCAACTCATCTACAACGCCGGGCACACCTTCGACGTCAACGGTGTGTTCGCGGGCATGTTCGTCCTGGCAGTACTCGCCCTGATCGCGGAGGGACTCATCAGCGCGCTCGAAAACCGGCTCATCAAGTGGCGACCCAGTCGAGTCAGCGGCGAAATACCAATCTAGGGAGGAGAAACAGTCGATGCACGAAATCAGTCGGAACGCGGTCTCGGCGGTGGCGGCGATGGTCACATTGGCCGCCTGTGGCGGGACGGCGAACAACGCGTCGGGAACGAGTACGTCGGGCAGTGCGATGCAACCCGTCGACCTCAAGATCATGGTCGGCGGCCTCAACAAGCAGATCTATCTGCCGAACATGCTCGCCAAGCAGCTCGGCTACTTCGACCAGGAGAAGATCAATGTGACGCTCGTCGACGAGGGTTCAGGCCAGGGAACCGAGCTCGAAGTCGTCGCCGGCAACGTCGACGCCGGCTCAGGCGCCTACAGCCACCCGGTGGAGCTCAACGCGCTCGGAAAGAAGATCGAGACCATCTGCCAGTTCGGGATCGCACCTGGCGAGGCGGAGATGGTCGCCAGCAGCAAAGCCGGCTCGATCAAGTCGGCGGCGGATCTCAAGGGAAAGAAGCTGGGTGTCACCGACATCGGCTCCGGCACGCACACGATCAGCCTGGCGCTACTGGGCAAGGCGGGCTATGGCGGCAGTGACGCGTCGTTCGTCGCGGTGGGCGCCGGCAACACCTTCATCGCGGCGATCAAGAACGGCACCATCGACGCCGGCATGACGACCGAGCCCACCATCACGCGGCTATTGCAGAGCGGCGACGCCAAGGTATTGATCGACCTTCGCACGCCGCAGTCCACCCGCGCGGCGCTCGGCGGCGATTATCCCTTCATTGGCATCTTCGCCAAGAACGATTGGGTCAACAGCCACAAGGATGTCGCCCAGCGCCTGGTCAACGTCTACGTCAAGACCCTCAAGTGGATGAAGGCCCACACTGCCAGCGAGATCGCCGACAAGATGCCGGCCGATTACATCGTGCCGAGCCGCGACCTCTATATCGCCGCATTGCAGAACCAGCTATCCATCTTCGGCACCGATTGCAAGATGCCGGCAGCCGGCCCGCAGACCGTGCTGAACATCGAGCAGAAGTTCGTCTCGAGCTTCAAGGGCAAGAGCGCCAACTTGAGCGAGACGTATACGAACGAGTTCGCCGACAAGGCGAGCTGATCTGCTTCGCTCCCTTCGCCCGATCCCTCCCCCGCCACGCGGGGGAGGGTCAGGGGCGGGCCTGCGCTCATCTTTCCTACCAGTCCCACTACCCTCGAGCATCGCCAAACGGCGTTACAATCCGTGAGCGATACCCCGGCTCCCTTATGGGGAGAACACCGACTTTGACCCCCATCATGCGCGGGTCAAGGAGGGCCGATGAGCCGAAAGGCTTTCACCACTTTCATCAAATCGATATTTGCGCCCGGCGAGGTGGCGGCGAGCGCTGTACTCGTGGTGCTCGTGATCGGATTCGGCGTTGTCTATTTCAATGCGCGACAGCGTTCGGTCGCGCCATCGCCTGCGCCGCTAACCCAGACCCAAGCCTCCATCACGCCCGCGCTACTACTTGATGCATCGCCCAGCCCGAGGGCGGCCGCGACACTTCCCCCCGTCCCAAGCCCGAAGCGTTCGGTTGCAACGGCGACCCGGCCACCTCGGGCCGGCGGGCCGGCACCCGTAACTCCGGCCCCGACCACCACGGCCTCACCGAGCCCACCGGTTACTCCTACGCCAACGCCGACACCCACGGCCAGCCCGACGCCAGTTCCCACACCTTAGCGACTCAGGGCGCTGGGGCCAGGTCCGTGTAGTCGTTGATGATGACCTGGTGGCTGCCGCTCGAGGAGGTATCCAGGCCCCAGCTCTTCGAATAGGGCGTACTGCTCTGGGAGAGCATGTTGCCGGACGCATCCCTGGTGATGAAGGTCGAGGTCCCGGTCAAGGTGACGCCGACCAGTCGCGACGCCTGGGAACTGAACTTCGGCAAGAACAGGTTGAGGCTGACCTTGTCGAAGCTGTAGGTCTTCTGAATGATCTTTCCAGAGCCGATGTCCTGGTTGACCACGTCGACGAATTCTTTCAATGCGTCACCCGTCGCCCCGGTGCCGGCCAGTTGCAAGTCGTGCGCCCGGCGCGCCTCGGATTCGATGACCAGGTCGAGCACCACGTCGCGAGCCCACTTATCAGCGTTCTTGGGCGCGGACTGGTCGAAGGCGCTGACGTTCGAGGCTACCGTCACCGTTGGAATGGACGGCAGGATCCATACCGGGGCCGATGCCGCGGCGGGCCCCGAATTGGTGGGCGGTGGCAGCGCCGCGCCGGCCGAACTCACAACCCAGCCCCCGATGGCCGGTCCGGCACCGACGGCGAGCGCCAGGGTGGGCGTCGACCCATCCGCCAGACCGGCGGCCGGCTCCGGGCTGTGGGTCGACAGATCGGCCGCTACCGGAACGGTTCCCGCAAATACCAGGGCGATGGCGAGCGCAGCCGGCAGGCGCCAATGGAGGCGACCCCTCCCCGCCCTGCGCCGGCCTCGCGCGTCGAGTGGGACCATCGACCAGGCGAGCACGAAGCGCAAGGCACAGGCGATCACCAGGCTGGCCAGGATCGCCGTCTTCGTCCAGAACTCGAGCGTGGTTGGGCCGAGGAGCAGCACCGACAGAATGGCCACCACGATGCCGAACGCGATCCGCGCGACTGGACCGTCGGGCACCGTCCGGGGATCGGGGATCATGAAAAATACGAACACGAGAACTTCGGGCGAGGTCACCAGGACCGGCCAGAGATCCCATCCACACAGCGGTGCCACATGCCAGCTGGCGACCATGCAATGGTCAGGCACGGCAGCCAGCGCCAGCGCCGTCAGCCCCGCAAACGCTGCCATGAACCCCAGCTCGAGGCCGAGGAGACGCAGCTCCCACGCGATCAGCAGCCCGCCGACGATCAGGACCGCATAGGTCACGATCAGCCATGGGCCCATCGGGATCCACCACAGATCCTGGGGCTCCGTGAAACGCGGGCCCAGCGCGACAAACGCGATGACCAGGCCGAGGTTTGACGGGTTGAAGATGTGGCGTCCGCGCCAGCGGATCAGGTACTTCGATGCCATCGAGACGGCAACCACGCCAACAAAAACCCAGATCCCGTGCGTGCTCCACCATTGGCCATGAAGCGTGCCGGGCGTACGCAGGATGAAGGCCGCGCTGTTACCGGTCAGCAATCCGCTCGCCGGCCACATCAATGCCTTGTCTTTGAAAAAGGCGACGACAAACTCGATCAGGGCGCCGGTCGCGAGACAGACGAGAATCTGCGCCACCGAGAGCCGGAAGCCGAGCACCGTCTGGCCCAGCACCTGCAGCGTCCCCAGCACGGCTGCCACGTGCAGCCGGGGATCGCGCAGGCTGGGGAGCAGCACGGCGTATTCCCGGCCGAACAGGCGCACTACCCGGCGCTTGGCGCTGGTCACCTTCGAGTAACGGTTGGAAGCGCCCCGGCGTTACAGCCCACGATCGTGTTCGCACTTCCCTCGCTGTCAAAGGCGGCTTGCCGGGTTCGGGCAGGCCTGCTCGGGGTCGCCGTGGTCGCGACGCTCTCGGCGTGTGACCTTCCGTTCGGTCTAGGCCAGCCCACGACGCGCAGCCTCGAGAACGGCGCCGCCGGGACGCTGGTGGCAGCCACCAGCTTCGAGATCACGGGGTCATACACGGAGGGAACCGACCACTGGTCGATCGACCTGCAGGTGAGCCGGCCGAGCGCTGCGCACGTGATAGCCTCGACGGCCAACGTGAAGCTCGAGGCGATCGTCCTGGGCAACAACAATGCCTATTTTCGCGGGCAACAGTTCTTGTCGGCCCACATGGGCAATGATCTCCTTTCGCGAAGCTTTGTCAGGGCGGCGGGTAATGGCTGGTGGAAGGGGTCGGCCGGCCAGGTCCCGCAGCTGCCGGACCTGACCGACGGCAACCTGTTCAAGTCGACGTTCCTTGGCCAGGCCGTTACGCAACGCGTCGACCACGCCTCCGTTGATGGCCAGAATGCGATCGATCTGTCGGGCCCGCGAGCCGATGTCTTCATCGCGGCGGATGCCCCATTTTCGGTGCTTCGAGTTCGCCTCAAGCATGGTGTCATCGTCGACGGCATTCGCGACGGTGACCTGCGCTTCAGTAACTACAACCGCGACTTCAAGATCTCCGCGCCCGCGAACGTCATCGATTTCTCCAACCTGACCACGCTCCCTCCCATCTACACCGTGGTGTCGGTCGACACCTCGGGTTGCGGCTCGACTTGTGCCGTCTCGGCCCTGCTCAAGAATCTGGGAGGGATGACCGGCGCCCAGGCGCCATCGACCATCACCTTCACCATGACGGACAAGGCCTCGCGACAGGTGATCGGGAGTTGCAAGGTGCCGGTGGTGCCGGACGTCCCATACAACGCGACCACCGCGGTCGGGTGCACCATCGACAATGTCTCCGCTCAGCATTCGAACGCGGCACTCGTGACCGCAACGGCCGACAACCCGGGACGTAGCTAGGAGTCTGTCAGGACCCCAGGCACCCCCGCGGCATCGAAGGACGGGTCGGGATGGATGTCGAAGGCATCCGCGAGGCGCACGAAGAGGTTGAAGAGTGCGCCGTCATAGACGGCTTCGGCGATCTGGGCATCCGTCCATCTCGCCTCACGGAGCCGCTGGACCTGCTCGTCGGTGATGCGGTACGCGTGTCGGGTCAACGTCTCGACGAAGTCCAGCAGGAGTCGGTGCTTCGGGGTCAGGCCGGCGGCGTCGAGGTCCCCGTCGCGCAGCGCGGCCGCCGCTTGCGAGTACTGCTCCCCCTGCAACTGCAGGAACCAGGCATGGCTGCTGAGTCAGTAATGACAGCGGTTGAGCGCCGAGACGTAGGAGGCGATCATTTCGTGCTCAGCTCGGCTGAGCGCGCCGTCGGTGAAATGCAGTCGACTCGCCTGATTGATGGCGCGCAAAAAGTCAGGTCGCAGGCTCATTGTGCGGAGGATGTCGGGAACGTTTCCCCGCATGGAGGTTTGCTTCAACTCGGCGTAGAGTTCGGCAACCTCACCGGTTGCGTCACTGTCCTCGATCCAGGCGATCCGAGCCATGAGGCCTCCTCAGCTAAGAGTCACGACGACGTTTCCCGTCTTCTGCTCTGTTTCCACGTATTTTGTCGCGTCGACGACCTGCTCGAGGGGATAACGCCGATCGATCACCGGATGGTACGTTCCTCCCTCAATCAGTGCCTTGACGAAGAGAATGTCCTTCTTCGTCGCCATCGAGCTGGGGAATCTGACTTTCTTGCCTCCGGCACTCCAGGGCCGAAGCGCCAACAGGAGATTCCGGAAGCCGTCGGTCGCCAGGTAGCTGCCGCCCGGCTTCAGCGAGCTTCGGCACCGCCGGAACGAGAGCTTGCCGACCGCATCGAAGATAACGTCATAAGTCTGGCCGTTTTCGGTGAAGTCTTCCTGCGTGTAGTCGATTACCGCGTCGGCGCCGAGCGATTTCACGAGTTCGAGGTTCTTGGTACTGCACACCGCCGTCACGTCGGCTCCGAAGTACCTGGCAAGCTGCACCCCGGCGGTGCCGATGGACCCGGAGGCGCCGTAGATCAGGATCGTCCGCCCTTTCCCAAGATGCACCGGTCTGAGACACGACAGGGCATTGAACGCTCCGTCGCAGACCGCCGCCGCCTCTTCGAAGCTCATACTGTCCGGCTTGTGCGCAATGCGGGCGTTCTCCCGCATGCAGACGAACTCCGCGTGCGCCCCGAACCCCATCCCGGTCGCGCCGAACACCTCGTCGCCGACGGTGAACTCCCTCACGCTGGTGCCGACGGCTTCCACCACTCCCGCGAGCTCGCTGCCGAGGATCCGCCGCCTCGGTCGGCGGATACCAAAGACAAGGCGGCTGATGAGGGCGATGGCATGGCCACTGCGTCGGTTGGCGTCGCGAGTCGCGCAATCCAACCGGTTGACCGTGGTGGCGCGGACCCTGATCAGGACTTCGTCGGGGCCGGGTACAGGCCGCTCGACGTCTTCCAATCGCAGGACGTCGGGCGGCCCGTAGCGGTCGTAGACCACGGCTCTCATCGGACGAGTCTCAGGCTCAGGCTTTCCCGAGATTAGCTGAGCTGGAAGGGCGGATATTGATCGGTGACCAGAAGGAATGCGTAACCCGTGACCCGGTTGCTCCAACGGAGCACACCAACGACGAAGCGGAAGAGATTCTGGGGATAGCGGCCGGTGAAGAGAATGGCGAACCAGGCAATGATCACCGCCACCACCGCGCCGATCCAGAGGAAGAAGAGCACGATGTAGTGCGGGATCACGAGGAACCACTTGACGAGCGGTAGCCAACGGCTCAACTGGCGGGCATCGGGGTAGTCGAAGTCGAGGTGGACGGACTGCTGCTCGTCGGTCGATGGGTAGTGATCGTCGAGCAGGGCCAGGTAGGCCGTGACGCGGTTGGAGAAGCGAAGCACATTGATGTTCCAGTCGAACCACCAACGGGGGTACTTCTGACGGAACAGGAGCATCAGCAAGAGTGGCAGGAAGAGGAGGCCGGCGCCGCTCGCCAGCGAAAACGTCGTGTGATGGTCGCCCTGCACCGTGTCGTTGGTCAAGGCGCCAAGCAGAATGAGAATCGGGATGGCGACGATGATGCGGAAGGCGGTCGTGAGCCGGTCGAGTGAGCGGGCGGGGAAGTCGACGTCGAATTGAACCGGATAGCTGCTTACCATGTCTTCACCTCTTTGAATTCCGAGTCGGGTGGTCGAATCGGGGTTGACGTGAAACTGATGACTTCGTGACCAAGG
>VBDZ01000173.1 GCA_005881215.1 Chloroflexota bacterium | reverse complement strand
CCCAGGTCTGGCTGCGGTTGAAGAGGTAGATGATGTCGAACAGCACCGCCAGCGTCCAGGCGCCAATCGGAATGTCCGTGATCACCGGGTGAAGTGGGTGGCCTAGCCAGGTTCCATGCACGAAGGTTTTCAGCGTGTGACCAGGCGTCCCCAGTAGCTTGTAGCTCCCGCCGACGACCTTCTGGAGGAAATCGGCGACCGGTTCCAGCCAGCGCTGCCGGTCGATGAAGCGGTTGATGGTGTGATTGAGCATGGGCGGTCTCCTTTTCCCAGTCAGGCCGTTCAAAAAAGTGTATCGGCTCAGGCGCTCAGGTCGAGCCAGCCGGACAGCCGCCGCCAGAGGCGCGCCGCCTCGGCCAGGCCCACGTCGCGAAAGCGGACGGTGTCGCCGGGTCGGGCTTGCCCCAAAAGCGGCAGGTCGGCGGTGATCACGGACGCGATCACGGGATAACCGCCGGTCGTCGGATGGTCGGCCAGCAAGGCGATCAGGCCGCCTGATGGCGTCACCTGGATCGCGCCAGCGGTCATTGGCGTGGTCAGGATTTCAGTCGCATCGAGGCGAAGCCCGGGCGTGTCGAGCCGCATACCCATCCGATCGAGGGCGGGAGTGACCAGGCAGGCGGTAGCGCTGAGGCGCTGAAACGCCGATGGATCGAACGCGTCCGGGTGGGGACCGGGAACGACGTGAACCTCCCACGGCCCTCGAATCGGCAGGCGATGTGACTCGGGCCATTGCTCACTAACCGCGGGCGACGAGACCGTCGCGCCGATCGCGAGGCGGTCGCCCTTTTGCAGCGGCCGGCCGACTCCCCCGCCGAAAGCCCCGATGGCACAGAGCGAGCGGCTGCCGAGCACGAGAGGAACCTCGATTCCGCCGCGGACGGCAATGTAGGACCGAAGCCCCGGACTCACCCGGCCGAGGTCCAGCGCGAAACCGGCGTCGACCCGATGGGCGCGCCAGCTCGGAAAACCGGCATCGGGGCAGTGGCCCCCGGTGACGGCGATCGTCGCTTCGCTTTGGAAGCGCAGGGTCGGGCCGGACGTGGTGGCTTCGATCAACGCGGCGTCGGGTTCATTACCGACCAAGTGATTGGCGACTGATGCCGCAAACCAGTCGACCGCGCCGCCGGGCGGAATCCCGAAGCGTTCGAAACCGGGCCGGCCTCGATCCTGGATGGAGGTGTAGCGGCCGGGGTCGACGACCTCGATCACCGGTTGGGAACGAATCGAATTCGGTCGCCAGGCTTGAATCGAACCGGCGGCGTGGCGCCCGCCTCGAAGAGCCGCAGATCCGTCCGCCCGATCAGGTTCCAACCGCCCGGGCTCGCCAGGGCATAGATGCCAGTCTGACGCCCGGCGATGGCGACGGAACCCGTCGGTACCCGGACCCGGGGCGAGGCCAGCCGCGGAACGACCAGCTCATCCGGCAGCGTGCCGCAGTAGGTGAAGCCCGGCGCAAATCCGATGCAGTAGACGAGGTATTCGCGGCTGGCGTGGGCATCGATCACATCCGCCGGCGTCAGGTTGGTCTTGTGCGCGACGGCCTCCAGGTCGGGTCCGTCGTATTGGGTTGGGACTTCCGTGACCAGCCCGGCCGGGATCGCGGCGTCGAGGCGTCCCTCGAACTGGCGAATGACGTCTTCCAGCCGAGTGACATCGGTGATGGCTGGGTCGTAGCGACACAGAAGCGAGGCATACGCGGGCACCGAGCTGACCAGCCCGGCCGGTCGCTGATCGCTCAGCGCGCGGTCCAGCGCGAGCACCAAACCCAGCAGCGACGGATCGATGGTTTCCCCAAGCGTCACCAGGAGCGCCCGGTCGCCGGCTACCGCGACTCGCCACATAGCCTTAGAGACGTCGCTGTCGAAGACTCAAAATCCGCCCTTACTCACTCGACCAAATAGCCTGAGTAATGTCGATCAGGAGCCGTTCCGCCAATGCTGTGTCGGGCTCGGCAGGCAATCGCGAGCTGTCGCGGGCCGTGGCGATTCTGTCCGAGAGACGGTCGACCTCATGCTTGACCTGATCGAGCGTCCATAGTCCGCGCTTGATCGCGCGAATTTCGTCGGCATCGACCGTGCGATATACGTTCAGCCGTCCGGTTTCGAGAAACTCGATGCCCATTCGAAGCAGCCTGACCGAGTGCGCCGCGTTCTTGCAGTCGTAACCGTAGCGCTGGACTAGTTCCTTTCTCTTGGCACCCATGTACGCGCGGTGGCCGGGAAGCCCCATCTTATTGAGTTGCGATTCCGCGTAGCCCACGAATGAATCGTAGGCGCGCTTGCTGCTAAACGCCTCCCGGTTGTCGATCATGACCTGAAACACAGGATGGCGGGCCAAAACGAATTCGGGCCGCAACCAAAGAAGGCCGACAACATTGGGATTCGCTTTCAGGAGAAGGCCGACGAATTTGCGAAGTGAGTACACAACGACATCGAGCTCCTCGCGCTGTGTGACCCAGTGCTCCCATTGGCGCAGACCGAGGAGCCATCTGGGTGACGGTACGAGGATGGCCATGATGTCCACGTCGTCGATGCTGTCGGGGTCCTCCTTGGGTACGTAGGTCCCGTGGGAAACGCTGCCCATTAGGCCTGCGTATACGGTGTGGCTCCGAAGATCGAAATCGTATGGGAAGGATTCAACAATTCGTGGGTCGGGCCATTTGGTCGGCGGGATCAATGCGACTCCTGGGCGCAGGAGACGGGGGTTAGCGTGCTAATGGGACGACGGTCGCGCGCAGGTCGGGCAGCGCTTCCGCGGCTGCCGCCGCGACCCGGGCGTGGTCGGGTCCCTGGCAATTGATGATGTGCTCGGTGAAGCCGGCCTCGGCGTACTGGAAGAGGCGGTCGAGCAGCACCGTGCGTTCGCGGCCGTCCCACATGTGCTGGACCGACCGGCGCAGCTCGCCCGGGTCGCGGCCCAGCTTGGTGCAGGCCTCGTCGAGCTTCTGGCTCAACTCAGCCGCCGCACCCGGTGTCGAGGCGCCGGCGACATTCCAGACATCAGCGTAGCGGGCCACCACCTGCAGCATCTGGTCGCCCCCGGCCCCGATCCAGATCGGCGGGCGTGGTTTCTGGATCGGTTTGGGGTTGGCGATGGCGTCTTTGATGTGGTAATAGCGGCCGTCGAACGTGGTTCGCTCCTTCGTCCACAGCGAGGTCAACACCTCGAGCGATTCGCGCAGCCGGCCGACCCGATGGTCGAGGCCTTCGATGCCGTACATCTCATGCTCGGCCTCGGCCCAGGCGGCGCCAATGCCGAATTCCAGCCGGCCACCTGAGAGGTGATCGACCGTGACTGCCATCTTGGCCAGCACAGCGGGATGACGATACGTATTTCCCGTCACCATGCATCCGAAGCGGACCCGCTGGGTCGAGGCGGCGATCGCCGCCAGCAGCGTCCAGCCTTCATACACCGAACGCTGGCTGCCGTCCGGGCCGATGGAAGCGAGGTGGTCGAAGTCCCAGACGTGGTCGAAACCCGCTTCGTCGGCGATCCGCCAGACGTCGCGGAGCGCCTCGATCGTGGTCGCCTGACCGGAGTTCTTGAGTCCGATGCGAAGTGGGTAGGCCATGGATCTAGGCTACTGCAGTCCCGACGACGGCCGGCCCGCTATCCAGGTTTCCTCGACCTCGATCGAGCCCAGCTCCGCGACGGGGACCGACAGCGGATCGGCCGCGAGCATCGCAAGGTCGGCGAATTTGCCCGGCTCCAGTGAGCCGATGACCTTTTCCCGATGCGCCCGATATGCGCCGCCGATGGTGTAACCGCGCAGGGCGGTGAGGACATCGATTCGAAGCTCGGCGCCACCCA
Organism: Chloroflexota bacterium; assembly: GCA_005881215.1. Lineage (GTDB taxonomy): Bacteria > Chloroflexota > Dormibacteria > CF-121 > CF-121 > CF-13. Next base: position 6,145 of record VBDZ01000173.1, on the reverse strand, counting down.
GCACCGCACCTCCGACAGTTTGCCGATCGACCGCCGCCTGGACCGCCTCGAGCGGCCGCGGCACGGCCACCGGCGCATCGGAAGAAAGCACAATGGGCATTCCGGCACGGGCGTAGAGGCCGATCGGATTGAGTCGCTGGGTCAAGACGTCGCCTACAGTGCGCGCCACCCCGTCGCCAAACGAGCGGTGGTGCTGCGGCTGCGAGACCGGAACGATGCCGGCCCGCGCCATCCGAGCGATCTCGTCATCGCTGGGCAGCCCGCAATGCTCGATTGCATGGCGCATGTCGGGGCGGGGCCATTCCCGCTGGGCGGCGTCCAAGGCATCGATCACCATTCCAATCGCCGTCGGCGACTGAGCATGCGTGCCGGTTTGCAGCCCGGCCCGGTGTGCCCGGCTAACCAGCGCGCGAAATTCGTCCGGCTCGTGATAGAGGACGCCGTGGTTGTCGGGTTCCGAGACATAGCCATCCGGAAAATACGCGGTCAGTCCCCCCAGGGCCCCGTCGGCGTAGAGCTTGATCCCGGTGAAGGCCAGCCTCTCATCACCGAGCCGCCCGACCAGGCCCAGCTGCAGCACCTCGTCGAGCAGGGCGGAGATGACGAGCATGTTGACCCGAACCGGCAGGCGACCCAGGTCGCGCGCCGCGATATAGGCCTCCGCTTCCCGCCGACTGACCTGGGCATCGACCACAGTGGTGATGCCTGCTTTCAGGAACTGGTCGAGGGCGTGGTCGAGCAGCCGGGCGGCGACATCGGGCAGCTCGGGCAGGTGGATGTTCGGTCCATGGTTCCCGATCTTCACGCCGTCGTCCCCGGTCAGGAGGTCGCATGCCGCGTCCCAGAGGAGTCCATTGGGCGTCCGGTCCGGGTAGCGACCGATCTCTCCACCTCGTGGATCCGGCGTCGCCGCCGTGATCCCATGGGCCACCAACCCGAAGCTGTTAATCGAGCCGCCATGACCGCTGACGTTCATCACGTAGATCTCGCGGTCGGTGGCGGCCTGGTCGAGATCCCGCGCCCGCGGATGCCGACGCTCGTCCAAGCGTCGGTAGTCATAGCCGAAGGCTCGAAGCGGTACGCCGGGCGGCAACCGGCGGGCCTGATCTTTGAGGCGGGCGATCAGCGCGGGGATAGAAGGTGCGACGGCGGGGCTGACGTCGAGCCAGGACTGGGTCTGGCCCAGCATCAGCGGGTGACAATGGGCGTCGACGAAGCCAGGGATGAGGGTGCGGCCGGCGAGGTCGTGCTCGACGCGATCAGCGCCGGCGACGGTGCGGCAGTCCTCGAGCGAGCCGACGACGATGATGCGATCGTCCATGATGGTCATCGCTTCAACCCGGAGCGGATCGGCCATGGTCAGGATCGGGCCGCCGCTGAAGACGATCGGTCGGGATGTCACTGGACCGCGTCTAGGAACTTCCGGGTACGCTCCTGTTGCGGATTGCCGAAGAACTGGTCGGGCGGGGCGTCTTCGATGATGGCGCCGGCGTCGATCATGATCACCCGATCCGCCACCCGCTTGGCGAACCCAATCTCGTGCGTCACCACCACCATGGTCATCCCTTCACGCGCCAGCTCCTCCATCACCGCCAGCACCTCGCCGACCAGCTCCGGATCGAGCGCCGAGGTCGGCTCGTCGAAGAGCATCACCTTGGGGTTCATGACCAGCGCCCGGGCGATCGCCACGCGCTGCTGCTGACCACCGGAGAGCTCGCTCACATAAGAGGATGCGCGCTGGGCGAGCCCCACGCGGGCGAGCATCGTCTGCGCGATCTCACGAGCCTCACCTTTAGATTTCCCCCGCACCTCGGTGAGGCCGATCATCACATTCCCCAGCGCCGTCAGGTGCGGGAAGAGGTTGAAACGCTGAAAGACCATACCGATTTCGGAACGCTCCTTGGCGAGCACGCGCTCCGGCAGCGCAGCGAGTCGGCCGCTCGTCTCGCGGACACCGATCCGGCGGCCTTCGAGACGAACCTCGCCGGCGTCGACCGGTTCCAGCAGGGCGAGACAGCGAAGCATCGTACTCTTGCCAGATCCCGAGGGTCCCAGCACTGCCTTGACATCGCCGCGGTGGACGCCGAAGCTCACGCCGCGAAGCACCTCGTTGCGGCCGTAGCGCTTGTGGATATCGACGGCCTCGAGGACGTACTCAGCGGTTCCCGGTTTTGACGAGGCCGCTGCCTCGCCGAGGACGTCGGCATCGAGCAGGTGCCCTATCGGCGGCTGATCGGTCATCGCAGGGCCGCGAACTGGCGGACGCGTCCGATCGCCGACATTCCGGCCGACGGTCGCGACATCCAGACAAATCGCCGCTCGATTTGCGCCTGGATGATCATGAAGATGCTCACGACGACAAGGTAGTAAAGCGCGGCAGCCGAGTAGTACTCAACGAATCGGAACGTGGAGGCGACCAGCGTTTGGGTCCGCGCCAGCAGCTCCTGGAGGGAGATGATGCTCGCCAGGCTGGTGATCTTGAGCATCGTGATGAAATCGTTGGACAGCGGCGGGATCGTGACTCGAATCAACTGGGGGGCGATGACCTTGCTGAATACTCTGGCCGGCGACATCCCCAGCGCGCGTGCCGCCAACCGCTGACCCTCGTCGATGGACAGCAGCCCGCCACGGAAGACCTCGGCGGCGTAGGCGGCCTCGTTCATCGACAACGCAATCGATGCGGCCAGGAACGCCGAGAACCAGTCGCCTCTGAAGGTGGGGAACAGCTGGGGTAACCCATCCCAGACAAAGAGCAGCTGCACCAGGGTTGGAATGGCCCGGAAGATCCAGATATAGGCCCAGGCGGCCGTTCGGACCGGCGCCCACGGGCTGCTGCGAAGGATGGCGATGAGGAGGCCGAGGGCCAGGCCAAATGCCATGGCCACCACCGTGAGGGTGATCGTGACCTTGACGCCATCGATGAAGGCCGGCGAGGTCAGCGCCTCGAAGAAGACCGACGGCTTGAAGTCCACCTTAAGGCCTCACAACAGTGGCCAATCCTGGCCGCTGAACGCTACTTGATGACGTCCAGCGTAATCGGATCGATCTGGTACTTCTTCGCCAGCGTCGGCAGGGTGCCATCCGCCTTGAGCGCCTTCAGCGCATCCGAGAGCCCCGTTTTGAGCTCCGGCTTGTTCTTCTGGAAATAGACCCCATAGGAGTCGGTCTTCGGCATGGCGTAGCCGACCTCGTACTTACCTGGATTCTTGAGCATAAAGTCCGAGACCGCGGTGTCTGTCTCCCAGACCGCATCGACCCGCCCCACCACGATCTGCTGGAATTCGTCCGCAACCTTCGGGTAGCCCGCGATCTGAATCGCCGATTTGCCGGCGTTGGTACAGATCTTGCTCTGGTCGTTGATCCGTTGCTCGACGACCCCGCCGGTCTGAATCGAGACCTTCTTGCCGCACAGGTCATCGAGCGTTTTGATGTGCTTCGGGTTGCCCTTGGGAACCATTACGACCTGTCCGGTGGCCATGTACGGCACCGCATCCGCGACCGCCAGCCGTTTCTGGGACACGTAGAGCGCGGTCCAGACGATATCGCAGCGGCCCGCGGTCAGATCGGGGATGAGGGCGTCGAAGCCGGTGTTGCGGACCTGAAGCGTCACCCCCCAGGCCTTCGCGACCGCCTGCGCCCCCTGGACGTCGAAGCCGATCGCCTGGTTCGGATTGGTCACGCTGGCCGACGGGAAGTACTCCATCGGCGAGTACTCGATGTCGACGCAGTCGCTCAATTGTCCGGATTGAAGGAGACCTGCCGGGGCGGGCAACGACGCATGCGAAGTACCGGCCGAACTGGTGCCGCCGCAGGCGGCAAGGACGAGCATCGACCCGAGGGCCAGCAGGTACAGCTGTGGCGACCGCCTCATGCGCTTCCTCCTCCCCGAACTCCGCACGCACCTCCACGGAGGTGGGCCCCCACCGTGGACGGGTTATACCATGATGCAGACAAGCTGGCAAGAGGAGGAGGAGAAGATGGCAGGGGATGCCGAGCAGCCAGTCGGGCCGCTGACCCGGGCGGCGACCAGGACCTTCTTCGGGGCTCCGGCCGTTGACGACCTCGACCAGCTGAAGGCCCGCGTCGGCTTTATCGGCGTCCCTACCGACCAGGGCGTGATCATCCCGTTCATTCGCTCGGGTGCGTTTGCCGGACCGCGTCTCGTCAGGGAAACGCGGACGCGCCTCCGCGAAACGCGACCGGATGGCACCAGCGCCGGCTGGTTCGATATCGAAACCGAGCGTCACTACCTCGAAGGCGTTCGGCTGGCCGACTGCGGCGACGTGTTGATCGCCGGTGGCGACGTCCAGCTCAGCCAGGCGCGCACGACTGCCGCGGTCAGGAAAATCGCTCAACGCGGGGCGATGGTCGTCGCGGTCGGTGGGGATCACTCGATCAGCTTCCCGGTCGGGCGAGGGGTGGCCGAAGCCCACGGGATGGTCGACGTCGTTCACCTCGACGCTCATCCGGATTTCGCCGACTCGATCTATGGCTCGAAATTCCAGCACGGCAGCCAACTCCGGAGGCTGCACGAGCTGCCGACCATCGGCCACATCGCCGCCCTCGGCCTGCGATCCGTCGACCGCGACCAGTACGAGGACATGAAGCGGCTCGGCGTTTCCTTCGCCTCGACTCGCGCGTTGCTCGAGGAAGGACCAAAGGCCGTCGTGGATCGGCTGGTCCGGCCGGCGGATAACCTGTACGTCTCGATCGATATCGACGTTCTCGATAGCGGGCTCGTGCCCGCCACCACGTTGCCGGAGCCTGGCGGAATCAGCTACCGGCAACTGCGCGAGCTGCTGGCCGCGATTGCGACCAAAGGTCAGATCGCCGGCTTCGACATCGTCGAGACCAGCGCGGCGCAGGCCGATCTAGCGACGGCGATGACGACGGCCTGGCTGATCATCCACTTCCTGACCGCCATCTTCGAAGCCGAGCCGCTTCTCCGTCATAATGCCTGAGTCGTGGATCTGACGCTCGCGGCCGTCATCATCATGGGCGGCTGGGTGATCGCCATCGCCGCCGCCGGATTGGTGATGATCCTGCGGCCGGGCAGTGTGGCGGTCCACTTCGCGCCGGCCGCGGCCGCCGGCGCCGGAAGTACCGGCCCGCGCGACGAGATCCTGCTGGGTGGCGTCGCGGAGGTCTTCGGCAACTTTCGCGGACGCGTCCGCGGTGTGCAGCTGCGACCGGACAACCGGCACCTTGAGGACGTGGCGCTGGCCAGCGGCCTCGAGGAGGACCAGGTGCCGGCCACCGCCATCATTTCGGCCGACGGCCAGGTGCTGCAGCTCGCCGACGGCTGGCCGGATTCGCCACCGGATGCTCCGCCGACCGAGGGCGCGACGCTTCGAGGTAACGCCACGGTTGTGAGTGCCGACGGCAAGCACCTTGGAAAGCTGCGCCTGGTGTGTTTTGACGAAACCTCCCGGGCGGTCACCGGCCTGGTGATCGCCGGCCGCGGGACACCGAGCCGCCGGCTGCTTCCCTTCGATCGGGTCAACTCCGCCAGCTCCAACCGCATCACGACCAGCATTAAAGCCGCCGAGTGGTCAACGCTGCAGCCGTTCGCCACTGACTGGGAGATCCGGCAGTCGTTGCTGCAACAGCTAACGGGCGACCCGACGCTGCAGGCCCTGACGCGGGCGCTGAGCATTGATGTCCAGGACCAGCGGGTTCGGCTGCGCGGCTACGCGACGGATGATGCCCAGGCTCAGCGCGTCGCCCAGGCCGTGAGGTCGGTGCCCGAAGTCGCGGAGCTCGATCTTGGTCTCGTGACCGACGACGGTCTTGCCCGCGCTGTCCGCGAGAGTCTTGCGGGCGATCCAGCTACATCAGCCGCGCGGGTGCATGTCACCGCGCACTTCGGGACGGTCGACATCGCGGGCGACGTGCCGGATCGGACAACCGCCCGGGCAATCGATCGCGTGGCCGGTCAGGTGTCAGGAGTACAGGTGTTGCACAACATGGTGGCGATCGCAGCCTGAGCTAGCTCCCACTCAGTTGCCGGCCGAGACCGTCAGGCCGGGACGATCCGGTGATTGAACAGAATGCGGCAACCGCCCTGGCCGAGCTCGATCGTCCCGCCGACGGCGCAGTACCGTTTGGTGGAGAGCTCCGTGGCCTTGCGGACGAGCGCCTCATT
>VBDZ01000172.1 GCA_005881215.1 Chloroflexota bacterium | reverse complement strand
CAGGTTGGGCGGGCTCATTCCCTCATCGGCGCCGAGCGGCGGACCCTCGTCTGCAGATGCTATGTGTCCGCTCCCATCCGATAGCTCGAACGCGAGACCCTTAGCGGACCAGCGAGCGCTCGCTGCCATCACACGAGTTTAGAGGGGCCGGCTGAGCCGGCCCCTTCAACGAGCAACGTCGCGCGCTCTAGTAGGGTGCTATCTCGTTTAGGCTACTGCGCGTTATAGACCGACGAAAGATCCCGGACGGCGGCATCCCGAGTACCCAGCGGAGCCAGGCCCCAGCGATGCTCGATGGTCGCCAAAATCGAGGTAGTGTCGTACTGCGCGCTGTCGACCACGAAGTCAGTCTGTAGGTGCGGCGCCAGAATCAGCGCTGGAATCCTGGTACCCGGACCCCAC
>VBDZ01000235.1 GCA_005881215.1 Chloroflexota bacterium | reverse complement strand
GGGCAGGCAGACGAACAGTCGTTGCGGAGATTTCAGCCCCATCCACCCCGGAAATGATGCTCCGGTTTCGGTGTATGCGGCGTGTCTGACCATCACGCCCTTTGGCCGGCTGGTCGTGCCTGAGGTGTAGACGATGGCGGCCACCTCGAGCGGCTCGACGGCAGCGGCCGGCGTATCGGACTCGGTCACCGTCGACTCAAGCGCCTCGACCTCGCCGTTCAGCAGGGTGACGGCCGGCCGTAGGTGCTCGCGCAGGTAGTCAATTTCGCTGGCCGTCAGCTCGGGGTTGACCGCCGCAGGAATCCCGCCGGCCCAGATCGCGCCCAACCACACATGGATCAACGACGGCGAGTTGGCGGCCGCCATCAATACCCGATCGCCCCTATCGAGACCACGACGCCGGAGCGCCATCGCGGCCGAGCGAGTTGCCCGCGCGAGCTCTCGGAAGGATTCGGATCGCTGCGTCGTGACGATGGCCGGGGCATCGCCGAAATGCTGCTCGGCCGACGCGAGCAGCTCCGGCACGGTGGCGAAGCTCAATCGGCGTCCGAGCCCAGCACCTCCTGGGCAACCCTGAACGCCGTGTGCGCCGCCGGGACGCCGCAATAGACGGCCGTTTGCAGCAAGACCTCGCGCAACTCCCCGATCGTCACCCCGTTGCGCCGCGCGCCGCGCAAGTGCAGCGCGAGCTCGTCCGGTCGATTCAGCGCCACGGTCATCGCGACCGTGATGCAACTGCGGATGCGACGGTCCAATCCTGGCCGAGTCCAGACTTCGCCCCAGGCGTACCGGGTGATGAGGTCCTGGAAGTCTCGCGTCAGGTCGGTCGCATTCTTCGTCGCCCGATCGACATATGCATCCCCGAGTACCTCGCGCCGCGCCTTCAATCCCCGCTCACGCCGCTCGTCGTCGTTCATCCGGCTCCTCTCTGTGCACGATACGCGGCCAGCGCGCGGTCGATCAGCGGCCCCGTGACGCCGAGGTAGCCGGCCGGCTCGAGCGCGGCGGCCAACTCGTCGGGCTTGAGGTGCGCCGTGATCGCCGAGTCCTCGGAAAGGACGTCCTTGAATGGCCGGCCGGTTGCGGTGGCCGTGGAAACAGCGGCGTCAACCAGCGCCCGTGCCATGACCCGGTCGACATGTTCTCCCAGCAGGATCACCACGTGCTCCGCCATGATGCGGCCGCCTGACAGGTCGAGGTTTCGTCGCATCCGTTCGGGGTCGACCTGCAGCCCCGCCAGCAGTGACGCCATCCTGAACACGGCGCCGCCGGCAAGGCGCAGCGTCTCCGCGAATGCCGGCCATTCCGCCTGCCAGGCGCCCGCGGCCCGCTCCTGTTCCTGCACCATCGCCGCCTGTAGGACCGCGATCTGGGCATTGATTCCGCGAACCCCGGCCAGGATCTCGATGGCATCGACCGGGTTGTGCTTCTGTGGCAGGGCTGACGATCCAGCGCGTCCAACGACCGAACGCTCGAAGACCTCGCCCACTTCCGTCTGCGCCATGAGCGCGACATCCAACGCGACCTTCCCGGCGACGCCGGCGGCGACCCCTAGCGCTGCCGCCACCTCGACAAGCCGGGCGCGCGCCGTGTGCCACGGCAGGGTTGGTTCCGCAAGGGTGAGCTCGACCGATAACTCGCGCATGACATCGAGTCCGCGACCTGATAACGCCGCCATCGTGCCCGCCGCGCCACCGAACTGCACCGCAAGCCGGGTCTGGGCCACCCTTAAGAGCTCCGCGCGCGCCTCGACGATGGCGATGAGCCAGCCGGCCGCTTTCAGCCCGAAGGTGGTGGGAAGCGCCTGCTGCAGCAGCGTGCGCGCCGCCATCAGCGTCGCCCGATGTCGCTCGGCGAGCGTCGCGGCCGCGGCCGCCGCCTGCTCCAGGTCCGCGAGAACAAGGCCAAGACCGCGCCGCGCGATCAACATCATGGCTGTGTCCAGGATGTCCTGGCTGGTCGCGCCGTGGTGCACATAGGGGGCCGCATCCTTCGGGACGGCTGCCCGGAGCGCATTCACCAGCGGGATGACGGGAGTGGCGCTGCGGACGGCGGCCCGACCGAGCTGCGCAATGTCAAACTCGTCAACCCGGCAATGCGTGGCGATGCCGTCCGCGGCCGCGGCGGGAATAATGCCCAGTCGCGACTCCGCTCGTGCCAGCGCCGCCTCGACGTCGAGCATCGCCTGCACCCAGGCGCGATCGGACACGCTGGCCAGCATCAGATCGGTGCTGAGGCTGGGCCCGAACAGCGCGTCAGATGGCAAAGAACACCGTCTCTTGCTCGCCCTGCAGCCTGACGTCGAA
>VBDZ01000234.1 GCA_005881215.1 Chloroflexota bacterium | reverse complement strand
TCGGAGGCGGCGCGATGCATGGAGCTCGGGGCCGCCGGCGTTCTCGTCAACACGGCGATCGCCCGCGCCCAGAACCCGCCCGAGATGGCGCGCGCGTTCGCCGAGGCGGTGGTCGCCGGCCGCCGGGCATTCAACGCCGGTCGCGCCCACATCGGCTTGAAGGCTGTCGCGAGCAGCCCGGTCGAGGGCGTCCCCGTTTAGTAGCACCACGCGCCGGCCCCGAACACTTGCGGACGTCGGCGAGTACAGGTTGCTCCGCACGATCGCGCCCTACCTGGACCGTCCGTCGGCCAATCTCTTGGTGGCCGCACCCGACGATGACGCCGCGGTCTGGCGCGGCGATCCCCTGGTGGCGGCGACAACCGACACGATGGTCGAGGAGATCGATTTTCGCCTCGAGTGGCCGGGCTTCGATTTCCGGAAGCTCGGAGGCCGCCTGCTGGCAATCAATTTGAGCGACCTGGCGGGGATGGGGGCCGAGCCACGGTATGCGCTGGTGTCGATCTCGCTGCCGGGTACGCTCGCTGTCGCCGACGTCCGCCGCCTCTACCGAGGGATCGCCGAGCAGGCGCATCGCTTCGGCTGCCAGATCGCCGGCGGCGATCTCAGCGGGACGCTAGGTCCCCTGACCCTGACCGCGACGCTGGTGGGCCGGCTGGACTCGCGACGGGCGATGCTCCGGCGCGACGGGGCCCGGCCAGGCTGGCAGATCGCCGTTACCGGCCGGCTCGGCGGGGCCGCGGCCGGGCTGCGTCTGCTCGAATCGCGCGTCGCGCCGGCCTCCGCGATCGAACGCGGCTGGGTGTCCGCGCAAGTCGACCCGGTGCCACGCATCGCCGCCGGCCGGGCGCTGGTCAAAGCCGGTATCAGGGTGGGCGGCGACATCAGCGACGGGTTGCATCGCGAGGTCGAGCGGCTCGTCATGCCGCAACGCCTCGGGGCAACTATCGACATCGAGCGTCTGCCTCTCGCGCGGGGCCTGCGACCACAGCAATGGCCGCTCGCGGTGACGGACTCCGAGGACTTCGAGTTGATCTGCGCCGCACCGCAGGCCCGGATGCTGCGCGCGCAGCGCGCGCTCGAGCGCCTCAGACTTCCCTTGACCGTCATCGGTGAAATCGAGGCCCGGCCGGGCATCCGGCTGAGACATGGCGAGCGCTTCGAACGGCTGGAGGCGGCCGGCTATCAGCACTTCCGTTGATACCTCGTCGGTCGAAGAGACCCACGAATTGGGTCGCCGGCTCGGCAGCGCGCTGAAGGCTGGCGACGTGGTCGGGCTGGAGGGTGACCTCGGAACGGGCAAGACCGAGCTCGTCAGGGGAATCGCGGAGGCGCTGGAGGTGACCGGCAGCGTGCACAGTCCGACGTTCGTGCTGCATCACCGGTACCAGGGACGGCTTCCGATCGAGCACTTCGACCTCTATCGTCTCGAGGGGATGGCCTGGGTGGATACCGGCCTCGACGAGCCCGCGCCCGACGCCGTGACACTGATCGAATGGCCGGAACGCGCCGGCGTGCTCAACGCCTGGGCGACGACACTGATCCGGCTCACCAGCCGTAGCGCGAACCAGCGGCGACTGACGCTGGTGCGCGGGCCTGACCGGGTCCGCGAGGTGTTCGAGCATGCGCCTCGCGATTGATACGTCAGGCGTCGACCAGGCGCTCGCCGTGCTCGAGGGGCGCCGTCTGCTGGCGGCCGACGACTGGGTCCGTCAGAGGGACGACCCGCCGGTGCTGGCGCGGCTCGACGCCACGATCAAGCGCGCGGCCGGCCGACCCGACGACCTCGACGGGGTCGCCGCCGCGCGCGGTCCGGGATCGTTCACCGGCCTGCGCGTCGGTCTATCGCTGGCGGCTGGGCTCGCCTACGCCCGGCACGTGCCGCTGCACCTGATCGATAGCCTGCCGATCCTGGCGCGACGCGCCGCCGGCGATCCCGCAGGCTTCGCCGTCCGCGATGCGGGGCGAGGCGAGGTCTATGCCTGGCGAGAAGGGGAGGCAGCGCGCCGCATGCCCGCCGCTGACCTTGCCAGGTGGCTGCCCGCCGGCGCCCGAGTCATGGTCGAACCGGCCGGCATGCTGGCCCAGTGGTTGCCGGAACTGGCCCACCTGGAGGTGCCGGCCACCGAGCGTCGCCCGCTGAGCGCCGCGCTGCTGGATTCCGCCATTTGGACCTTCGAGTCGCAAAAACCGCTGCGATATGATGAAGTGCAGGCGCTCTACGTTCAGCCTGCTGCCGCCGAGGAGCGTATAAGGAAGGCCCCATGATGCAACTGAAGTCCCGAACGCTCGTCGACGCCATGCGCGAGGAGGACATCCCCGAGGTGCAGGCGATTGAGCGTGAGATCTTTCCCACCCCGTGGCCGCGCAATGCCTATTACCGGGAGCTTCACCACAACCGGTCGGCCTATTACCTGGTGTTGCGACGGGACGAGGAGATCGTCGGCTATGCCGGGCTGTGGAAGATGAGCGACGAGGCGCACATCACGACCGTCGGCGTCCGAGCGAACCAACAGGGCAAAGGATACGGGCATGCCCTGATGGCGGCGCTGATTCAGCGGGCCTATCAACTCGGCTCGCGCTGGCTCACGCTCGAGGTGCGACCCTCCAACGACGTCGCCGTCCGGCTCTATGAGAAGTTCGGTTTCAAGGTGATCGGTCGTCGCCGCGGGTACTACACCGACAATAACGAGGACGCCATCGTGATGTGGTCGGACTCGATCCAGGCGTCGAGCTTCAAGAAGCGCTTCCGCGAGATCGTGGAAACGCTCGAGATCGAAGGGCTGGACCGCAGCACCCCGCAGTAGCCCTCTCAGACCGGCGCGTCCTGGCGATCGAAACCTCCTGCGACGAGACGGCCGCGGCCGTC
>VBDZ01000238.1 GCA_005881215.1 Chloroflexota bacterium | reverse complement strand
TGGTTTCTATCGCCGCGTCAATGGCCGCAGCCAATTTGGATGGTCGTCCGATCGGCTCCCGCGTGACGGCTGTCATATGGAAGAGCTGACCGCTGCGACTGGTTTCAGATGGGGTTGCACGCTACCGTGCCAGATGGCGGTGGTTCAGCCGCCCGCAGAGGAGGAAGACATGGAAATCATTCGAAACCTGACGCGGCGCAAGCTGCGCAACATCCTGACGATCAGCGGGATCGTGATCGGCGTGCTTGCCCTGGTGACCATGGGCGCGATGGCCGAGAAATTCAACGCGCTGCTCGGAGGCGGCGCCAAGTACTTCGGATCGAACGTCCAGGTGGCCGACAACTCGAGCGGCGCGCTGGGCGGCTTCGGCGGTGGTGGGCTGCTGACGCTCGACAAGGTGAGCCAGCTGGAGAGCGTGGACGGCGTGGCCGCTGCGTTTCCCGAGGTCAGCCTCGGTGCGAAACCCGGCTCAACCAACGGGGTCAGTTTCGGCGTACCGGACTTCATCGCCAGCTCGAATCCCGGCGAGAACAGCTATGCCGCGGTGAAGCTCTCGTTTGCGCACGGGCGTGACGTCAACACCAGCGGCACGGGCGAGGTTGTCCTGGGCGCCGACTTCGCGACGGAGTTCAAGAAGCAGGTCGGCGACACCATCGCGCTGCCGATCCGGGCCAAGGACGCGCCGGTGGAATTCGTGAACCATCCCTTCACGGTGGTCGGCATCCTCGACAAAACCCAGACCGCGCCGGACGCCGGAGCCTACGTCAGCCTGCAGGACGCCCAGATGCTGCTCAAGGAGAGTTTGCCGGCGAGTATCCGCGGCAGCATCGACACGAGCAAACTGGCCAGCGGCATCACCGTCTACGGCAAGCCGGGGATGAACCTCGATACGCTCGCGGATCGCATCAACGCCCAGGTCTCCGGCGTCAAGGCCACGCGGCCAAGCGAGCTGGTGGCCAGCTTCAACGCCGGCGGCGCCATCTTCACGGCCATCACCACCGGCGCTGCCCTGCTGGCGCTCGTCGTGGGCGGTCTCTCCGTCATCAACACCATGCTGATGGCGGTCACCGAGCGGGTCCGCGAGATCGGCCTCAAGAAAGCGGTCGGCGCGCACGTTCGCCACATCCTTCGCGAGTACCTGCTCGAGTCGGTGGTGATCGGCTCGATCGGCGGCACCATCGGCCTGTTGCTCGGCTGGGGTCTGACCAGCCTCATCAATGCCGCCACGGCATCGTCGAATCTCAGCTTGTTCCTGCTCAGCTGGCGACTGGTGATCATCGCCATCGTGTTCTCGGTCGGCCTCGGCGCCGTCGCCGGCATCATCCCCGCCCTGCGCGCCTCCCGGATGGATCCGGTCCGGGCGCTGCGGGCCGCTTAGGAGGCATCCCATGGCAAGCATCGAACTCAACGACCTGACCAAGCACTACAAGCAGGGCTCGACCGTCGTCAAAGCGCTCGACGGCGTCAGCCTCACCATCGAGTCCGGCGACTTCGTCTCCATCGTCGGCCGGTCGGGGAGCGGCAAGACGACCGCCCTCGATCTGCTGGGCCTGCTCCTGAGGCCGACCAGCGGGCAGGTGCTGCTCGACGGGGTCGATACGGGCAAGCTCCGCGATGGCGCTCGAGCCGACCTGCGCGGCAAGAAGCTCGGCTTTGTTTTCCAGGAGTTCAACCTGCTGCCAGGACTGAACGCGATCCAGAACGTGATGCTGCCGCTCCGTTACCACAAGAACGGAACGGATGGGAAGGCACGCGCCGCGGCCCTCCTCGACGAGGTCGGCCTCAAGGAGCGGATGCATCACCGCCCCGACCAGATGTCGGGCGGCGAGCAGCAGCGAACCGCGATCGCGCGATCGTTGATCAACCGGCCTTCGCTCGTGCTGGGCGATGAGCCAACCGGCGAAGTCGACAGCGAGACCAGCCAGCAAATCGTGGCGCTGATGCGGCGGATGAACCGCGAACACGGGGTCACCTTCGTGATCGTGACGCACGACATGGACGTCGCCGCCCAGACCGATCGCGTCATTCGGCTCAAGGACGGCAAAGTCCTTTCGGACGTGCGCGCCGACGCCGAACAGACCTACCTGGCCAAGCTCGACCGTGGCGAGGGCGCGGCGTAGGGTAGACGCATGGCGCTCACCGCGCGCTGGATCAAGCTAGGCCGCCTCTTCATGGTGGCCTGGCTTGCGTTTTTCATTTACCCTCTCGCCGCCTTCCTGACCGACCGTTTCAGCACCGAGATGCGCGTCTACGGCCTGCTGCTCCTTCTGGCACTGGCACTGATTTGGGCATGGTTCTGGATTCGAATTCTCGCCGGCCCCGACCACCGTTTTCTGCTGCCGGCGATCGTCGGAGCGACCCTCATTCTGGTGGTGTTCACGCTACGGACCCCTCCCCAGTACGGCAGTCTCTTCCTCTACCCGGTCATCATGGCGGGCGCCGCCTTCCCGTGGCGGCGAAGCGTGGCGGCCGTCGTTGTCCTCTCCGTCCTGGCCGCGGTGATCGAGCTGGCTCGGGGGGAATCCGTTACGACGTCCGCCGGCCAGCTCCTCAATGAGTTGCTCGTCGGATTCGCCGCCGTTGCCGGCCGCTTATTGGTCGAAGCGAACCAGCAGTTGAGCCAGGCTCGCGAACAGATCGCGCGGCT
>VBDZ01000007.1 GCA_005881215.1 Chloroflexota bacterium | reverse complement strand
GGACGCGATGAACGCCGCCAACGCCGAGATGACCAACCTGCTCAACGCGATCAAGGGCCAGGGGGTGGTGGACGTCGACATCCAGACCACCGGCATTTCCGTCTACCAGGACACGCAGTACGGAGCCATTGGCTACCGGGCGGGGAATTCGGTCAATGTGAAGATTCATCACATTAGCAACGTCGGCAGCGTGATCGCGGCGGCGCAGAAAGCCGTCGGCGATGACATCCAACTCAACGGGATCACGCTGCAGCTGAGCGACAACACGACCCAGCTCAAGGGCGCCCGCCAGGCCGCGATGGCCGCCGCCGCAACTCGCGCCAAAGAGTGGGCGACGCTTGCGGGCCGGCACCTGGGCAAGGTGCTGTCGGTTTCGGAAGTGGTGTCCAATGGTTCGACCAGCTCGCCATGCGGCGGCTATGGCGGCTGCGGCGGCGGTGGCGGCGCGCCGATCCAGGCCGGCCAGGCGAACGTCACCGTCGACGTCGCGGTGGTTTACGAGCTAACGGACTAACGCCGCAGTCAGGCGAGGTGTGCCCCGACTTCCTCGTGGCAGTCGGGGCATTCTTCTTCCGGGCCGGGCGCATGCCCGGCGTGTTTCGATTCCATCGGAAATTGGGCGGCCCGCCAGGCCGCCAGCCCGCCTTTCAGCGCCGACGCGCGGCGGCCCTGCTGTTGGAGGAATTGCGCCACACGGGCGCTGGTGCCTTCGTCCGGTCAAGTGCAGTAGGCGATGATCTCCCGGTCAGCCGGCAGGCTCTCGAGGTTTTTCAGGATTTGGGCTACGGGTCTGGCCGCGTTGAGCCCGCGAATGATTGGCTCCGGCGGGATCCGGATGGAGCCCGGAATGCGATGGCTGATCGCTGGATACACGAGCGAGCTCGTCACGTCGAGTGGGACGGCTGCGCCGGAGTCGAACCTCGCCTTCGCGGTCGCGGGATCGACCCGCGGGGCAAGAATCATCATCGGCGGGGCTCGGGAGGCGCTTCCGGCAGCAGCCAGGGCAGCGCCTCGGCCATCGGGCGCGCCAGCGTGGCGTATTGCTCGTGACTCAGCTTGTCGCGGGTCAACAGGGCGAGGGCGGCGCCCAGCATCGCGCGCTCCGCCTTGTGTCCGATATCGCCGTGCTCCGCCTTCCACGACACGAGCGAGGAGCGTCCTTCGGTGAGGTCAAGGATTCGCTTTCGCGCGTCGTCCCAGGTCGAACTGCGGTCGGCCTGCTCCAGCGCCCGCAGCGCGGCTCGTTCGGCATCGTGAAACCGTTGCATCAGGGCTGGATCTTCGTGCCGGTCCCAGCCCCACGCCGCGCGCTCGATGCCGGCGGGCGACAGCGTCCTGCCGTCGCGCAAGAGCCGGTCGATCCCCTCGTCGCCGGCCCGGTACCCGTATCCCTCTGCGTCTATTCCCATAGGTCAGCCTCAAAGTCTAGGAGTTAGCCCAGCGTTACGATCCCGGGCCATCGTCCGTTACACGCGAGGAGACAGTTGAGATGGGGCGCACTTTCAACGCCATGGTCTCGGCATTGGTCGGCCTGACCGTCGCCGCGTGTACATCGTCACCGCCTGCTGCCATCCGGTCGCCGTCATCCGCGCGGACGAGCGTCGCCGCCTCAGCCCCCGCCCCGCCGACCCCATCACCGCCTCCTTCGAACTTTGCATCCGCGGTTCCAATGACTTCCTATCCGAGGCTCCCGATTCCTGCTGGGACTCCGCGGTGTCACACCTCCCAGTTGGAAGTCTCGTTCAGGTCTGACGGGGCTGCCGCGGGCAGGATCGCATACACCTTCGAATGGCGTAATCAATCGAAGAACCCGTGCTGGGTCTACGGCTTTGTGGGCTTTCAAACCATCGCCCCTAACGGTCGCGCGCTAGCCCAGACGATCAAATGGACGACCGAGTTGTCTTTCGGCCGAAGTGACCCGCCAAGCCGTATCCTGCTTCCCTCGGACACCGCCGCGCTCGGCTCGGGGCAAGGAACCGGGCACGCTTTCTTCAACGTCGTGACCAATGACGTCCTGTGCGACACCAGTCAAAACCCGGTGGCGTTGCTTGAAATATGGCCGCCCGATGAGACGGCGGCGCTCAGAATCGCCGCACAAACGGCAGCCGGCGCGCCGTTCATCTTCTGCACGGATATCGAGTTGAACCCGCTGCAGGTCCAGGAAACGCCCCGCCTCGACTGATCTTTCGGGCTAGACGAGAATCCAGCCCAGTCCAATGGCGCGCGCCACGGCTTCGGCCCGGGATCGCGCACTCAATTTTCCGAGGACGGCGCCGGCGTGGAATTTGACGGTGTGCTCGCTGATCTGCAGCCGCCTGGCGATCTGGCGATTGGTCTGCCCGCGCGCCATCAACTGCAGCACCTCGAGCTCGCGAGGCGTGAGCGTTTCGGTCGGCGCCTTGACCAGCGGATCGATCCGCTCCTCTTCCGGCAGCAAGATGGCGAGGTCGCGCCGGGAGATGGTCGCCAGGCCTTTGGCGGAGGCCAGCAATGCCGCGGCCAGGGTTTCGGCATCGATCCCAACCGGCAGTAAGGCCGACGCGCCGAACGTCAGCGCTTGAGCGACCGCCCCCTGGTCACTGGCCAGCGCCACGATCGGCAGCCCCGGCTGGGCCGAGGCGAGCCGAGCTACGGCGTCCAGATCCTCCGGCTCCCCGTCACCGGCATCGAGCAGCACGGCGTCGGGAAGGAGCTGGCCGGCGAGCGACGCCGCCTCGGCCACGCCCGCTGCGCCGACCGCCTTGACACCCGTCATGCCCTCGACCAGCGAGGTAAGACCGCCTCGCGCGAGCGGGTTGGGAGAGACGATCAAGACCCGGAGCTCCGCCACAGTCACGGTTGTACCCAAGAATATGCCTGCCCCTCGTCCGTGATCCATTCTCGAGTCAAAAACAGCCAGAAGGCGAGGCCGGCGTAGGGCCCGTAGCGCTGGAAGCGACGGACGATCGTTCGATCGCTCACCGGCCCTTTGCGGCCAAGCAGGCGCGCGTAGGTGGGTCGGGTCCAGGAATCGAGGATGAGCCGGTCGTAGCGGCCCAGCATCAGCATGATGTGCGCCGCGGCGTACGGACCCACGCCAGGCAGCGCCTGCAACTGTCTGGCCACGTCATCGTCCGGAAGCTCATTCCGCGAGACCGTGCCAAGGCGCTCGAGATCGACGCGACCCTTCGTCACATCGGTCGCGAGCGTCTTCAAGTAGGCGGCGCGGTACCCGGCGCCGACAACCTTCTTATAGAAGGTCGGTGGCGCGCCGGCCATCGCCTGCGGCGTCGGGAAGGCTCGGCCGAACGGACCGCTCGCGGGCGCGCCCGGAGCCTTCACGCCCAGGTGCTCAACCAGGGCATTGACCATCCGGGTGGTGCCGCCCCACGAAGTGTTGGTCGTACAGATGGTCTTCACGACATCCTCGAAGACGGTGGGACTGCGTACCATTCGGCCCGCGCCGTCCACCACCCAGGACAGCTCGGAATCATTGCGGGCAACCGCGTAGAAGGGCATGAGGTCCAGGTCGAGGCTCAAGACGTGCCGGACCTGCCGCATCACGGCCTCGCCGACCTTCGCATCTGGAATCCCCCCGGCGACAGCGATCAGCCCATGACCCGGCCGCGCCTGGGAAATCGTCAGCGTGCGGGCGCCGATGCCAGCTAACGGAACCGTGATTTCGAACGTCCACGCCTTCTCGTCCAATCGCATCGGCGGCAGCGACGCCAGGCCGTGCGAGACGAACACCCGGCGAAGGTCAATCACCTCGCCCGCCGGCCCGACCAGCGGGAATTCGATCACGCGCGCAGGGTCGCGACGAAATTCAGAGCCAGCAGGTATCCGTCAAAGCCGAGACCTGAAATCACACCCTTCGCCGCGGCGGCCGTCACCATCCGATGCCGCTCCGGCTCGCGAGCGAACACGTTGGAAATGTGCACCTCGATCACCGGCTTTGCGGACCCGCGCAAGGCGTCCGCCAGCGCCAGGCTGGTGTGGGACAGCGCCCCCGGGTTGATGATGATGGCGTCGGTTCCCACCGCCTCTCGCTCGATCCAATCGATCAGCTGACCCTCGTGGTTCGACTGCAGGCAGTGAAGCTGGATGCCGAGCTCCGCGGCGCGAGCCGTCAGGAGCCCTTCCAGGTCGGCGAGGGTGCGGGTGCCATAGACCTCGGGTTCGCGCCGACCGAGCGAGCCGAGGTTCGGACCGTTCAGCACCAGGACCCTCACCCGCCCATCACCTCCGCCAGGGCGGCCTCGACGGTCGACGGGGCGACACTACGGCCATAGTCCACGCTGCCGATCTCGCGCAGCAGGACCCAGCGTGGACTCCCATCCCGTGACTTCTTGTCGTGGCGCATGGCCTCGACCAGGTCGGCGCTCCGGATGGTGGGACGCGTCGCGAGCAGACCGCTGGCGCGGAGCAACTCGTCCTGCGCTTCGGCGGCCGACGCTGGGCAGTTCATGGCCAGCACGCTGAGGCGCGCCGCCACCGTCATGCCCCACGCCACCGCCTCACCGTGTCGCAACTGACCGTACCCGGCCGCCCGTTCGAGCGCATGGGCGACGGTGTGCCCGTAGTTGAGGATCGCGCGGGGACCGGTTTCGTATGGATCGCTCGCCACGACGGCGGCCTTGATCCGAATGGCGCGCGCCACCGCCTGGAGAACAACGGTTGGTTCCCGACCCAGCAACGCCGCCAGATTGGTCGTTAGCCAGTCGAAGAAAGCGCGATCGGCGATCACGCCGGCCTTGAAGACCTCGGCGAGTGCCGCGCGGTACTCGTCATCCGGAAGGGTGGCGAGGTAGTCGAGATCGCAGAAGATCGCCGAGGGCTGATGGACCGCCCCGGCCAGATTCTTACCGGCCGGCAGGTTGATCGCGGTCTTGCCGCCGATGCTGCTGTCGACCATCGCCAGTAGCGTGGTGGGCACCTGGATGTACCGGATGCCGCGCATCCAGGTCGCGGCGGCGAATCCGGCGACGTCGCCGACCGCGCCGCCGCCGAAGGCGATCAGCGCACCGGCCCGATCGACGCCGGCCGCAGCCAGCGCTTCGTAGATCCCCGCGAGCACGTCCAGTGATTTCGCCGGTTCCCCCACCGGCACCCGGTGCAGCCGGGCGTTGATGCCGGCAGACGACAGTTCGTCAAGCAGGGTGGCGCCGTGTGCCTCGACCACGATCGGGTCGCTGACGATGACAACGGTTCCAGAGACGGCCAGCCGGTCCAGGGTCGACGCGATGAGCGGACGCAGTCGCGTGCCGACGGTCGCTTCGTGCGGCGAGCCTGGTACCTCGATACGCACCCGCTCGATTCCACGAGAGGCCAGCCGGTCGTTCAGCCGCCGGGCAATCAGCTCTGGGGCAACGTCATCGGTGCTGACCACCAGATCCGCCTCGAGATAGCGATGCAGACGTTCCCGTAGCAGCGAAGCAATCGCGGACGGTGGGTCCGGCTGAAGCAGGGGCCGTTCAGTCGACCCACTGAGTCGGCGGGCGAGTTCTGCCGGTTCGGCGGTGAGCGCCACAACCCAGTTGCCACTCCGGATGCGTTCCCAGTTGTCGTCGTTCTTCGGAGCGCCGCCTCCAACGGCGACCACGCAATCTTCGCGGCCCAACGCGCGCTCCAGCGCCCGCGACTCGCGCCGCCGAAACCCTTCTTCACCTTCTTCGGCGAAGATTCGCGGGATTGGACGGTGGGCCTCCTGCGCAATTTCATCATCGAGATCGACAAATGGCCGGTTTCGGAGCCTGGCGAGGATCGGCCCGACGGTGGACTTACCACTCCCCATGAAGCCGACGAGCACCACGTTATTCACCGGCGCACCTGCTGCAGATAGGCTTCGACATTTCGCCGGAGCTCGTTGACAGAGTCGCCGCCGAACTTTTCGAGAAGCGCGCCGGCCAGGACGAGCGCGACCATGGCTTCGCCCACGACACCGGCTGCCGGCACCACACAGATGTCGCTCCGCTCGTAGTGGGCGCGGGCGGGCTCTTTCGTCTTCAGGTCAACCGTCGCCAGCGGCTTGAGCAGGGTCGAGATCGGCTTCATGAAGCCATGCACCACCACCGGTTCGCCGTTGGTGATGCCGCCCGTCAGGCCGCCGGCGCGGTTGGTCTCGTGGCGCAACCGACCGTCGTCGTAAACCGGGACGTCATGCGCCTGTGAGCCGGGCCGGCGCGCGGCCTCTTCCCCATCGCCGATGGCGACCGCTTTGCACGCCGGGATGCTGACCACCGCCTGGGCGAGCAGGCCGTCGAGGCGGGTGTCCCACTGCCGGTAGCTGCCCAGTCCCGGCGGGACGCCGTCGGCGATCACGGTGAAGACCCCGCCAAGCGTGTCGCCAGATTCACGGGCGGCGTCGATCGCAGACACCATCGCCGCTCCGGCTTCCGGGTCTGGAGATCGGACCGGTGACGATTCGACCGCCGCCCAGTCGATCGAAGCCGGCACGGCAGCATCTATGCCTCCGATCGACCGCGTGTAGCTGCGGACGTGGGCGCCGAATTCGCCGAGCAGCAGCTTGGCCACGCCGCCCGCCGCCACCCGAGCCGCGGTCTCGCGGGCACTGGCTCGCTCCAGGACGTCGCGGGCGTCATCGGCTCCGTACTTCAGCATGCCGGCCAGGTCCGCGTGGCCGGGGCGCACCCGGGTGATCGGTTTCCGCTTGACCTCCGCGGCGTCGACCGCCATCACCTGCCGCCAGTTCTCCCAGTCGCGGTTCGCGATTTCCAGCGTGATCGGCGAGCCGAGCGTGAGGCCGCCTCGAACGCCGGCCACGATGTGGGCGGCATCCTGTTCGATTGCCATCCTTCCGCCCCGGCCGTGCCCACCCTGCCGGCGTCGCAAATCGGCCGCCAGGTCCTCCTCGCGAAGAGTCAGGCCGGCCGGAACGCCGTCGAGAATCACCGTCAGCCGTTCGCCGTGAGATTCGCCCGCGGTGAGGAACCGCAACGTCATGCCGGCACCGCCTGAGCGGCACGCTCCAGCGCGGCGCGCATGACGGCGAGCGGCGCCGGCCGCCCGGTCCAGATCTCGAACGATGCGGCGCCCTGATGCAGCAGCATGGCCCGGCCCTCGGCTGATCGACGACTCCGCAGATCGAAGCGCAGTTGGTCGGGTCGCAGCCAGGACGCCGGCGGCAGGTCCGCGGGAGTGGCGTTGACGACCAGCTCGGCGCGGTCGACGGTTGTCTGCATCGCCTCGATGCCGACCGGCCCGCCGCGCTCGAGATTCAGGTCGTCGCACAGGCGTCGCGCCTGGTCAATGTTCCGCGCGATCACCCAGATTTCAGCAGCGGGCGGCAGCGCCGCGGCAACCGCCCGCGCGGCTCCACCGGCGCCGATGATTGCAACGCGACCATACCCCCCACCCTGACCCTCCCCCACGAGGGGGGAGGACGATATTTCGGCGAGTGCGCACCGGAAACCCTCGACGTCAGTATTCCAACCCTTCAGCCTTCCGCCCTGCCGGCTGACGGTGTTGACCGCGCCGACCCGACGAGCCAGCGGGTCGAGCTCGTCGAGCAGGGGAATGACCGATTCCTTGTGCGGGATGGTGACGTTGGCGCCGAGGATCTGATGGTCGCCGCGGACATCCGCGATGGCGGCCGCCAGGCCGGCGCGTCCCACCTCGCGAACCAGGTAGTGGCAATCGATCTGCAGCGCCTCGAAGGCGGCGTTCTGCATCGCGGGCGAGAGGCTCCGCGAAACGGCGTCGCCCAAGAGGAGGACGGATGAGCTCACCGCCCCCACCCTGACCCTCCCCCGCCAGCGGGGGAGGGAAACTGCTCGGTCGAGATGCTCCGGAGCTCACTGAAGAATCCCGGGTAGGAGACGGCGACGCAGTCGGCATCCGCGATGGTCGTCGGACCTGACGCCACCAGCCCGGCAATCGCCAGCGCCATGGCGATCCGATGATCGCCATTCGAGCCGACCGTGGTGCCCCGCAGGGCGGTGGGTCCGTGGACGCTGATCCCATCTGGTCGCTCGTCGACCCGCGCGCCCATCCGACGCAATCCCTCTGCCATGCCGGCGATCCGATCGCTCTCTTTGACTCGGAGTTCGGCCGCGCCCTCGATCCGGGTCACTCCTTTCGCCTGGGTGGCGACGGCGACCAGGGCCGGAATCTCGTCGATCGCGGCCGCGACGTCAGCAGCTCCGAGGTCGATCGCCCGGAGTCGATCACCCACGACGGTGACCGAGCCGAGTGGTTCGATCTCGCCCGACCGGAGCTCGACGACGACCTCGGCACCCATGGACTCGAGCAGGCGCAGGAAGGCGGTGCGCGTCGGATTCAGTCCGAGACCCTGAATCGTTACCGACCAGCCGGGCCGCATCGCCGCGGCCGCCAACCAGTAGGACGCCGACGAGAAATCGCCGGGCACCGTCAGTTCGATCGAACGCAATGGCCGGTGCGACGGGCGCAACTCGACCGTGCCCGCCTCGACGCGGAGCTCCGCGCCCATGGCGGTGAGCAACCGCTCACTATGATCGCGCGTTGGCATGGGTTCGACGATCGTGGTGGGTCCGCTGGCCGCCAGGCCCGCAAGGAGGAGGGCGCTCTTGACCTGGGCACTCGCCACCGGGAGGACGTGATGTCGTCCCTGTAGTGGAGTGCCGGTCACGATCAGCGGCGCGCGATCGTCGTTGGCGTCGATCCGGGCGCCCATCCGGCGCAGGGGCTCGATGACGCGAGCCATCGGCCGCCGCCGGAGTGATGCATCGCCGTCCAGCGTGGCGGACACGCGGCTCCCGGCCAGCACGCCCGCCAGCAGACGCATCGTTGTCCCCGAGTTGGCGCAGTCGAGCGGACCGTGCGGGGTTGCGAATCCCCAACCGGCTCCTCCAGCAGAGGGTGCAGGCGAGATCTTGTACCCCCTCCCCGACCCTCCCCACAAGGGGGAGGGACCTTTTGTCTGCCCTCCCCACAAGGGGGAGGGAGAGATTGGCGACGGAGCAATCGTGACGCCGAGGCTTCGCAGGCAGGCAACCGTCGCGCGCACGTCCTCACCCTCGGGCAGGCCGCTGATCACCGAGTCGCCGTCCGCGAGTGCTCCCAGGATCAGCGCCCGGTGCGCGATGGATTTGTCACCGGGGACCCTGAGCTGCCCGGCAATGCGCGATGCCGGCTGCACCAGCTCCATCTGGTCCACCTCAGCGCCCGGCATGCACGGCTCCGCCGAACAGTTCCCGCACCCGAGCGCCGTCGCCGATTCGCTGGCGATAGCGGTGCAGGACGGCGTCGAAGCGGTCGATCGCGTCGACCAGGGCGTCGCGGTTTTCCCGCGCGATTGCCTCGTACATCGAAGGCTCCCCACCGGCGAGACGAACCAGGCTGCGGTAGCCGGGCCCGCCGGCCGTCGGATCCGCGTTTTTCTGGATCGTTTCGGAGAAGGCCGCGCTCACCACGAACGCCAGGTGGCTGAGAAAGGCCATCTGCCGGTCGTGCGCGTCGGCGCCCATGAAGCTCACGGTGCCGCCGATCGCGCGCACGATCTCGAACCAGGTATCGAACGGCCGGACATCCTGACCCTCGACCGGCGTGAAAATCCACGGCTCGTGCGCAAAGATGGCGGCATCGCTCGCCGCCAGCCCAGTTCGCGTCTTGCCAGCCACCGGGTGACCACCGAGAAAACGCGATGGGTTCGGTAAGCGCTGTGCCCAGTCGAGAACCGGCCGCTTGACACTGGCGACATCGGTAATGAGCGTTTCGGTCGCGACGAGGGGACCGAGCCGTTCCATCACAACGGCAATCTCCTCGATCGGGGTGGCGATGACCACGATGTCGCAGTCCGAGAGGTCCGCCAGATCCGTTGAGGCTCGATCGACCGCACCGCGCCGGGTCGCTTCGGCCGCACTTTCCGCCCGCTTGGCCACGCCGATGACTTCGATCGAGCGTCCGAGCTGGCGCAGGGCAAGCGCCAGGGAGCCACCGATCAAACCCAGACCGATGATCCCGACTCGCATCACGAGACTCCGACCGGCCGCTGGAGCGCGGCGGCAACGGCGTCGACCTGCTCGACCAACTGCCGGAATGCCTGGGGGGTGAGCGACTGCGCGCCATCGGAAAGCGCGACCTCCGGTTGGGCGTGCACCTCGACCATCAGGCCGTGGGCGCCGGCGGCGATGCCGGCCAGCGCCATCGCCGTGACCAGTGAACGCCGGCCGGTGCCGTGGCTGGGGTCGACGATGATGGGGAGGTGGCTCAGCTCCTTGATCAGCGGGATGGCGTTGAGGTCCAGGGTGTTGCGGGTGTAGGTCTCGAAGGTGCGGATGCCCCGCTCGCAAAGGATGACCTGGTAGTTTCCCTGGCTCAGGATGTACTCGGCCGACAGTAGCCACTCTTCGATCGTCGCCGACATGCCGCGTTTCAGGAGGACCGGTTTGCGTAGCCGGCCTACCTCGGACAGCAGGGCGAAGTTCTGCATGTTGCGGGCCCCGATCTGTAACACGTCGGCGAGCTCCGCCAGCGTGTCGATGTCGGCCGGCGCCAGCACCTCGCAGACGAGCGGGAGACCGGTCTGGCGGCGCGCTTCGCGAAGGATCTCGACCCCGCCCGCGCGCAGCCCCTGGAAGCTGTAGGGCGAGGTGCGTGGCTTGAAGACACCGCCACGCAGGGCGTGGGCCCCGGCCGCCTGCACCAGCCGGCAGCTTTCGAGGTACAGCTCTTCGTTGTCGACCGAACACGGCCCGGCCACGATCCAGATCCGATCGCCGCCGACTTCGTGGGAGTTGACCTTGATCCGGGTGTCGCGCGACCGGAACTCGCGGTTCGACAGCTTGAAGGGCTTGGTGATGGGAACCACCTCAGCCACGCCGGGGGCCTCGATAAAGAGATCCCGCAGCGCGAAGGGATTGGTTCCGATCACGCCGATCACGGTCCGCTCGTCGCCGTCGCTCAGGTGGGTGCGCATCCCGTGCGCCTGGACCTGAGCGACCACCGCCGCCACCTGCGCCGAGGTCGCGTCATGGCGCATCACGATGATCATGCCGTCACCCGGAGCTTTTCGGCGCCCCGCAGATAAACGAAGTGGATCGCCGACGAAGGCACGGTGGTGTTGACCAGCAGGAGGACCCGGATACAACGGGCAAGGCTGCGCGGATTCGAGGCCGGCACCGCCATCTCGTGCGCGCACATCAGGGGCACATCGCCCCAACCGAGCTGACGAGCGGCCGCGGCGGGGAACTCCGCCGTCAGATCGGGTGTGGTCGTGAACCAGGCGGCCGCGATGTCATCCGGATCGAGCGCGTTCTCGCGCGCGATTTCTGCGAGCAACTCGCTGGTTGCCTCGATGATCGCCACCTCGCTGTCTTCTTGTGTGGTCGTTGCCCCGCGAATCCCTCGAACCGGCATTCCTCTCTACCTCCTGGGTGCGCCACGTTATCGCTCTGCTGGAGGAGGGCCGGTCGTCGGGTGATGCTGGGAAGGAGCGGCGCTAGCTCATCCCGAGCCGGACCCGAGCCGGCCCGAGATAGGCGTAAAAGTACCCAAATCGAATGCGCCGCATCATCGTGCTCGGCATCGTACAACGCGCCCGTCCGCTTGGCAAGAGCCGAACGTAACCAGCCCGGGTATTCACCTGTGGCGTCCGGCTTGGCGCCGAGGAGGCCTTCATGCTGACACTTCGAATTCCGGGCACCATCATCCTGGGGTTAGCGGCCGTTTCGCTGGCTGCCTGCGGCGGCACGACCTCGGCCGGTACCGGGGCGGCGACGTCGGCGAGTAGCTCGGCGCTGATCCATACCGCGTCCATGAAGGTCGCCGGAAAAACTGAAACCGTGCTGAAGAATGCCAGGGGACTCACGCTCTACTACTTCACACCCGACACGGCGACCTCGATCGCCTGCACCGGTGGATGCGCCAGCACCTGGCCGCCCCTGCTCTCCCCATCGGGGGCCCCGACCAGCACTCCGGCCTTACCGGGAACGCTGAGCCTGCTCAATGGATCGAACGGCAGCCAGGTCCTCTACAACGGCCATCCGCTCTACACCTATTCAAAGGATGGGGATTCCGGTGATGCCTATGGCCAGGGCCTCTTCGGCAAATGGTTCGCCGCTACCCCCGACCTGGCGGCGGCGCCGGCGGCGTCGGCGAAACCCGGGTACTGAGCCTGATCCGGCCGCGCTAGTTCGCGATCCCCGGGATCGGCGTCGCTGCCTGCGGCGCGAGCGCCGGGAGCATCTGCAACGGGTCAACCGGGCTGTTCTCGATCCGGACCTCGAAATGCGTGTGCGGCCCGGTGGAGTTTCCGGTTGATCCGACCAGCCCGATCAGCTGGCCGCGCTTGACCAGGTCGCCCTCCTTGACCCCGATCATCAACAGGTGGCCGTAGAGCGTCTTCAACCCGGCGTCGTGCTGGATGACGACGTAGTTGCCGTACCCGACCAGGGCACCGCTGGAATCGGTCATCGAGCGGGCGAGCACCACCGCGCCGTCGGCCGCGGCGAAGACCGGTGTTCCCAGCGGAACGGCGAGATCGAGACCGGTATGGAAATGCGGGAACCCGGCGTAGGCCGCCTCGAAGACGTAGGCGGTCGGGCCAAATCCCTGGGAGATGGTGGCGTGGGGGATCGGCCAGAGCAATTTGCCGGTCGCGCTCAGCACCGGGTCTTCCGCGATCGACTGCGCGGTGCCCGGGAAGTTCTGCAGGGCAAAGACCGCTTGCTCGATCTGGCTGAGGACGCTGTCCGTCTTCAGCTGAACCAGCTTGGCCCGCCTGGCCGCCATCTCCGGCGAATCGGTTTGCATTGCGTCCAGTGCCTGCAGCGCATCGTCGATCGCCCCCTGCAGTTGGGTCTGGAGCGACTGCTCGTTGGCGATCGCTCCGGCCAGGGCGGTGCGAGCGACGACGAGGCGGGATAGCACGTCTTTCTTGGCGGCCCGGCTGCGTTCGAGGGTGGTCTGGGCATGCGTCAGGGCCACATCGTCCGCTTGCACCGACCGCACCAGGTTTCGCTCACGATCGATGATGACGTCGCTGTAGCCGAGCGTCTCCAGCAATCCGCCGAAGCCGCCCGCCCGCACCAGGCTGGCAAAGAAGTTGTCCTGGTGCTTGTAGAGCCGCCGCACCACGGTGGCCAGCTGCGCCCGGTCCTGGAGGAGCCGGGCACTGACCTGATCGTGCAGCGCGCTGACGGCGCTGATCCGGCTGTCCAGCCCAGAGACCTGCTTTTCGCCGTCGAGGATCTGCTGGCCGAGCGCGATCAGGCCCAGCTCGGACTGGTTGAGCGATTTGTCGAGCATCAGGGCGTGCGCCTCAGAAGCGGTGAGCGCTCCGATCAGCTGGCCCTGCGCTTGCTGATTCTGCAGCGACTGGCTTTTCGGCGAGGCGGCCACGGTTGGAGAGGGACTGGCGCTGGGCGACGATGTGACTCCACCGGTGGGGCTCGGACTCGGGGTCGGGGACGGAGAGGGGGTGGCGACCGTGGGAGGCGGCACGGCGGCGAACGCGCCGGCTGGGGCGAGCATCAGGCCGAGGATCCCGAGGAGCGTCAGGCCCAGGATTGCCACCGCCCGCCGCCGGCGCCCCGGGCGCGCCACGTAGGGTCGGGAATTCATGGCTCTACAAAAGTCTTTACAGCTGTTAAGGCTGAGGCGTCTTTCACCTGTCGAGTCGGACCCCAATAACCCTGCCTCCGCGGGCCCCTTCTTGCCCGTTTCGTATTCGACGACCGCCCGGCCCGCTTCCCGGAGCGGGAGCCTCAACTGTGTCCTATTTTCACATTTTTGTCACTCCTTGCCCGCTTTCACCTTTTAGGGAAGTGCCCGGGGGCACTTGCCGGGGCCTAACCTGTGCTACCATCCTGAAAAACCAACTCGAGCTATCACGGGGGAAGTGATCTGGCACAGAGCCGGTTTTTAACGCACACGCTTGTTCTGTTAGCGGCGGCCGTGATCCCGGTACTGACAGCCTTCGACCGACTCCACACCGATACAGCCTACGGCGCAAATTCCACTCCACTAACGTCCGTGCGGACCACGCATGTCGACGACGTGGTTCTGGCCCAGGGCGGCTTCATCATGAAGATGAGCACCTCCAGCGTCGACACCCCGGTCCGCCGCGACGTGAGCTACTACACGATCAAGCCGGGCGATACCGTGGAGAACGTTGCCGGCCGGTTCGGGCTGACGGTTGACACCCTCCGCTGGGCCAACAACATCGCCGACGTCACCAGCGTCGTGCAAGGCCAGCGACTGGTCATTCCCCCGGTGAACGGCATCCTGGTCAAGGTGCAGCCCAATACCCAGCTGAGCGGCCTGGCAGTGCAATACCACGTCAACCTGCAGGACATCATCGACTTCAACCTCATCCGCGACCCGGATCATCTGAAGGCCGGCGTCATGGTGATGTTGCCGGACGGCGTCGGTCCGGCCCTGGATTCGGGCGGGGTCGGCAAAAAGACCATCAAGACGGTCACCTGGAATCGTTTCGGCCGCCAGGTGACGAACTACACCATCACCTACAGCACCTCACCGGTATACGGCAGCGGTGGCAAATTCCCCTACGGGTATTGCACCTGGTGGGTGGCCCACAAACGCTACATCCCGTGGTCCGGCAATGCCTGGCAGTGGTGGTACAACGCGCAACAATTCGGCTATGCCGAGGGTCAGGTGCCGATGGTGGGGGCCATCATGGTACAGGGGATCAGCTGGACATCACCGGTGGGGCACGTTTCCTACGTCGAGTCGGTGAACGCCGACGGGTCCTTCACCGTATCGGAGATGAATTACGCCGGCTGGGGCCGGGTCGACTACCGGACGATCAAGTCGACGGCGGGCCTCGATTTGCTGGGGTTCATCTACTAGGCGCCTACCGCCAGGCCAGGCCGGCGACGCGCGCTGCTTAAGATAGGTTGTGATGGCCACGCCTGAGGAATTCCTCGAGCAAACCCGCGAGCAGGGACTCAAGGAACTCGAGGATTTTCTGCGGATTCCCAGCATCTCGAGTCAACCCGAGCGCGCCGATGACGTGCGGCGGGCGGCTGGTCACCTCGCCGAGCAGTACGAGCGGGTTGGCTTGGAGAACGCCGAAGTGATCGAGACGGGCGGGCATCCGGCCGTCTATGCCGATTGGCTGAGGGCCCCCGGCAAACCCACGGTGCTGCTCTACGGCCACTACGATGTGCAGCCGGTTGATCCGATCGATCTGTGGACGTCGCCACCGTTCGAGCCCATCCGTCAGGACGGCCTGCTGCTCGGGCGTGGCTCATCCGATGACAAGGGGCAGATCGCGCTGCACTGGCAAGCCATCGACGCCTGGCTGAAGACAACCGGTGAGCTCCCCCTCAACCTCAAGGTGATCGCGGAAGGCGAGGAAGAGATTGGCAGTACGCACTTCGAGGAGTTCGTGACGGCCAACACCGACCGGCTTCGCAGCGACTATGGCGTCGTCAGCGATACCCAGATGGTCGCCAAAGGCTTTCCAGCAATCACCTACGCGTTGCGCGGGCTGGTGTATTTCGAGCTCCGGGTCGAAGCCGCCACAATGGACATGCACTCTGGCCAGCTGGGTGGAATCGCGCCCAATCCAGCAAACGCGCTGGCCGAGATCCTGGTACGACTCAAGGATTCGGCCGGCCACATCCTGATCCCGGGGTTCTACGACGGCGTGCGGCCATTGACCGACGACGAGCGGCGACTGTTCGCTCAGGTGCCATTCGATGAAGCCGACGTGAAGAAGACCTACGGCCTTCAATCGCTGCACGGTGAAGCCGGCTTCACGCCGACCGAGCGAAATTGGGCCCGGCCGACGCTGGACGTAAACGGCATCTGGGGCGGCTATCAGGGCCCGGGCGCGAAGACGATCATCCCGGCCTGGGCCGCGGCGAAAATCAGTTGCCGCCTCGTCCCCGACCAGGATCCCAGCGCCGTCACCCGGGGCCTTCGTGAGTACATCGAGGCGGTCAGCCCGAAGACGGTGCGGATCAGCCTCACCCAGCTGAGCGGTCAAGCCGAGCCGTGGGTAACACCGGTTGACCACCCGCTCATCCAGGCCGGACAGCGGGCGTTGAAGCGCGTCTACGGCAAAGACCCAGCCTTGATTCGAACTGGCGGGTCGATCGGCGCCGTCGACGTGATGACGCGCCGGCTCACCCCCGATTGCCTGCTGGTCGGATTCGTCCTGCCGGATTGCTTCGCGCACGCACCGAACGAACGGCTCGACCTGGATAGTTTCTATCTCGGTCGGCGGGCCGCCGCCCAGCTCTGGTCGGAGATCGCCACGATCGGAATTCCCGACCGAACCCCGACGAGTCTTCCAGCCGAAACCCGCGCCTAGCCTAGATCACCTCGAGCGGAACGGGCTCGGCTGGCCGCGGAAAGGCACGGTCGAGGTCAGCCAGGTCCTGCTTCGTAAGACGCAGGTCGACCGCGGCGCGGTTCTCTCCGACATGTTCCGGCGTGCCCGCCTTTGGAACCGCGATCACGCCATCCTGCCGGAGTAGCCAGGCCAGCGCGACCTGCCCCGGCGTGGCGTCGTGACGACTGGCGATCGGCTTGAGCGGGCGTCGGCGGACCAGGCGCCCCTCCTCGATCGGCGAATAGGCCATGACCGGGATCTGCCGCTGGCGGCACCAGGGCAGGAGATCGTGCTCGATGCCGCGCCGGGTCAGGTTGTAGAGCACCTGGTCGGTCGCGACGCCGGCGCCGCCCGGCAGGCCGACCAGCTCCTCCATGTCGGCGACGTCGAAGTTGCTGACCCCCCAGTAGCGGATCTTGCCGGCGCGGGACAGGGTTGTGAAGCCTTCGAGCGTTTGCGCGAGGGGCGTGTCCTCGCGCCAGTGGAGGAGATACAGATCGATTCGATCCGTGCGCAGCCGACGCAGGCTGCGCTCGCAGGCGGCGACCGTTCCACGCCGCGTCGCATGCGACGGCAGCACCTTCGTCACCAGAAACACCTCGTCGCGCCGGCCGGCGATCGCCTCGGCGACGAGCTCCTCTGCCCCGCCGTCGGCGTACATCTCGGCGGTATCGATCAGGGTCAAACCCAGGTCGAGCCCGGTGCGAAGGGCGTCGATCTCCTGCTGCCGGCGGCGCGGCCGTTCCGCCATGTGCCACGTCCCCTGTCCGAGGATCGGCACGGCCTCACCTGCGGGAAGCCGGGTCGTGGGGATGGGCGCCACGGTTAGCTCGCGCGAGCGGGCTGAAAGCGCTGCAGGAGCTGGCGGGCGTAAAACCGTTCCCAGGGCTCGGTGGGTTTGGAGCGATTGAATTCGCGGTCGAGGCTGACCAGCTCGTAGACGAGCTCGCTCCGAACCGGCGTCGTCTGCAGGATCGTGGGAAGCTCCGACAGCCGGATCAGCCAGTCCGCGTACCAGGACGCCCAATCCGGATCATCGCCGTCCACGATGCGATAGACGGTGTGATGCGTCTCGCTGGCTTCTTTGAGCAGCGCCGCGATCTGCTCTTCCTCAGTCGCCAAAATTGCGCCCTCCCGGTTCGGTACTGCTTACAGTACCGCGCGCAGCCCGCGAATCGGGTGCCGAGCCCGCCTCTATCAGGTCAAAACGCAATGTCCAGCGGCAGGAAATGGCGAGATGATGGACCTGGGAGAAGCGCATGACCGCAAGGTCGGCGACCAGCCGGGCGAGATCCGCCATTCCCGTTTTGTGGATAGCCGGCAACGTGACGGCCGGGGCCGTGAGCGGGCTCTTTTTCGCCAACTACTCTGCACCGATCACGGCACCCGCCGATGGTAGCGCGGTTACGGCTGGACTGCGC
Source organism: Chloroflexota bacterium (assembly GCA_005881215.1). Lineage (GTDB taxonomy): Bacteria > Chloroflexota > Dormibacteria > CF-121 > CF-121 > CF-13. Next base: position 16,211 of record VBDZ01000007.1, on the reverse strand, counting down.
CTGGCGTTTGCTCTCTTCGGGCCGTGGGCTGCCACGGGGCTGGTGTGCTGGGCCGCCCATTGGTTGGTTCTCGGCCAGCGGTACCGGCTGCCGCCGGACTGGCTGCTGATCGGGCCCTTTGCCGGCCTCGGCTACATGGCGGCCCAGTTCCTGATCAGCCTGACCACCGGGTGGCTGCTGGGCTCGGTGGCCGCCGCATTGGTGGCCGCAGTGGCATCCGGCTGGATCATCGGCGCCCTCCAGTGGATGTTGATGGAGGAGCCCGACGTCTCGGCGAATCGCTGGGTCGCCGCGTCTGCCATCGGCGCGGTCGCGGCCGCGCTCATCTGGTATCCGGGATTTCCATGGTCGCTGTCGTTGCTGAGCACCACTGCGGCCGGCGCCATCGCCGGCGGCCTCTACAGCCTGCCGGGAGCGCTCGTGTTGGTGGCCGATCACGCTCCCCAGCGGCGCGTGGTGGCCGCCCCGGTCGCCCGGTAGCATCGGTGCCTCGAGCGGTAGGCGTCAACCTGATGCCGACCGCCGACCGCGCGCCTTGCCGCTATTCAGCGACGAAGCGGTAGCCGATCCCCGGGACGGAGTGGATGTAGTGGGGCTTCTCCGAGTCGCGCTCGATCTTCTTGCGCAGCCGGTAGACGTGGGCATCCACGGTGCGGGTCTCGATCTCCACCTCATAGCCCCAGACTTTCCGCAGCAGCTCGCCGCGGCTCACTACCTGGCCGGCCTGTGAGGCCAGCAGCGACAGGAGGTTGAACTCGGTCAGCGTCAGGGCAACTTCCTTGCCCTCGCGCCAGACCTGGCGGCTGTTCATGTCAATGATGAGGCCTGGGAACTCGAAGCGCGTCTTGGGCTGCGCCTGCGCGACCGCCTGCTCGCTGCGGCGCAGGTGCGCGCCCACCCGGGCTAGGAGTTCCCGTACCTCAAACGGCTTGGTCAGATAGTCGTCGGCCCCCACCTCGAGCCCGACGACGACATCGATGGTGTCGTTCTTCGCGGTCAGCATGATGACCGGTACCTGGGTGCCGTCGGCCCGCAGCTGGCGGCAGACATCCATGCCGGAGACGCCCGGCAGGTTCAGGTCGAGGATCACGAGGTCGGGCTCGGACTTCTCGATCATCTCCATGCCTTTCTCTCCCGTCTCGGCCTCGATCAGGTTCAGGTTTTGACCCACACATGCCATCCGGACGACCTCCCGGGTCGGGGCGTCGTCCTCGATCATGAGAATCGTCTTCGGGAACGGCATTTCGGCGGGTCCTACTCCTTCTCCAGAAAGTTCGTCACTTGCAGCATGAATTTCTTGAGTTCGATCGGTTTTGCGATGTAGCCGGAGCACCCCGCGGCCAGCGCCTGCTCCTCGCTCCCTTTCAGCGCATTCGCTGTCAGGGCGACCACTTTGATGTTCGCCGTGGCCGGGTCGGCTTTGAGCTGACGAGTCACCGCTAATCCATCAACGCCGGGAAGCTGCATATCCATCAGTATTAGGTCGGGCCGGAGGTGGCGGGCCTTCTCCAGGCCCTCCTGGCCGTTCGAAGCGGTGTCGACGGCGAAGCCGTTCCCCTCCAGCACCATCCGGGCCAGGTCCAGGTTGGACGGGTTGTCCTCCACCACCAGCACCCGGTTGCGCTTGCTGGGGCCGGGGCGAAGGGGGAGCTCGACCGTGAAGGTCGTCCCATGGCCATCGGCGCTGTCGAAGCCGATGCTGCCGCCGTGCAACTCGACGAGCTTCTTGGTTAGCGCCAGGCCGAGGCCGGTCCCCGGGTACTCCCGGTTGCTTGCGCTCTGTACCTGGTAGAAGGCGCCGAAGATTTTGTGCTGGAAGTCCTTGGGGATGCCGATACCGCTGTCCTGGACGCTGATCTTGAGCAGCTGGTCCTGGGCCCGGGCCTGGACGGTAACCTTGCCCGACGGTGGGGTGAACTTGATGGCGTTGGACAGCAGGTTGTAGAGCACCTGCTTGAACTTGTTCTTGTCCGCGATCAGCAGCGCGTCCGATGGCTCGACGCTGGACGTGATCTCGATGTCCTTCTTGATGGCCAGCGAGCGGAGCACGTTGAGCACCTCGCGGGTGGCCGACTCGACGCCGAACTCCTCGTAGACGAGGTCCATGCGGCCGGCCTCGATCTTGGTGAGGTCGAGGACGTCGTTGATCAGGGACAGCAGGTGTCGCCCGCTGTTATAGATGTTGTCGAGGCAGTCCTTGCGCTGTTTCTCGGTGATCTTTCCGGCCAGGTCATCCCGCAGGAGCTCGGAGAATCCCAGGATGGCGTTGAGCGGAGTCCGCAGCTCGTGCGACATGTTGGCCAGGAACTCGGACTTGAGCCGACTGACTTCGGCGATCTGCGCGTTGGCGGTCTCCAGCTCTCCCAGGTGGCCTTGCAGCTGCTCGTAGAGGCGACCATTCTCGATCGCGATGGCGGCCTGGTTCGTGATGACTTTCAGAATGGCCGCGTCCAGCTCGGTGAAGGGATCGACGCGCTGGCGGGAGATGGTCATGGCGCCCACCACCCGCTGCGGGGTGGCCAGCGGCTGCACCATCAGCGCCCGCGGCGACCGGCTCTGGTCGAGGATCTTGAAGCGCGGGTCGAGCGTGGCGTCCGCGATGTTGAGGGTCTCGAGTTGCTCGACGGCGTAACCGAGGATTCCCTCACCCAAAACGAATCGGGCGATGTGCGGCACCTCGTCTTTGTGCGGGTAGGTGGCGCAGGCGGTCAGCTCGCGACTGCCCTCGTTGAGCAGGAAGACGGTGGCCGCATCGAACTGCACCATCTGGGATGTCGCCGACAGCATCGCGTCGATGTTGTCGTTCAGCGACAGCGATGCGGTGAAGAGACCGCCGAGCCGGTTCAGCAATTGAATCTCGGGGTCGGCAGTCACGTGCGCCACATTATAGGTCATGATTTTTGACACAACCGCATTCGCGAATGTAGGTTTTGCTACTGCAACGTCACTGTCCGTGACGTTCTTGCGGAGTTGAGTCCGCGCTTGGCCGGGGATAAAGCGCGCTTCAGCGCGCCGCGGTTTCGCGCGTAACAGGGCGGGCGTCGCATGCCGCCGGTGCGAGCATACGAGGCCGTCGTGATTTCGGCCGAGTGCGCCGCGGGGGCTGGACGACGCCATCGCCCGGTAAGTGAGTAGCATGACGCGACGTGAAGGCGGTGCGATTTCACCAGCACGGGGGGCCGGAGGTGCTCCGCTACGAGGATGTGCCGACCCCGCAACCAGGCCCCGGCGAGGTGCTGGTCGGACTGCGGGCGGCGGCCCTCAACCACCTGGACCTGTTCGCCCGCACCGGGGTGATCCCGGGAGTGCCCCTCCCCCACATCGGCGGCGCCGATGGGGCGGGCGTCGTGGCGGCGAATGGCGCGGGCGCCACCAAGTACCCCGTCGGGACCCGGGTCTTTTTCGACCCGGGGCTGAGTGACGGAACCTGCGATTACTGCGCCCAAGGCGAGCACAGCCTCTGCGACCGCTATGACATCCTCGGCGAGCACCGCGATGGCACCTTCGCCCAGGCGGTTGTCATGCCGGAGGTCAACCTCCGGCCGATCCCCGAAGGGCTGAGTTTCGAGGAAGCGGCGGCCTTTCCGCTGGTCTTTCTCACCGCCTGGCGGATGGTGGTCACCAAGGCGCGGGTGGCCCCGGGCGAGACCGTCTTGATCCTCGGAATCGGTGGGGCGGTCGCGATCGCGGCGCTCCAGGTCGCCAAACACGCCGGGGCTCGCGTCTTCGTCACCTCGAGCCACGATGAGAAGCTCCGCCGCGCCAGGGACATGGGTGCCGACGTGCTGATCAATCACCGGACGGCAGATTTTTCGAAAGAGGTATGGACGATCACGAGCAAGCGTGGCGTCGATGTGGTGATCGACGATGTGGGGGCGGCCACCTGGCCGGGAAGCGTCCGGGCGCTGGCACGGGGCGGACGGCTGGTCACCTGCGGCGCCACCACCGGCCCCAAACCCGAAGAGGACATCCGGCGGATCTTCACCAAGCAGATCACGATCTACGGCTCGACGATGGGCACCCGTCATGACTGGGAACGGGTTACCGGGCTACTGGCGGCAGGTGTTTTCGCACCGGTGATCGACCGAACCTTCCCTCTCGAGCAAACCGCGGCCGCGCAGGAACGGATGGAGCGAGCCGAGCAATTCGGCAAGCTGGTGCTGACGATTCCTCCGCTGTCGTGAGACGGATCGTGGCGACCGTGATCCTGGCGGCGTCGGTGGCGGCCTGCGGCCGGCCGGCCGCGGCCCCACTGCACTCGCCGTCGCCGCGGCTGACCACCGCGACGCCCACGCCCACGCCAACCCCGCCGCCCACTCCAACGCCGACGCCCAACCTACCCGCGGCCGGCGGCATCGCCGTACCCGCCGGCTTTGCGGCCTATGTCTACGCGCGGGGCCTGGGAACGGCGACCGCGTTCGCCTTCGGCCCGGACGGCCGGCTCTACGTGGTCAACAGCGCCGGAACCCTGCTGGTCGTGCCATCACCGGGGGCCAGTCCACAGGTGCTGCGCGGTGGGTTGCCGGTGGCGCTTGGGCTCGCCTGGCGCGACACGAGCCTGTTCGTCTCCGTTCGCGGAAGCGTTCGCGCCTATCAGCTCAACAACGGGGCGCTCACCGGAGGCGGCGCGGTGGTCCAGGGCCTGCCGACCGGCCGCCACCAGAATGACTGGATCCTGCCGATGCCCAACGGCGACTATCTGCTGGGTCTGGGGTCGACCTGCGATGTCTGCAGCGAACGGGATCCGCGCAGCGCCGCGGTGCTGCGCTTCCACAGCGACTGGAGCTATGCCGGCGTCGTCGTCCGCGGCAGCCGCAATCCCTACGGCCTGGCGTTGCAGGCCACGACCGGCGATGCCTACGTCACCATCAACGGCCAGGACAACATCGGTGGCCAGCCGGCCGACCACCTGCTGCGGGTAACCGACGGCGAGGATGCCGGATGGCCGCGTTGCTGGCCTGCGTATCCCGACGGCAGCCTGCACGGCAACTGCGCCGGCGTAACGCCGCCGGTGGCGGTCTTCACGCCGCACAGCTCGGCCGATGGGCTCGCCTTCTACGAGGCGACCGAGTTCGGATCCGATTATGCGGAGAACGCCTTCGTCACCCAGTGGGGCGCCAACGTTGGCGGCCCAACCGGACGTCGGGTGGAGCGAGTCGTCTTCTCGGGCTCCGGTGGCGATGAGCACGGCCAGGTGAGCGACTTCGCGACCGGTTTTTCGCATCCGCTGGCGATCACCGTGGCCCCGGACGGCGGACTGCTGGTCGGCGACTACGGGACCGGACAAATTATCGAGATCTTCCGCACGAGCTGAGTGCCCCCACCCTGCCCTCCCCCGCAAGCGGGGGAGGGGAAAATGTCACCCCCAACGTAGGGATGGGATGTTGAAAGAAGCGGACCGCCCGGCGCGTCGAACCGGGTATCGGCCTGGCTGATCGCATCAAAGACCTCACCGACTGGCTCGCCGAAGGCGAGGCGACCGCCAGCCAGGGCTACCTCACGTCCGGCGAGGGCCCGACGCATCGACCGAGCCGCGCGTGGTACGGGCAGGTGATGCCCGGATCCTGGGCGCCCAATGTCGATAGCGATGGGGTCGAAGGCAAGATCGCGGGCATCGCTGACATCCGGGCCCACGATCCGGGCTTCGACGAGAATGTCTTCCTCGCCCAGGTTCAGCGACTGTTCTTCGCTGTGTTCGAGGCGTGGACCGCGTTGAAACCGGCACTCAGTCAGGGCGTGATGGCCTCCCTCATCTGGGAAGAGCAGAAAGCGCAGGTCGCTGCGTATGCCCAGCGCGGTTGGCGCAATGTCCTCGACAGGCTGAGCTTCACCAGTGCGGTAATCGCCGGTGCACTCAGCGACAGCGGCTTTGACACCGTCACGGTGCGGATCAACGCCAGCTCAGCCGATTACGATCTCGACGGCGCCGGCACAGTGGTCCGCGGCGACACGATTCCCTGGGACTGGACCGAAGACTGGATCTTCCAGCGACCGTCGACCTTGATCACCGGACAACCGGGGACCATCACCTCGCAGAGTTGTCCCAACTGCGGCGCTTCGGTCAACGTCGACATCACCAGCATCTGCCCCTACTGTGATGCCGCGGTCATCAGCGGAAAGTTCGGCTGGTTGTTGACACGAATTGATCGGATCTGAACTTTTGGGGCTCGCTCTCTTGCCCTGAAAAACAGAAAACCGACCATCGCTCAGTGGTCGGTTTTCCTGCCCCGTCAGGGCCGTCCGCCGGCAGGCGGCTCCCATATTCTCTCACTGCCGGGGCCGCCGTGCCCGTCGGAGTTTGCCCCAGGTTTGCCGGTCCCTCCGAGTTCGGGGTCTGACAGTCCTGATATCACCTAACGGAGTAATGCGCGTAGCCGACTAGAGGGCCCCCGACTCCCGCAGGCTGCGGAACCGCTCGGAGCAGATCACCAGGTGATCAAGGACTTCCACACCGAGTAGCCGGCCAGCCTCCTGCAGGTGTCGGGTGACCGCCAGGTCCTCCGGGCTCGGCGTCGGGTCGCCGGACGGGTGGTTGTGAGCCAGGATCACAGCGGCGGCCCCGAACGTCAGGGCAGGGCCGAACACCTCGCGTGGCTGAAGCGCCGCCACATTGAGGCCACCCACGGCGACCTTCTCACAGCCGACCGGCTGGTTTCGCGTATTGAGATAGAGCACGGCAAAGCACTCTTTCGGACTGGCGCGAAGATCCTGGAATTGGAGCAGCGCCTCCCGGGGTGAGGTGATCGCGGGAGCGGCACTGTCCGCCGGTATGTGCCAGCGCCGGGCCAGCTCCCGGACGGCCAGCAGGCGGCGGACCTGGCCGGCTCGAAGGCCATGCCGGCGGGCGGACGCCCGGAGGTCGACCACCGGCCGTTCCACGATCCCGCCCTCGGCGAGCAGGGCCTTTACCCCCGAGAGGTCACCCCGTTGTCCGACCACTGTCGCCAGCAGCCCGGGCTCGTCGGCTCCCGACACCGCCGGTCATACTAACACAATGTTGTGTATATGTCGACACCACAGCGCTTGAATCGGAAAACCTAGCGCGGGTGGAGCGCCGCAACGAGCACCACGATGACGATGATCAGGACGATCACGCCTCCCGCGATCGCCAGCAGGGCCGACATATTGATCGGCGTGTCGCGGATGGGCGGCTGCACCGACATGGGGGGACCTGGCGCCACCGGCGACCCGGCGCCTGGAGGCAGCGATGGCCCGGATGGGCCAGCCGGCCGGTCGACAAACGCTCCGGGCGGCCCGGGCGATTGCGCGGCGGGCGGCTGCGACCAGCCACTCGAGTCGGCGCGTTCCGGCACCGCGGGTGGCGGCGAGGACCGCGGCGGCTCCGGGAGGCGCGGCGGGGTCGGCTCCGGCGGCGGTTGGTCTTGCTGGCTCATCCTTGCCACTCCGATGCCTGGGTGATGTTATCGAGGACCCAGCCGAACTGCCCGCTGGTCACGGTCGCTTTGCAATAGCTGCACACGCCCGACTCGTTGATCGACAGGGGGGCGCCGCAGTTGGGGCACTGGGTGACCTCGGCCGCCTCCCCGGCCTTGGTCCGCGCGGTACCGCTGCGGATGAAGGTCCAATACTCGGTGAACGGCTTCGAGTCGCGCGAGCCGTAGATGACCTTGTTGGCGGTCGTGTCATCGACCTCGTAGTCGGCCGCGCTGGCGTCGATCCGGACCGTGATGGTGTCGAAGTTGGGGTCGGTTTGCACTTTGACGATCTGGACGCCGCCGATCACCAGGTTGTCGAGCACGTTCCGCTTGTGCGCCGCGATCATGGCATCGATCTGGGTCCTCCAGCGATGGTAAATCCCATCCGACATGTAGACCCGGGCGGGCTCGAGATTCCGATCCATCCACGCCTTTTGCAGCGCGAAGAAGGCGGCCTGGGCGCGATCGAGAAAGATCTGCTGGTTGAAGTTGGGATCCTTCGCCTGAAGCGCGGCCAGGTCCTCGGTCACGGTGGAACGCATCTGCGCCATGGGGGCGTAGGCCGGCCCCCAGTTGGATGCCTGGACCGGGTTGCCGAAGCTCATCCGCCGATAGAGCTGGAACAGCGCGAAGAGGATGAAGAGGAAGACGAAGAACCCGCCGCCGCCGCCCCCGAGCAGGAAGAAGGGCAGCAAGAAGCCGCCCCCGCCAAACCCGCCGCCACCGTATCCGCCGCTGTAGCCACCACCCCCGCCAAAACTTCCCCCGCCGCCGCCAAAACTCTCGCCGCCGCCGGCGCGGGCGAGAACCAGCAGCGGGCTCATCAGCAGCACGGCGAGCGCGAGCAGTGCCGCGAGCGCGAATCGGCGTTTCAGGCTCACGACGCCGGAGCCGGTGTGCCTCCGCCGGTGAGTGATTGGCCGCAGTTGGTGCAGAACTTCGCGTTGGCGGCGTTCTGGGTGCCGCATTTTGGACAGGCCACGGTGGCGCCGGCGGGCGCCGGGGCCGGCGACAGCGCCTGGCCGCAGCTGCTGCAGAACTTTGCGTTCTCCGCGTTCAGCGCGTGACAGTTGGCGCAGCGGACCTGAATCTGACCGCCCGCCGCCAGCGTCTGGCCCATCTGGCCGGCGACCAGTCCGCCCATGCCCAGGCCCACCCCGAGGAAGGCCGGGTTGACGCCGCCGCCCTGGCCGGGGCCCTGCGCCAGTCCCTGCCCGGCGCCGATCATCGCCTGGCCGGCCGCGTACTGCTGGAACCCGCCGGCCAGCTTGGTGTACTGGACGTCATGCAGGAAGTTCTTGAGCTTGTCCTCGTCCTCGGGCTTCAAGGTGATGGTGAAGTTGCCGAGTCGAACGATCTGCAAGCCGTAGGTATTGATGTTGCGTTGCACCTGGGCGATCGTTTCGGATTCGATCTCGTCGGTATGCGCCGCGATGCCGAGCAGCGGCCAGCCGCTGCTCACCACGTGTGACACCACGTCGGTCCGAAGGGTCTTGAGCAGTTGCTCCCGCAGCCAGTCGGTGATCTCGTCATTGGTCGAGAGATTTTGCGTTCCCACCAGGTTGACGATCAACGACTGCGGCTCGATCACCTTGAGGGAGTACTCGCCAAAGACGCGCAGGCCCACCCCCAGGTTGGTCTGCGGATCCATGACGTTGTCGACCGCGCCACCGAAGGGCAGATTTGGGAACTCGCGGGTCGAGATGAAATAGAGCTCTGTCCGGAAGAGGTTGCCACCGCTGGCCGCGTCGACCAGGATGCCAAGGAACGGAATCTCCGAGGAATCGAGTGTCACCCGGCCGGGCTGGATGGTGCCCTGCACCCGACCGTCGCGGAAGAAGACGGCCAGTTCATCCTGCTCGACCGTCAGCTGGGTCAGCTTGCGGATGTTGGTGTCGGGCCACTTGAACAGAATCTGGCCCTTCGCGGTATCGGGACGGGCGATGAACTCGCGCCGGACCTCCTGACCGAAGATACCCATCTAAACCTCCAAAACTGGATCCGGCGACCGTGTCGCCAACCCGCGTTATAGCAGAAAACAGCGCATCTAAATAAGACGTTCCCATTCGCGCGAAAAGGCAAACCCGTTTGTCTCCGACCCCGGCTGGTGGGTGGCTCGCCGCGCCGTTCGAGGCGTCGTCACGGCAGAGTCACGAATCGGGAAATGCTGGGTCCTGAATCGGCAAACGCGAACCTTATCCAGACTCGACCGGTTGTAGTTGGGTAATGGTCGTGGAGGGAGCGCCGCGTGCCCCGTGGGGTGTGCGCACGTTCTTCGACCCAAAGTTCGTGGCGCTGCTGTCGGCGCTTGTGGCAACCCTCTGCGTGCTGGCGTTCTTTCGCTATCTGGTCAGTCCGCTGCCACTGTTGGACCTCTATGCGCACCTTGACGGGGCACTCGACTGGCAGCGTGGTCTGGATCCTTACCACGTCTACCTCAGTCACAGGCCGGGGGAGATCGGCGGTGGCTACGTCTTCCCGCCATTCACGCTACCGCTAGCTCTAGCCCTCGCGCATATACCCCGGCAGGCCGCCGCCAGTTTGTGGACGCTGGCCGGAGTCGCGGCGCTTGCATGGCTCCTGTGGGACCTGGCGAAGCCACGAACGCCCACCCGGCTCGCGGCCGTCACCCTGCTCGCGGTGTTCTTTTATCCGTTGCTGACGAACTTCGCCCTGGGACAGGTCGGTATCGTCGCCTTGCTCGGGGCCTGGATCGCCGGACGTCTGGCCTCGAAGCGCGCCGAGGTTGGGGCCGGCCTGGCCCTCGGTCTGGCAAGCCTCTTCAAGCTCTTTCCCTTGCTGGTCGGCGGCTCGCTGATTCTCCGCGGCCGTTGGCGCGCGCTGGTTTGGGCAATCGTGGTCATCGGCGGGGCCACCGTCGTCACCTGGCCATTCGTTGCTACGCTGTGGCCCGAATACGTGGCCGGCGTCCTGGTTGGCCACCTGGGCGCAACGAGTCCGTCGCCGGGAAACCAGTCAATCGCGGCGGCCGTGGTTCGCACGCTGACCATGAACCCCTTCCAGAAGCCGCTGTTGGTTTCCCCGACGCTTGCCACGGTGACCAGCATCGTCCTGCCCCTCGCCCTCGTGGCCGGTGTTGCGGTCTCAGTCATGGGGAGGCCCAACGATCGCCTTCACGACGCGCTTCTTCTCGCATGCCTGCCGCTGGTCGTGCCGAATGCGTGGCAGCACTATTACGTCTTCTCTTTCCCTCTCCTGTGGATGGTTGTCTCGGCCGGGTTTCATCGCCGAGACCCATGGCTGCTGACTGCCGGAGCCGTCGCTTTCATCGCACTTTCATGGATCGCGGGGACGGTTGACGACTGGTATTTCGCGCTGGCTCGAGCCGCCCCCGGCTGGCACGGCCTCTACGCCAATGCCAGCGTCCTGGGCGGGCTCTTGCTGGTGGTCGCCGGGGTTTACCTCGTCCGACGCGAGGCCGTCACGGCGGGCTCCGCTTCACAGCGCGCCGCGTGACCCAGGCTGATTTGGCCTACCCGCGATTGCAGGTGTGAAAGGGGTTGGCTCCGGAGCCCGGATTCGAACCGGGAACCGTCGCGTTAACAGCGCGCTGCTCTACCGTTGAGCTACTCCGGAACGCCAGGCGGGAACCAGTATATCGGCGCTAACTCGCGATTCGCTGTGGGACCTGCCGGCCGCCCTCAACTGACGACCCCTCCCCCGCCCGTTCCTCTTCCTGGTACTCGGCGTCGGTGTTGACCAGCCACGGATCGTAGCTGGTCCCCGTCGCGATATTCCGCGCCACCAGGATCCCCGTCATCATCGAATGGTCCTGGTTGTTGTAGTGATGCATGCCATTACGCCCGACCAACCACAGGTTCGGCAGCGCCCGCGTTAACCATTCGCGGATCACCTCGAGGTGGTGTTGATATTCGCCGTCATAGACGGGATAGGCTTTCGGCTGCCGGTAGACCATGCCGGCCTTCACCTCGTCCGCCCGGCAGATGCCAAGCGCGACCAGCTCGCGCCGGCCGAGGTCCAGCAGATCCCGGTCCGGCCAGCTCCACATGCCGTCGTGCTCGAAACAGAAATACTCCATGCCGAGCCCGCTCAATCCGCCGTCCGCCACCATCGCCGAACTGAAATTCTTGAAGTTCGCGATCCGCCCCACCTTGACGCCCGGGTCATGCACATAAATCCACTGGTCCGGAAAGACTTCGGCGCGGTCCACCACCAGGTTCACCGTAATGAAATCACGGTAACCGAGGGCCTCAGCCGCCGCACGCACGATCGACGGCGCGGCCGGTTGCAACTTGGCGATCAGCTCGCGGATCGGCATCGTGCTGATGAACTCTGACCCAAGCAGGTCGAGGGTGGACCCTCGGCCGTCGCGCAGCACGACCGATAGCACCCGGCCGCCGGCATGCCGAACGCCGACCACCTCCTCGCCCAGTCGGACCGGATGGCCGTCGGCGGCGAGCCGGGCCGCGACGGTTTCCCACATCTGACCGGCACCCAGGCGTGGATAGCGGAATGAATCGACAAGAGTCTTCACAATCGCCTGCTCACCGCCGCCCCGCAGTCCGGCCGGGAGCAGGGCGTTCCGAATGACCTCCACCAGGTTCAATCCGCGGATTCGCTGCCCCGCCCAATCGGCCGACAGCTCGCGGGTGGAAATCCCCCACACCTTCTCGGTATAGGTCTTGAAGAAAATCTCGAACAATCGGTGACCGAACTGGTTCGAGACCCAGTCCTCGAAGGACTTGGGCTCGACTACCGGGTGCAGCCGCGCCTGCGCGTAGCTCGCCAGGCAGCGTGCCGTTTCGAACGGTCCCAGGTTCCAAAAGGCGTTGGACGCCCGGATCGGATAGTCAAAAAACTTCCCTCGATACTGGATCCGAGTCAGCCGCCTAACCGGCTGGATCCGATCGCCAAGGATCTCTGTCCAGAGCGCCTCGATCTCGGCACTTTTCGAGAAGAACCGATGGGGGCCGACATCGAACCGGCAGCCCATGAACTCGAGGGTCCGGGCGATGCCGCCGACCGTAAGGGGGTCCTTTTCGACCACCGTTACCGGCGTTCGGTGCCGGGTCAGCTCGTAGGCGGCCGACAACCCGGCGGGCCCGGCACCGATGACGACCACATGCTTGGTCGAACCGGGCGAACTCGGGTCAGGCATGCCGCAGAGAAGTAACTCCCTGCACCCAACTCACCTTGCGACTACGAACCCGGAATTCGGCCCGCTACCTTACTATTGCGCTCCATGGCGGCAGGCTCGATTCCGACAGACCGGCGCGCCCATCCGTTCCTGGAGCGGCTCCGGCGGGGGCCGCTGCTGGGTGACGGCGCCATGGGCACCCAGCTCCACGCCCGGGGCGTCAGCTTCGAGCGCTGCTTCGACGAGCTCAACCTCACCGAGCCGAGGATCGTCGAGGAAATTCACCGAGCGTACATTTCGGCGGGCGCCGAGCTGATCGAGACCAATACCTTCGGGGCCAACCGGATCAAGCTCGCCCGCCACGGCCTCGAAACTCGGGTTCGCGACATCAACTTCCGCGCCGTCAAACTGGCCCGCGAAGCCCGCGAAATCTCGGGTGAACCGGTCTTCATCGCCGGCTCGGTCGGCCCCATCGGCCAGCAACTCGAGCCGATCGGGCGGATCACGATCGCCCAGGCGACCGTCGCCTTCGAAGAACAGATCGCCGCCCTCCTGGAAGGTGGCGCCGACCTGCTGGTGCTGGAAACCTTCACCAACCTGCCCGAGCTGCTGGCCGCGGTCAGCGCCGCTCGCAAAACGGCTGACCTCCCGATCGTCGCCCAGATGACGTTTGCGGAGGACGGCCTGACCCTCAGCGCCGAAGAGCCGAGCCAGGTGGTCCAGGCACTGGAGCGGGCGGGCGTCGACGTGATCGGGGTCAACTGCGGGGTCGGCCCCCAGGTCGCGCTGCAGGTACTCGAGGCCATGCGACAGCAGACCCGGCTTCCGCTCTCAGGTCAGCCAAACGCCGGACTGCCGGCCCGCGTCGAGGGGCGGTTTTTCTACTTCGCCACCCCCGAGTACTTCGCAACCTTCGCCCGGCAGGCGGCCGACCTCGGCGTGGCCTACATCGGTGGCTGCTGCGGCACCACCCCAGCCCACATTGCCGCCATGCGCGCAGCCCTCAGGCCGATCGGGGCCACCACTCCCATTCGAAAACCGATCGCCTCAACCGCCATCCCGGTCGATCTAAACCCCGCGGAGCAGTTGCCCCCCACCCCCTTCGCGCAGCGGCTCGCCGATCACAAGTTCGTCGTCAGCGTCGAGATCGATCCGCCTCGGGGCCTCAATCCGTCGAAATGCATCGCCGGCGCCCAACTCGTCAAGGAGGCCGGCGCGGACGCCATCAACATCGGCGACAGCCCGATGGCGCGCGTCCGCATGAGCGCCCTCTCCCTGGCGCTGATGATCCAGTCCCAGGTGGGCATCGATACCCTGATCCACTTCACCTCACGCGACAAGAACCTGATGGCGCTGCAGGCGGAATTGATCGGCGCCCATGCCCTCGGCATCCGGAACATCATCGCGCTGACCGGTGACCCGCCCCGCATCGGCGACTACCCGTCCGCCACCGGCGTGTGGGACGTCGACTCCATTGGGCTGATCAAGATCCTCCAGCGGCTCAACGACGGCTACGACTGGTTGGGCACGTCCATCGGTCGGCCCGCGAGCTTCACCATCGCCTGCGCGGTGAACCCGTCGGCCGAGGACCTCGATCACGAGATCGACCGGTTTCGGCAGAAGATCGATGCCGGCGCGCAGGTCGCCATGTCCCAGCCCCTTTATGACCTGAGCACGTTGGAGCGGTTCTTCGAGCGGACCGGCCCGTTGCCGATTCCCTTCCTGCTCGGCGTGCTCCCGCTGCAGTCCTTCCGCCACGCCGAGTTCATGCACAACGAGGTCCCCGGCATCGTCGTGCCGCAGCCGTTGCGCGAGCGGATGCGCCAGGCCGGCGAAAACGGCATCGCGGAAGGCCTGCAGCAATCGCGCGAGTTGCTCGACGATACGCGCCACCTGATCCAGGGCGTCTACCTGATGCCGTCCTTTGGCCGCTACGAGGTCGTCGCCGAGCTGGTCCGCTGGCTTCGCCAGCAACGGGTGGCGACCGGGGCCGGGTCGCCCGGTCCAGCGAACTGATCGCCTCGCCATCGGTCGACGATCGAGTTCGCCGCCCCCCACGACTCGGGCCACGGGCCCAAACTACTACATATTTGTGTAACTGTCAACGCCAGCACAGGCTGAGTGCATGGCCCAGCCCGGACTGAAACGCCTCCGGCAACTGACCGCGCGGTTTCGCGTCGAGCCTGGCGCGAGCGTGAAGTTGCCGAAGGACTTCGATCCGGGCTTCACGGCCGATTTCGGCAAGGACGATGCCGGCAAGGCTCAGGACCTGCTGCAGCAAGGCATCGCGCTGCTGACCGAGTACCAGGACCGGCTGGCCGCCCAGGACACGCACGCCCTGCTCGTGGTCCTGCAGGGCCTCGATGCTGCCGGCAAGGACAGCACCATCAAGCACGTCATGAGTGGCATGAATCCGCAGTGGGTGGACGTCCACCCCTTCAAGGTCCCCTCTGACGAGGAGTTGAACCACGACTATCTCTGGCGCTACGAACAGAAGCTGCCGCGGCGCGGCATGATCGGCATCTTCAACCGGTCGCACTACGAGGAGGTGCTCGTGGTTCGGGTTCATCCCGAGCTGCTCGACACCCAGCACTTGCCTGCCGACCATCGCGACTCCGACATCTGGAAGCAGCGCTTCAAGGCGATCAATGCCTGGGAGCGGTACCTGGCCGAGAACGGCATCCAGCTGGTCAAGCTGTTCCTGAACCTTTCCCGCGAGGAACAGCGC
Source organism: Chloroflexota bacterium (assembly GCA_005881215.1). GTDB lineage: Bacteria > Chloroflexota > Dormibacteria > CF-121 > CF-121 > CF-13. The sequence continues at coordinate 928 of VBDZ01000007.1, read as the reverse complement.
CAGCGATTCCTGGCGCGGATCGACAAACCCCAGAAGAACTGGAAGTTCACTGCGGCCGACGTCCGTGAGCGCGCACATTGGGACGCGTATCAGAAGGCCTACGCGGACGTCCTCACCAACACCAGCACCGAGTGGGCACCCTGGTACGTGATCCCAGCCGACCATAAATGGTTCGAGCGGATCGCGGCCGCGGCGGTGATCGTGGATGCGCTCGTCAGGATCGATCCGCGATATCCGAAAGCCACCTCGCAGCAACGGCGCGAGCTCGCCGCGGCTCGACGCGAGCTGCTCGCCGAGGGCTAGCCTAGCGCTCCTTTCTCGCGGTCCGTCGCTTGCGCAGCGGCAGCTCGCGTTCGCGGTGTGGAAGATACGAGCGATCGCCGATCCACTGCGCCGGAATGATCGCCAGCTGACGCGCCAGCTGGTTCAGGGGCGAGGCGTATTTTGATCGGAGTCGGGCGAACTCGCGCCAGGCCTCCTCCGTGCCGCGGCATCGATAGCCGGCAATCTTGAGACGCTCCTTCGCCTGGTCGAACTCGCTTCGCTCGACAATCGGATCGTCGAGCCGGTGGTATTGAAAGTACCAGGCGAGATCCTCAACAAGATGGTTGCCGACCGTGTACATCAACCGCGCCGGCCCCTCGGAATCGTCCGCCACCGTACTCATTACGAGAACGGCCGCATCCATCACGGCGCCGAACGAATTGACCCAGGCCTCGTTGTCGTGACTCGACCGGAAGAACAGCAGTGGCGGGTATGCCAGGTGGCTTTCCAGCACCGACGCCGCCCATTGCCGCCATTCGTCAAACGTCTTGATCAGCTCCCCGTGCATCCCGAGTTCGGCCGCGGTCTCCAGGATCTGCGTTCCGGTGGGGGGAGCACCGGCGATCGCATCCAGGGTGACCACCTTCTCTTCTCGTGATTGGAA
>VBDZ01000239.1 GCA_005881215.1 Chloroflexota bacterium | reverse complement strand
CGCTGTCGCTCGACTTCACCCCCGACGGGGCGCGCCTGGTGATCGAAGACGATGGCCGCGGCTTCGACGTCGACACCCGCCTGACCCCGGACATCGAGCATGGGCATGGCCTGAAAAACATCGACGAACGGGTGCGCGAGCTGGGGGCCAGCCTGCAGCTCGAAAGTGCCCTCGGCGCCGGTACCCGCCTGATGGCGGTGTTTCCGTACAACGAGAAGGGTCGACCATGAGCGGACCAACCAGGACGGTACGGCTGCTGATCGCCGATGACCACGAGATGGTCCGGCTCGGGCTGCGATCGATCCTCGAGTCCGACCCCAGGATCCGAGTGGTGGGCGAGGCTGCGTCGCCGCAGGACGCCGTCTACCAGGCCGCCCTGCTCCGCCCCGATGTGGTGCTGCTCGATGTGCGGATGCCGGGCGGGAGCGGCATCGATGCCTGCCGCGAGATTCTCGGGCGCAACCTGGGAAGCAAGGTCATCATGCTGACCTCCTTCGCCGACGAAGACGCGGTCTATGAATCCATCATGGCCGGCGCCTCGGGGTACCTGTTGAAGGAAATCAACAAGACGGCCCTGATCAACGCCGTGATGGCCGTCTCGGAGGGCCGCTCGCTGCTCGATCCGGAGGTCACCCGCAAAGTCCTCGAGCGGATCCGGAAGATGGCGGCCAGTACCGACGAGGTGGCGCGGGCGGCGCTCTCCGACCAGGAGAAACGCGTGCTGCGCTTGGCCGCCCAGGGAAAGACGAACAAACAGATCGCCGCCGACCTGTTCCTGTCCGACAAGACGGTCAAGCATCACATTTCCAACATCCTGAGCAAGCTCAATCTCAGCTCGCGCGCCCAGGCCGCCGTCTGGGCCACCCAGCACGGCCTGCTGGACGAGTTCCCGGAACGCAAGGCGAGTTAGGCCGGTCGGCGACGGAATCGGCGGAACTGCACGTTTTGCATACGGAGAGGCTTGCGCCGGTATCCGCCGTTTGGCCCAAGGTCGGGCTGAGTGGCGGATAAGCCAGGGGGTCGGCGCAGGCTACGCTCCCCGATACGTGGCTGACGCGTGGCTGATTTATCCAGGAGGACCGCATGCTGCTCGTTGACAAGCTCAACAAAGGCAAACTTCCGGAAAAGCCGGAAGGCGGCGAGCCGGCGCCTACCCCTGGACTCTCCAGCCTGGTGGTAAAGCAAACGAACATTACGGCGCGCATTCCGAACGTCGAGCGCATCAAGAAAACCATTCACGAGCGGCTGATCACGTCGCTCGGCCTCAACTCCGACACCTATGGCGCCGATGTGGTTCAGCGTCAGATCGGGGTGCTGGTCGACGAGTACTGCGAAGAAGCAAAACTCAAGCTCACCAAGCACGACCGCGAAGAGCTCGCCGAGCTGATCCTGCACGACGTTCTCGGGCTGGGACCGCTGGAGTCGCTGCTGGAGGACCCGGAAGTGAGCGAAATCATGGTCAACGGGCCCAAAACCATCTTCACCGAACGCAGGGGCCGGATCACGCAGGCCGACCTGGAGTTCGAGAGCGAGATGCAGCTGCGCAAGGTGATCGATCGGATCGTGGCGCGCATCGGCCGCCGGGTCGACGAGTCGTCGCCGATGGTCGACGCCCGGCTGCAAGACGGCTCGCGCGTCAATATCGTGATTCCCCCGCTGGCGGTCCAGGGCTCGAGTATCACCATCCGCAAGTTCTCGCGCGTGCCCTACAAGGTGCAGGACCTGGTCAACTTCGGCACGCTCAACCACGACATGGCGAATTTCATCCGGGCCTGCGTCCGCTCGCGGATCAGCATGGTCGTCAGTGGTGGGACCGGCTCCGGCAAGACCACCACGCTCAACGTGCTATCGAACTTCATCCCCGATACCGAGCGGGTCGTTACGGTGGAGGACACCGCCGAGCTGCAGCTTCGCCAGCGCAACCTGGTGTCGCTCGAGGCCCGCAGTGCCAACGTCGAGGGCCGCGGCGCGGTCGCCATTCGGGACCTGGTGGTCAACGCGTTGCGGATGCGCCCCGACCGGATCGTGGTCGGTGAGTGCCGTGCCGCGGAAACCCTGGACATGCTCCAGGCGATGAACACCGGTCACGACGGCAGCATGACCACGGTCCATGCCAACAGCCCGAAAGACGCGATCAACCGGATCGAGACCATGGTCATCATGGGTGGCTCCGACCTCCCGTTCCAGGCCATCCGCGAACAGATCGTCGGCGGCATCACCCTGCTCGTCCAGCAGGCGCGCCTGCGCGACGGCCGGCGGGTGGTCACCCACATCTCTGAAATCACGGGCATCAGCGGCAGCAACATCCAGCTTCAGGACATCTGCCTGTTCGACCAGACCGGCATCGACGAGGAAGGCAGTGTGCTGGGCACCTTCCGCTGGACCGGGGTGATTCCGAAGTTGCTGCCCCGACTGAAG
>VBDZ01000171.1 GCA_005881215.1 Chloroflexota bacterium | reverse complement strand
TTATGGACTGGGCAATGCACTGACCTTTCCCTTCGCGGTCGGCGCGACGACGATCCTCTGGCCGGGGCCGCCCAGCCCGCCGAACGTGTATGCGCAGATCGAGCGCCACAAGCCGACCCTGTTCTACTCGGTGCCAACGAATTACGGGCAGCTGCTGGCTCACAAACGGGAGCACGGCGACTTCGACCTGTCAAGCATCCGGCAGGCCGTCTCCGCGGGTGAAGCACTGCCCAAGGCGCTCTACGAGCGGTTCAGGGACCGCTTTGGGGTAGAGATCCTCGACGGGATCGGCAGCACCGAAATCCTCCACATCTTCATCTCGAATCGATCCGGGCGGGTGCGACCCGGCGCGGCCGGAGAGCTGGTGCCGGGATACGAAGCGCGGATTGTCGATGAGACCGGGGCCGATGTCCCGGACGGCACCGTCGGCAACCTGCTGATCAAGGGCGATAGCACCTGCGCCTACTACTGGAACAAGCACGAGCGGACCAAGAGCACCATCGAGGGGCACTGGATCCGCACCGGCGATAAGTTTCACCGCGACTCGGAGGGCTACTTCTGGTACGCGGGCCGCGCCGACGACATGCTCAAAGTCGGGGGTATCTGGGTCAGCCCGGTGGAGATCGAGAACACGCTGGTCGAACACCCGGCGGTGCAGGAGGCCGGCGTCATCGGGCGGCGTGACGCCGACAACCTGGAGAAGCCGATGGCGTACGTCGTGCTCGCCGCCGAATATACGCCGTCGCCCGAGCTGGCTCGAGAATTGCAGGACTTCGTCCGCTCGAAGATCGCCGAGTACAAACGTCCCCGCTGGATCGAGTTCGTCGAGGCGCTGCCCAAAACCGCGACCGGGAAGACGCAGCGCTTCAAGCTGCGCGAGACCGCGGCGTCAGATCCGGTCTAGGGCCGCGTAGTACCACCCGACCGCGGGCAGGAACCAGGGGTTCCGCCGGTACAGGGGCATCGAGGGAAACGGCCGCTGCCAGTATCCAGGAAGCTCGCCATCCGCAATCCAGTCCGCCGCCAGCTGGCCGAGGTAGGTTGACATCGCCACCCCCGTTCCGCAGTAGCCCAGCGCATGAGTGATTCCCTTGATGCGGCCGATATGGGGCATTCGGTCGAAGGTGAAGCCGACCTGGCCGCCCCAGGCGTGCTCGACCTTCACATCACTCAGTTGCGGGTGCACGCGAACCATAGCGGCATAGAGCCAGTCGCGAGCCCTGGCGACAGTGGTGGGCGCGAAGCTGGCGCGGCCCCCGAAGAGCATCCGGTGGTCGGAGCTCAGCCGCCAGTAATAGAGGAAGTTCTTGGTGTCGAACAGCATGCGGCGGTGTGGGATCGCGCTATCGGCGAGGTCGGCGGGCAGGGGCTCGGTCGCGATGATATAGCTGCCGAGGGGAATGACGCGACGTCGCAGCGGCGGTAGCAGATCGTCGGTGTATCCGTTCGTCGCGAGCAGGACGTCGCGGCTCCGGATCTGGCCGCGTGGGGTGGTCACCAAGAAGCCACCATTCCGACGTGATTCGATCGCGGCGGCGGGGGTGCCATCGAAGAGGTGGGCGCCCCGATCGCGCGCCAGCCTGGTGAGCCCGGCGAAATATTTCGCTGGATGCAATCCGCCACTGCGCTCGACCAGCAGGCCGCCGTGATACTGGGAGGTTCCAACTTCCGATCCCAGATCGATCCTGGGAACCATGCGGGCCGTCACGCCAAACTCCGTTCGGAGCACGTGAGCCTCGTTTTCGAGCGCCTGGACATGTCCCGGCTTGAAGGCGAGGTCCAGGTGCCCCGACCGCACATAGTCGCAAGCGATCTGGTTGGTCTCGATCGTCTGCTCCACGAGCGCGAAGGCGTCGAGTGACGCCTGGTAGAGGGCTCGACCCTGTTCGCCAAATCGCTTCAGCAACGTGGCCGCGCCCAGCTTGAAACCCGGGTGGACCATGCCGCCGTTGCGGCTGCTCGCCCCTGATCCCAGCGCGTTCTGCTCCAGCAACGCGACCGCGCGGCCGCGCCACGCCAGCCGGGCGGCTGCCATCATCCCGGTGTAACCGCCGCCGACGATGACCACATCGACCTCGGTTGGGAATAGCGCCTGGGGGCTCCCTTTCCCTTGCGGGGGAGGGTCGGGGTGGGGAGTTAACCAGGGAGCCTCCCTCCACCAGTACGGCTCCTCGCGATAGTTGGGAGCGAGCGGAGTGCCGGTTACTCCTGGACCTTCACGCCGTGCCAGAACGCCACGTAGTCCTTGATATCGGCCGCCTCCGGCTTGGGAGACGGGTAGAACCAGGCCGCGTCCTGGTTGGTCCGGCCATCGACGGCCACCGTGTAATAGCTCGCCTCGCCCTTCCAGTGGCAGGTCGTGTGGGTCGCGCTCGGTTCGAAGAGCTCGCGCTTCACCGCATCAGGCGGAAAGTAGTGGTTGCCCTCCACCACGATTGTTTTGTCGCTCTCCGCCAGGGTCACGCCGTTCCAAATTGCTTTCATTCCCCTGAACAACCTCCTGCCGGTCTTAGCTTATTCCTCCCGCGGCGGCCGGCAGCACCTGCCGGTGGGCGTTCAGGGTGTACACGTTGTACGCATGCCGGATCACCGGCTGGGCAACGTTGCGCACCGGGATCCCGGCGGGGGTCCGCCCCTTCTCAACCCCGTGGTGAGCGTGGCCGTGTAGCAGCAGGTCGGCGCCGGCGTTGTCCACGGCCTCGGCCATCAGGTAGCTCCCGAGGAACGGATAGATCTCCAGTCGCTCACCTTCCAGTGTCGCCTCGATCGGCGAATAGTGCAGCAGGGCGATCCGGAGGTCGGCTTCGAGCTCCTCCAACGCCTGCTCAAGCCGATCCGAGAGCATCTTGGTGTGGCCGACGAAGGCCTTCATCTCGGGCTCGCCGAAGTCGCTGCCGTGGGCGCCCCGAAACCCGCCGCCGAAACCCTTGGTGCCGGCGATGCCGACCCGAACGCCGTCTACGTCCAGGGCGACGGCATCGCCCTCGAGGACCTTGACCCCTGCCCCCTCGAGCACCCGGCGGACATCGTCCTCGCGGTCGGCGTGATAGTCGTGATTGCCGAGCACGGCGACCACCGGGATCGGCAGCCCTCGCACCTGGTCGGCGAGCACCCGGACCTCTTCCGGTCCGCCGCAGCGGGTCAGGTCGCCCGCGAGCAGCAGGATGTCGGCACGATCGGGAAGATGCTGGAGGCTGGGCCGAAGGATGTCCTGGGAGCCCGCGCCGTAGTGAAGATCGCCGACGGCCGCGATCCGGATCATGACACCGGCTCCTCGCCGTCGGGCTCGGCGGCGGGGACGACGGTTGTCTCGTTGACGATCTCGTAGCCAGGAAGCAGTTCGCTGGCCACCTCCGTGATGGTCTGCCGCAGCTGCGGGGTGGCGACGTTCCCGCCGAGCATCACCCGATGTTCTTTCACCTCGACTCTCAGGTCCTGCTCGGCGACGCGAGGATCATGGATCAGTGTTTCACGGATGTGCTCCGGGAGATAGTCCGGCCGCTTTTCCGTCATTGCCTGTAGACCTCCTCATAGAGGCGCCCGATGACCCATGACGGAACCAGGATATCGCTGGATTGCGCGTAGATCAGCAAGGCCAGCACCCGGCGCGCCCCGACCCGGGCGCGCTGCAGCAGATAGTTCCAGTCGAGGTCGGCCCGGCCGAGGATGGCGAGCGCGTCGAACCAGTGCCGTGAGGTTTCTTCCCGGTGGACGATTCCCTTGATTACGATCTGGTCTTCCGGGCTGGGGATGTGAAGACGCAGGCCCTCGTAATCGCGCTCGATCGAACGGCTCAGCATCTCGTCATCCAGGTAGATGCCGCCCATCACCATAAAGATGATGTCGACCATGACATCGCGCTTGAAGGCCTTGTAGATCCAGACCGGATCCGTCTCCTCGGTGCTGAAGCCGGCGGTTCGAAGCACCGCCAGGGCGTCGCGGGCGTCATCGGGCCGGACCAGGAGATCGATGTCGTGGGTCCAGCGCGGGCGCCCGACCAACGACGAAGCCAGGCCGCCCAGCACCAGGAAGCGATAGCCCGCCTGCTCGACCGCCTCGACGGCCTCTCGCAGGACGCTCGCGAACGCCGCCTCGGCGTCCGCCTCCAGTCGCCTGACTTTCAGGATGTCACTCTTCGGGATATCCGCATTATCTCGCGGGAAGGGTCTATGCCCCCTGATCAGCCTGGCTCGACCAGAGGTAGGCGGCGGACTGGCCACTGATGTAGAGGAAGGCGATCACGGCCAGCGCCACGCGCAGGTACCAGGTGACGTGCGGGGTGCCCGCCACGATCAGGACCGCTGCCAGCAGCCCTCCGCCGATCGGGATCACCCACCGCCAAAGCGGCTTTCCCGTTCGATCCACATATTTTTGATTCCCACCCCGCCCCGTGTAGCAAACACCCGAAACAACGGGAGTTGCCGCTTGACCGCCGAGCTTGCCGCCACCTAAACTGACGGTCACGGATTCCTGAGTTTCTGGATCAAAATAGTCAACTTTATGTCAGCCATCACCACCGAGCTGCCCGTGTACGACCGAACGGCGCGCAAGGCGCACCAGTGGACCATGGTCGCCGTGGTTGTGCTCGGCCTCGTTATTCAGGGCGCCACTGGCAGCCTGCTGGTCGCGATCGCCGGGGCGATCATGCTCGTCGGCCGCTTCTGGTGGCCGGCCGATGTGGTGCGCCAGGCGGTCTGGCGGGTTCTTGAGCCAGCCGGGATCCTGAAACGCGACGACGTCCAGGAAGACCACGAGACCCGCCGCATCGCGCGCATCCTCGGCGGCAGCCTCTGGTTGATCGCGGCCGGGCTGATCCTCGCCGGCAACGCCGTGCTGGGCTGGGTGATCGCGGTGCCGATCGCGGTGATGGTGGGGCTCGACGCGAGCTTGAACTTCTGCGCTCTTTGTTTTGTGCTGGCGCAGCTCGACCAGCGCGGCATCCTTCGCCGGGCGTAACGTCGATGATCGAGCGCGCACTGATTCTCGCCGTCATCGCGGGCCTGGTGGCGGTCATCACCGCAGTGACGCGTTCCTGGTCGGCCAGTCGCGTCGCCGGCCTGCGCACGCAGGGACGCGATCGGTTGTGGTCCGCGCTTGGTGAGACGCCGGACGGCCGCCCCTCGCTGGTCGTCTTCTCGACGCCCAGCTGCACCGCCTGCCGAACCGTGCAGCATCCGGCGGTTGAGGCGGTCGCCGCCCGCTTCGGCCCCGCGTTGCGGGTCGTCAGGGTCGACCTGGCTCGGCGGCCGGCCGCCGGCAAGGCCTTCAACGTGATGACCGCACCGACCACCGTCGTGCTGGCCGGCGATGGTCGGGTGGGGAGCTTCAACCACGGATTCGCTCCCGCCGACCGGCTGTCCTCGCAGGTCAGCGCGCTCGGCGTCGCGCCAGCGTCGCCGCGGTAACTGGAGCCGCCAGCGCCACCAGCTCCGCCGGGACCTGGGTCGCCCGCCCATCGCTCAAGCGCACCCACACCCACTCGGTGAGCACATCGGCAACCAGCACGCCGTCCGATGCCCGTTGGATGGTGGTTCGGCGCACACCACGGGCTCCCCGCACCAGCTCCACTCGCACCGTGAGCTCGACCTCGTCACCGTAGACGGCCGGGCGGTGATAGGTGATCTCGGTGCGCCGGATCACCCAGCCCCCGCCGTGCCGCTCCGACCACTCACGTCCATAGCCGGCGGCCTCGGCGTGGGCCGTCGCGATCTCCTCGGACCAGCTCAGATAGACGGCGTTGTTGACGTGGCCGCGGCTGTCCAGCTCGTAACCACGCACCGGCCACCGCATGCTGAACACCAATGGGTCGGCTCGCGGTGCCTCGGTGGCCACCCCAGTAGTTTGCCTTCTCTCTATGCTGAGCCCGGAGGTTGATGTCAATGCAGGTCAAAGAGCTGGGCCACCTGGTGCTCTACGTGAGGAACCTCGATCGGTCGCGGCGCTTCTACCGCGATCTGCTCGGTTGGAAAGAGATCACGGTGCCGGGCAAGGAGCTTGGCTTTCCGGCTGCCGCGTTCTCATCCGGGCGAACGCATCACGAGCTGCTGCTGATCGAGGTGGGCGAAGACGCCGCGCCGATCCCCCGGACCCGCCGGGTCGGCCTGTACCACTTCGGCCTCAAGATCGGCGAGACCGACGACGAGTTACGGGATGCGCGCGACCAGCTGGTGGCCGCCGGCGCGCGCCTGGCTGGCACCGCCGATCACGGCGTCACCCACAGCCTGTATATCGAGGATCCAGACGGCAACGAGATCGAGCTGTACATCGATGTGCAGCCGGCCGTCTGGAAGGACGATCCGGCGGCGGTGTTCGCGCAACCCCGACCCTTGCGTCTCTAGAGGCCGCAAATGGGTCGGCGCCGGCTGGGCGCAAGCTCGCGCTCAGGGAAGCGTTCCACTTCTATGGGTCGCAAGAGCCGGGCCGATCGGGTCGAGTCGGCGCTTCGGCGCGCAGACGCCTCCCTCGAAGCCTGGTTTCGCCGTGGTGCCGGCGTGGTTCGGCAACAGGTCAACCGCTTGCAGGGCCGCCTCAGGCAGGTGAGCACCGGGCTCGAGCAGCTCGAAAAGGATCCCAAGCCGGCCGCGAAAACGCCCCGCAATCGTCCCGCGGCAACCCGGCGCGCGTCGACCCGTCCCCGCAAGACCAAGAAAGCCGCCTGACGCTCAGCTAAGAGCTTCGCGGGCGGCGCGGTTTTATGCCAGGTTGTGCTCGACCGCGTACCTGGTCGCGGCGCTCCGTGACTTGATGCCCAGCTTCGCGTAGATCGATCGCAAGTGGGCGTCGACGGTGCGGATACTGAGACCCAGTCGCTCGGCGGTCTGGCGATTCGTCATGCTGGCCGCTACCAGCCGGAGGATCTCGACCTCCCGCACGGTGAGACCGTCAGCCCGGCCGAGCCTAGCCACGGGCGGCGAACAGCATCGATTGCGATCGCGACGGGGTTATGAGAAAGTAGTGGGACATTTTGCTGGCTCGATCATTGCTGATCATATCAGTCACTGGAGAGCGCAATGAGCGAAAAACTGCTCAACACGGCCGAGGCCGCGGCGTTCTTGCGCGCGAGTCACGCCTCCGTACGCCGCTGGGCTGACGCTGGGCTGCTGACCGCCAGTCGCATCGGCCGGCGTGGGGCGCGCCGGTTTCGGGAAGAGGATCTGCTCCGGTTCATGGGTAGGACCCCGGCTGGATCCTTGCCGGCCGCTTCGGGGTTGCCCCGCGCGCTGTCGTTCCAGGGCATGGCGGTGCGATTGGGTAGCCATCTCGCCTGCCTCTATGGAACGGACGCGGGACGGCTGCACCTTGGCCTGCCCTTTCTGCGCGAGGGCCTGCTCGCCAACCAGACGTGCCTGCTCTACGCCACGGGCGTCTTCCGCGACGAGTACTTTCGCGCGCTCAAGAGCGAAAAGGTCGACGTGACGGCGGCGATCAAAGCCAGACTCCTCGTCCTCATGGCCGTCCAGCACACGGTTGATGACTGGATCGCGGAATTCGAGCGCCTGGTTGCCGAGGCGAGTCGAGATCGGCCGGGTCCGGTGCGCTTTCTCGGTGATACGACAACCGGGTTGCGCGGCGTCGGGTCGGCCCAAGCGCTTTTTCAGCTCGAGCAGGAGTTGACGGCCGTGGTCAAGCGACTGCCGGTCGTGATGTTGTGCCCGTACGACGCGCGCGTCTTTGACGGCGTACAGGTGATGGAGGCGCTGAAGCATCACTTCGACACGTTTGACTATCAACTGGGGTATTTCCTGAGCTAGGGTGCCAGTCGCGCCCGGCGACTGCATCGGCAAGACTGCCTATTTCTCTTTAGCCGCCGTTCAGGCGGTCTGGCATGCTTGCGACATGTCAAAGATTTACACGCCCACGCTTCATCCCCGGATCGATCGCCGTAAGCGAGAAGGACCAGTCAAAGTCCGCGACATGTTTCGAAAAGGCGACAGCCCGATCAGCCGTTTCAACACCTGGTTGGCGGTCAGAGTAACCAAGGGCGTCGGCACCATGTGGGCTGCCTATGCGTTCGCGGCACTGGCGCTGGTCTCGCTGCCGGCGGCCATCGCCTCGCGAAACCCGGTCGTCCTGGTGTCGTGGATCTCGCAGACGTTTCTGCAGCTTGTCTTACTGAGCATCATCATCGTGGGTCAGAACGTCCTGGCCGCGGCGTCGGACAAGCGGGCGGAAGCCACCTATGAGGATGCGGACGCGGTGCTGCACACGGCCCTGCAGATTCAGGACCACCTGGCGGTCCAGGACAACGAGATCGAGAAGATCCTGGCCCAGGTGGCTTCGCTCAAGGCGATCTGAGCGTCGACTCGCCGCCAACCCGTGGCGCGCCTCGCATCCCCGCGCCCCTGTACGCTCTGGGGTCGATCGCATCGGTCCAGGTGGGTGCCACGGTCGCCAGGCAACTCTTTGCCCAGCTCGGCCCCACCGCCACCGTGTTCCTGCGGGTTGGATTCGGCGCCCTGATCCTGCTGGCGATCGCTCGGCCCCGCTGGCCGCGATTCGCCGCCGACCAGTGGCGCTCGGTGGTCGTCTTCGGGCTGATCATCGCCGCCATGAACCTCTGCTTCTACCAATCGATTGCGCGCATCCCGCTGGGTATCGCCGTCACCATCGAGTTCATCGGGCCCCTGGGCGTCGCCATCGCCGGTTCGCGTAAGCCGCTGGACTTCGCCTGGGCGATCATGGCCGCGATAGGGGTCGGGTTGCTTTCACTGACCGGAGGGACTGTGGCGCCGCTCGGCATCCTCTTCGCGCTCGGCGCCGGAGCCGGCTGGGCATCCTATATTTTGCTCGGCCAGCGAGTCGGCCGCCTGGTGGCCGGACCGGATGGGCTGGCTCTGGCGCTCACCATCGGCGGCCTGGCCCTCGCCCCGTTCGGGATCCTCGGCGCCGGCACCCGGCTGCTCGACGCGCGCAACCTCGGCACCGGCATGCTGGTTGCGGTGCTGTCGTCGGCCATCCCGTTTTCGCTGGAATACGCCGCCCTCCGCCGGTTGTCGAGCCGGGTCTTCGGCATCCTGATGAGTATCGAACCCGCCATGGGCGCGGCCGCCGGCTTCGTCTTCCTCGGGCAGCGGCTGACACTGCGTGACCTGGTCGCGATCGCGCTCGTGATGGTTGCCAGCGGGGGCGCCACCCTGACAGCCCCGCGCCCGAGGGCCGCTCCTGACGTGCCCTAGATCCCGGCCGGCGCGAGCCGAGAATGCCCCATCCGAACGAGTACCGTCGAGGCCGCGATGGTGATGACGACGGACGCGAGGATCGCCGCGTAGAGCTCGGCCGGGATCAGGCTGTGAGCAAGACCGATGGTGGCCAGTACGAAGCTGAATTCCCCGATCTGGCCCAGTCCGATCCCGACCTGGAGCGGTCGTCTCGATACGTGGGCGAAGCGGGCCAGCAGGTAGATCGGAACCACCTTGGCAACGATCAAGAGTCCCAGTAGCAGGCCCAGCCAACCGAATCCCTTGAGCAGCGCGCTCGGGTCGATGAGGGCGCCGATCGCGACGAAGAACAGCACGGCGAACAGGTCTCGGAAGGGCAACAACCGCTCACGAGCCTCGGCCGCCTCGCGGCTCTCGGTGATCGCCAGGCCCGACACAAAAGCGGCCAGCGCGAGCGGGATGCCAAAGATCATCGAGCCGATACCGGCCAGCGCCAGGGCGCTCGCGACCGTGAAGACCAGGAACAGGTCGTGCTCGTTGCGGAGCGCCCGGAGCAATCGGGGCAACAGTCCGGTGGCGGCCACCACGATGGCGAGATAGAGCAGGGTCAACATCAGTGCGGCCGGGCCCGATCGGGTCTCGAGCCCGAGCGCGATCACGGCAACGATGGCCAGCGCGACTCCGACCATGTCTTGAACGACACTCCAGCCGAGGAGGACTTGATCAGTGGCGAGGTCGGTGGTGCGGCGGCGGCTGCGCGTGATGTTCACGACGACCACGCTCGAGGAGAGGGCGACGCAGAGACCGAGCAAGACTGCGCCCGCCAAACGAAGCCCGGCCGCCAGGCCGAGGGCGCCGGCCACGACGGTCGAGAACACGACCTGGACGGGCGCAACGGCAAACAAGCGTCCCCGCTCACGACCGATCTCGAGCGGATCGATTTCGATCCCGACTTCGAACAGCAGGAGGACGACGCCGACATCGGCGAACAGCTGGAGCTGATGCCGGTCGGCGACGTACCCCGGCGTGAACGGCGAGACGACCAGGCCGACCGCGAGGTACCCCAGTACCGCCGGGAGCCCGGCGCGGCGGGCCACCCAGCCGCCGACGGCGGCGAGCAAGAGGACGAATCCGATGTCGAACACGGCCGGCGCGCTCGATTCCATGGCGACTCGGCCGAATCGTAGCGCGGTCTAGCGGCTGCTCGCGGTCCTCACCACGTAGTCGACGGCCGAAAGCCGCGCTCCCTGGCGTTCCAGGTCGCCGCTCGTCGAGTCGGCCAGCACGATCGCCGGCAACTCAGGCCGACGCACGGCCTGGCGAACGTCCGTGAGGACATCGAGCCGCTCGGTGCTACCCGGAGGTAGTTCGAGAAACAGGATGTCCGGCCGCCGCGCCCGGGCCGCCGCGACCGCGGTGTCACGACCGACGATGCGCACCCAGTAGCCATCGAGCTCGAGTTTCAGTCGGTACATCTCAGCAAGATCGGGATCATCCGCGACCACACCTCCTCTACGAATGACGGATGCCACCACCTTGGACCGCGTGGATGAAAACCGGCTAACAGCCGGTTATGAATTTGGTGAGGGACCGATGAATTCGGCGCCGATCGGGGTCTACATCAGTGACCAAGACCCAAGGAGGGACCCTTCATGACCGTTCTCGATGCACTTGCGACCCGCCGGCAGCAGCGGACGACCCCGTCCAAATGGCTGTCGCTGGTCATCCTCTGCGTTGGCTTCCTGATGATCGTGGTCGACGTGACCATCGTGAACGTCGCCCTCCCATCGATCCGGCGCGACCTCGGCTTCTCGCAGGCCGACCTGGCCTGGGTCGTGAATGCCTACTTGATTGCCTTCGGCGGGTTTCTACTGCTGGCCGGACGGCTGGGCGACCTGGTCGGCCGCAAGCGCGTCTTTCTGATCGGGCTTGCCGTGTTCACCACGGCCTCGGTGCTCTGCGGCCTGTCGTTCAGCCAACCGGTCCTGATCGCGGCTCGATTCCTCCAGGGGGTAGGCGGATCGGTCAGCTCGGCGGTCATCCTGGGCATGGTCGTCAGCATGTTCCCGGAACCGGGGGAACGAGCCCGGGCCTTCGGCATCTTCGCCTTCGTCGCCTCCGCCGGCGCGTCCATCGGCCTCCTCTCCGGCGGCCTGATTGCCCAGACCGTTAGCTGGCACTGGATCTTTTTCGTCAATCTTCCGATCGGGGTGGCGACCGCGCTGCTGGCCGCCCGCCTGCTCGAGGCCGACCGCGGGATCGGGCTGGGCGAAGGCGCCGATGTGATCGGCGCGGTGCTCGTCACTGTGGCGCTGATGCTGGCCGTCTACACCATCGTCGAGTCCGCCTCGTTCGGCTGGGGTTCGTTGCACACGCTCGGCTTCGGTGGCGTGGCGGGTCTCCTGCTCGCCGCCTTCATCTGGCGGCAAGCCGTGGCCCGTAACCCACTGCTCCCGCTCCGTCTCTTCCGGTCGCGCAACCTCTCCGGAGCAAACGTGATTCAAGCCTCGATGATGGCCGGCATGTTCGGTTTCTTTTTCCTCGGCTCTCTCGACCTGCAGCGGATCCTGCACTACGAACCGCTGGCGATCGGACTCGCCTTCCTGCCCAACGCGCTCGCGATGGCGGCGCTGTCGGTGGGCGCATCGGCCCGGTTGATCATGCGGTTCGGCGCCCGCTCGGTGCTGCTTGGCGGACAAGTCCTGATCGCCGTGTCGCTCGTCCTGCTGGCGATCAGCCCGATGAGCACCCAGTACGTACGCGACTGGTTGGTGCCGATGCTCCTGCTCGGCATCGGTGCCGGGTTGGCCTTCCCGGCGCTGACGATCCTGGCCATGGCCGATGCGACGCCCAGCGACTCCGGGCTGGCGTCGGGCGTGCTGAACACCACGACCCAGGTCGGTTCCGCGCTCGGCCTCGCGGTGCTGGCCACCCTCTCGACGAATCGCACCACCCAGCTGATGGCGGCTGGAAACCGCGCCGTGTCGGCGCTGAGCGGCGGCTATCACTTCGCCTGGGCGATCGGCGCCGGACTGGTCATCGCATCGATCGTGCTGGCCGCCGTGCTGCTGCGGTCGCAACCAGTGGCTGACCCCGAAAGCGCGGTGACGGAAGAAGAAGCTTGCGCCTAGCGCGTCGGGACGACGAGATCGCGGATCTTGAACACGCCGGCCTGGTGTGATGGCAGGGTCGGCTGCCAGGACGGCCTGTTGCTGAGGTACGACTCCGGATCGTTGCGGATGATCCCGACGATTACCTCGGCAACGATTCGACCGCCGACTTCACCGAGGTGATCTCCACCGCCGCGGGCGGCCGCCTCGCGCAGGATGTACAGCCAAAGCGGCGTGTCGCCGTGCCAGCTCCGCAATGCAAGCTCGCCGTGAGTCAAGGGCGATACCCCCATCGCGCGGGCGACGGCTTCGCCCGACGGCAGCCCGGTGCCCTGACCCCGCTGGAGGTCGCGGGCGGCGAGCGACCGGTAGGCGCTGAGGTCAACCTGGCCCGTAATCGATTCGGGGAGGCGGATCAACGACACCGGGAGCGTGCCGTCGATCGGTTTGGCGCGTTGGGCGGGCGGGTGGCCGGGGACATCGAAGAGCAGGCGCCAGTCGATGACGTGCTCGGGAGCCAGCGGGCTGAACCCCGCCAGGTCCGGAAACACCGGATAACGCGGCCCGCCACCCTGGACCTGGTAGTCGCCCTTGATCTGCGAATGCCCGTAGCGGTACGCGGCATCCGCAAACTCCACCGGGATGTAGGGCTCGGCATCGGGACGATAGAAGCGCGGTCCTTCGTCGATGACGCTCGCGGTCATCGCGCTGCCGACGAGGTTCGGGAGGAGGTCGTGAAGGATGACCCACTGGTAATGCCAGTTGAGCGCCAGGCGGGCGTCCTCGAACAGGTCCGATTCCGCGACGCCATCCGACCGGAGCCGGTCGACCAGGCGGTTGTGGGCCCGGATGAAGGCCACCTGGAGGCCGGTCATGAAGGCGTGCACGTCGTTTCGCGGATCGCCGATCAGGGCAATCCCCTGCTGGTTGCGTGGCAGATCACAATCGGGGCTCCCCGGCAGCAGCTTGGCCGGGTCGCGCTGATCGATCAGGTAAGGCGAGCCGACCGGTCCGCCGCCGTACAGCGCTTCCAGGTTGGCCCGGGGCGATCGGACGTTGCGAAGGGCGTTGATGTCCGTGTGGGCGCGCAGCGGCGACCGGTCGGCGGTGATGTCGTGGGCGAGGTACTGGCCGAAGAACGGCTGGCCGGCCTCGATGTGGCTGTCCGTATCGCAGGCGCTACCGTCGCAGACGCCGCCGTCGATCCCGAGCGCCAGCAGCTGAACCTCATCGAACGCGGCGGCCGGCAGGTCCGGAAACATCCGGCCGTAGCGGCCGCCTTTGACGACCGGTGCGTCGATGGTGCGGCCGGGCGCCAGGCAGAGGTCGCGAGCTGGATGCGAGACGTGGGAACGGGTTGCGGATGCAACGGGCGCCATCCCCGACTCATACCAGTTACCGACCCGAATCTCAACTATCGATTTGAGGGAGCGCGGTGGGGCCACCGAACTCGGGAGTTGACGGCAAATGCTGAAGTCGGAGATAATGAACCACTTCACTATGGAGCAGCCTGAGATCAAGGGTGACTGCCGCTTCAACGGCGCCCTGGCGACCGATCGGGCCGGCCGCCTCTACGATGCCCGCTTCCGGCAGGCGATCCATTCCACCCGCCGGCCGCTCTCCGAGAAGGAGCTGCGCGCCGTCGAGGCCATGACCGCCCTGCGGATCACGGCGCGGCTCTCCCGTCAGCTGATGGATCGCTGGGCAGAGAGGCACGGCCTGAGTGAGGGTCGGATCCATGTCCTGTTCCAGCTGGTGGCGGCGCCCAACCACCAGCTGCCACTTGGCGAGCTGGCCGAGCAGCTCGAGGTCACGCCGCGCAACGTGACCGGGCTGATCGATCACCTGGAGCGGGACGGCCTGGTCGAGCGTGTCGACGATCCGGACGACCGCCGCTCGACGTATGCGCGGCTGACGGCGGCGGGCGCCAAGCGGCTCGACAGCATGCGGGGCGAGGGCTTGCACTGGCAGATGAAGATCGCCTCCGGCCTGTCCGTCGAAGAGTTGGAGCAGCTCCGGCATGCCTGCCTGAAGCTGATCGAGACCATGACCGGCGCGCCGGTCGCAGCAGGGAGGACCGCATGAGCCAGCGACCCGAGGACGCAACCACGACGTCACCTGATAGCGGCGGCCATCTCACCGAAGGCCTCACCCGATTGGCGACCGTCGGCGTGGTGGCGGGCACGATGATGGCGCTGCTGCTGGCGGCCCTCGATCAGACGATCGTCGGCACCGCGATGCCGCGGATCGTGGCTGAGCTGAACGGCCTCAACTACTACTCCTGGGTCATCACCGCCTACCTGGTGGCGTCGACCATCATGGTGCCGATCGCGGGCAAGCTGGGCGACCTCTTCGGCCGCAAGCCGTTCCTGCTCGCCGGCATGATCGGCTTCGTCGCGGCATCGGCGCTCTGCGGCCAATCGCACAGCATGCTCGAGCTGGTCACCTTCCGGACCATCCAGGGCCTCTTCGGCGGCACCCTGTTCGCCACCGTTTTCGCGGTGATCGGCGACCTGTTTCCGCCCTCGCAACGGGCTCGGCTGGCGGGGTTGTTCGGCGCGGTGTTCGGCCTTTCGTCGATCATCGGCCCGACGGCCGGCGGCTATATCACCGATAGCTGGGGCTGGCGCTGGGTCTTCTATGTCAACCTCCCGGTCGGGATTGTCGCCATCCTCCTGGTCCTGGCCACCATGCCCTACATCCGCTCGTCGGCCTCCATCCGCGACATCGATTTCCCCGGGGCGGTCGCCTTGATCGCGGGGCTGGTTCCCCTGATGGTCGCGCTCTCGATCACTCGCGACCACGCCTGGACCTCTTTCCAGGTCCTGGGCCTGCTCGCGGTCGCGGCCGTGATGCTGATCGGGTTCTTCCTCCTCGAGTTGCGTTCAGACCATCCGATCGTCCCCTTCAACCTTTTCAAGAATTCGACCTTCAGCGTCTCGATGATCGTCGGCTTTTTCAGCGGCTTCGGCATGTTCGGCACGATCGTCTTCGTTCCCCTGATCTACCAGGGAGTGCTCGGGGTCACCGCCACCAATTCGGGCCAGTTGCTGACGCCGATGATGCTCGGCCTGATCATCGCCAGTACGCTGGTCGGCCAGGCGATGGTGCGGATCCGCTATTACCGCTTCCTTGGGGCCGCCGGGGTCGCGGTCATGCTGTTCGGCATGTGGCTCCTCTCGCAGGTCGGCGTCGGG
>VBDZ01000232.1 GCA_005881215.1 Chloroflexota bacterium | reverse complement strand
TCATTACCGCGTGCTGCAAGGGATGGGCGTGACTCTCCTGGGCCACCTGACCGACGTCGACGGAAATACGGCCCGGTTCGCGCCGGACCTACTGGACTCGGTCGCCTTCGGCGACGCCCGGTATCGCGACGTCCGCCGCCTGATGCAAGACCAGCTATCAGCCAAGGGCATCGCCGTCCCCGATTTGCCCGAGCCCCCACCGTTTCACGCCCACCCGCTGCTCGAGGTCACCCTGGGAGATTTCGGTGCCGTCATCTTTACCTCCGGCTTTCGCCCGGACTATGCGCGCTGGGTCAGGCTGGCGGCCTTTGACGAGCTCGGGTTTCCGCTCGCGCCGGACGGTGCCAGTACCGCCGTGCCCGGGCTGTACTTCGTCGGCGTTCACTTCCTCCGCACCCGGAAGTCGTCGCTCATATTCGGGGTCGGCGAGGATGCGGCGATCGTGGCGCGCTCCGTTTGCGACCACCTGGGTCACGTCCCGATAACCCGATAGTGCCCTAGTTGCACTTAGAGGTAAGCTTTGCGCAGATCTCATTAGCGGGAGGAAGGTTCACTATGAGGACCGGGGCTCGTGCGATCGTCGTGGGCCTGGCACTGGTACTGACCGCCTGCGGCGGATCCTCGTCGACCGGTACCAGCTCGTCCAACTCGTACCAGGGAAAGACCATCCAGCTGGGGGCCATTCTGTCGCTGACCGGCGCCGGCGGCGTCTACGGGCCGAGCTCGCAGAAGGGCATGCAGCTGGCGGTGGACAAGATCAACAACTCCGGCGGTGTCAACGGGGCCAAGATCTCGCTCGACGTCAAGGACGATGCGTCAGACAAGATTCAATCCGCCCAGGTCGCCCAAACACTGATTCAGCAGGGGCAGCTCCTCGCCCTCCTCGGCCCGACCCTGTCCAACTCCGCCGTCGCCGTCCATCCGCTGGCCGAGAGTTTCAAAATCCCGATCCTCGCGGTGAGCACCACCGGCATCCACATCGTTCCGGACTGCAACTACCCGAAGACGGACCCATGCACCTACGTCTTCCGCGACAGCCTCGGCGAGGAGACTGCCATTCCCACCAACATCAAGGTCTACGCCGCCAAAGCGCACCCGACGACCGGGGTCCTGATGGTGGCCAATGACGACAAATTCTCGTCCGATGGCGGAAAGATCGTGACGAACACCGTCAGCCAGTATGGGATCCAGCTGCTCGATACCGTGGCATTTCCCAAGGCGACCGCCGACTTCTCGGTTCCCGTCACCAAGGCGCTCTCAAAGCATCCCCAAGTGATCTTCATCACCAGCCTCGGCGGCATCCCGGCCAAGATCATGATCGAGGCCAGGAAACAGGGCTTCACCGGCCAGTTCCTGGGCGGCAACGGTTTCAATACGGCCGTGGTCTCGAACCAGGCGGGCGATTCAGGCAAAGGCGCCGAGTCCGGCAGCGCCTGGTATCTCAACAACACCTTCCCTTCGAATGCCGACTTTGTGCATAACTATCGGGCGAAGTACAGTGGCGACCCGGACCAGTTCGCGGCGCAGGGATACGCGGCCATCTTGATCCTGGCCGATGCCGCCAAGCGGGCGAACTTGACCTTCAGCGACACCCCCGGTGATCGCACCAAGCTTCGCGACGCGATGGAGTCCGTCAACATCCAGACTCCGCTCGGCCCGTTCCAATTCACCAAGAACCACGACGTCAAACAAACGGTGTGGGTGATCGCGATGGACGGGCACGGAGGCTTCACGCTGGTGCAATCGGTGAGCCCTAGCTAGCTGGCGGCTTGGCGCAACAGCTCCTCAACGCGATCTTTATCGGATCGATCTACGCGCTGTTCGCCGTCGGCTACACGCTGGTCTTCGGCGTTCTCGATGTTCTGAACCTGGCGCACAGCGCCGTCTTCATGCTGGGCGCGGTCATCACCTACTCGCTGGTCGCGTTGCACGGGATGCCATTCCTGCCGGCCGCGGTGATCGCGGTATTGGTTTGCGGACTGCTCGGCCTGCTTATCGAATTCCTCGCGCTGCGGCCGTTGCGTCGCCGGAATGCGCCACCGATCTCGGCACTGATCTCGACCATCGGGCTCGCCCTGATCTTCGTCGCGATCGTCGAGCAGGCGACGCCCGGCACCCTCTTCAGCTGGCTCTGGCAGGATGGCGCGAACTCCGTTCGGTTCCCAACCGGAGCCGTCCCCAATCCGACCTTCCATCTCCTCGGCCTGACCATCGAAGGCACCAAGCTCTTGATCCTCATCACGACGGTCGCGCTCATGCTGGTGCTGGGCTATGTGATTCGCTTCACTCAGCTGGGGCGAGCCCTGCGGGCGGTAGCGGAAAACCGCCGGGCCGCCACCCTGCTGGGCATTCAGGTCGATCGGATCTTCGCCTCCACCCTCTTCCTCTCCTCGGCGCTGGGCGGCCTGGCCGGGCTGCTGTTCGGCCTGGCGATCTCGGACATCAGCCCCTACATCGGGCGGGACCAGGTCGAACTGAAAGGGCTGGCCGTCATCGTCCTCGGTGGCATGGGCAGTATTCCCGGTGCGGTGCTGGGTGGATACCTGCTCGGGCTGATCGAGGTGCTGGCCTTCGTTCGCTTCGGGAGCAATATCGAGGCGGGGGTGGCGTTTGCCGCCCTGTTCCTGGTTCTCGTGCTGCGACCGCAGGGACTCTTTGGCGCCCGACTCCGCGAGCGCCTCTAAGGGGCCGCGTGGATTTCTTCATCCAGCTCTTCACCGATCCGGTCGGCTTCTACAACCAGCACGAGCTCCTGGTGGCGCAGATCGGGATCAACGCCATCCTGGCCATATCGCTGTTCGTCACGTTCTACTCCGGCCAGCTGACGCTGGCCAATGCGGGCTTCATGGCGATCGGCGCCTACACCACCGTGATCATGAGCCTGTACCTGCCCACGCCTTTACCCATCAACGTGCTGATCGGCGCGCTGCTGGCCGGGCTGGTCGGGGTCGTCGTCGGCCTGCCCGTACTGCGATTGCGGGGCGTCTT
>VBDZ01000170.1 GCA_005881215.1 Chloroflexota bacterium | reverse complement strand
CGCCCGGCTCGCCGATCAGCGCCGGGTTGTTCTTCGTCCGGCGGGACAGGATCTGGACCACTCGCTCGATCTCGGTCTCGCGGCCGATCACCGGGTCGAGCGTGTTCTTCGCGGCTAGGTCGGTGAGGTCGCGGCAGAACTGGTCGAGCAGGGGAGTCTTCGACGGCTTCTTGGCGGTCGCCGCCTCTTCGTCGAGGCCACTCTCGTGGAGCAGGCGGTCGATCTCGCCCCGGACCTTTTCCAGGTTGGCGCCGAGGTCCTCGAGGACGTGCGCCGCAATCCCTTCGCCCTCGATCAAGAGGCCGAGCAACAGGTGCTCGGTACCGACGTAGTTGTTCCCCATCCGGCGGGCTTCCTCGAAGGAGATCTCGATGACCTTCTTCACCCGCGAGGTGGGGATGATCTGCTGGATGATGATGCGCTCGTTGCGGCCCAGCACCGACTCGATGGTGGCGCGGACCTTGTTGATTTCGACGCCGAGGTTGTTCAGCACCTTGGCAGCGAGGCCTTCACCTTCGCGCAGCAGCCCAAGGAGCAGGTGCTCGGTGCCGATATAGGAGTGGTGCGAGCGCTCGGCCTCTTCCTGAGCCAGCGTCAGGACCTTCTTCGCTCGCTCCGTAAATCGTTCAAAGGGGTACAACCAGGATCCTCCGACTAAGTTCTCTGTTACTTATAACGATACCCGCATTTCTCGTAAGACTTCCCATCTGATACTGCGGATTCCTCCGCCTGTTGGGACGCTAGGGAGTTACCACGCCACGGGTTCGCCTAAACAATCGTTCTCGGAAGCATAGCGCAAATTCGGTTTGAATACGCGCCCGACTCTAATAATCCCTTAGCCGTCGCAACCCCGAAAAGCACCCTATTCTTGCGGGGCGGCGCTGACCTCGGCGTAGACCGGCTCACGTTCCGGCTGGGGCACCCGCTCGATCTCGCCAGGATAGTCGGATACCTCCGTCTCCTCGGCACGGCCGCCCGCCGGTGGTTCCTCGACCTGCTTGAGCGACAGGCTGATCCGGCGCCGGCTACGGTCGGCCTGCAACACCCGGACCCGTAGCTTCTGGCCGACCTGGACGACGTCTTCAGTGTGCTCGACATGCTCCCAGGCCAGCTCCGAAATGTGGAGCAGGCCTTCGATGCCGTCACCAATCTGGAGGAAGGCACCGTACTTCTTGATCTTGGTGACCTCGCCCTCGACGATGGCGCCCGGCGGAAACCGCTTTTCGATGTGATCCCACGGGTCCTGGCCGAGCTGGCGCAGGCTGAGGGAAATACGCGAGGTGTCGGGGTCGAGCTTGATGACCTTGACCCGGACGTCCTGACCGACCTGGAGGACGTCAGCGACGTTCGCCACCCGGTCCCACGACAACTCGGAGATGTGGATCAAGCCGTCAGCGGCACCCAGGTTGACGAAGGCGCCATAGGTCGTCAGCCCGGACACCTTACCCTGGATCTCGTCGCCGATCTTGAGCTTCTCGAACAGCTCGCCGCGCTGGCGAGCCCGGTCCTCGTCGAAGGCCGCCTTCTGGCTGACGATCAGCCGGTTGCGCTTGCGGTTGACCTCGAGGATCTTGACCCCGATCCGCTGGCCGACCAACTCCTGGAGATTCGAGCTGTAGGTGCGCGACACCTGGGAGGTCGGCAGGAAGCCGCGCAGGCCCAGGATGTTGACGATCAGGCCGCCCTTGTTCTGCTCGCGGACCTCGGCGTCCATCATCTCGCCGGAGACCTGCTGATCCTGCGCCTTCAGCCAGACAGACTCGGCGCGGGCGCGGCGCAGCGAGAGAACGACGTTGCCATCTTCATTCTCCGGCTGGAGGACGAAGACCTTGATGCGATCGCCGGAATGCAGGTCGGGCGTTCCCGCCTCTTTGGTACCCAGCTCCCGGCTGGAAATGACCCCTTCCGACTTCGAACCGACATCGACCAGGACCTCATCGGGATCGACCCGGACGACAACGCCGTCGATGATGTCGCCGTGGGCTAAGCGCTTACTGGAAGCCTCCTCCTGGTTGAGGAACTCCTCCATCGTCGCGGCGCTTGCATTCTGCGAGTCGGACGAGTCCTGGGAAAGCTCGAAATCAGACAATCCAGTAGGCCACCACCTTGTGTTATTGGAACTCGTTGGTCGTCAGATTGTGGGCAGGAGCGGCGAGTCACCTCGCAGTATACCAATCGGCCTGACGCGTTCTTCGCGACGCGCGCTCCGACAAAGCGAAGTCAGGCATAGACGAGTGCGCTGATACTTGCATACACTAAAAGCGTCATGCTGCACTGGCGGCGCGACCGGACCGCGTTCGCGATTTCCGGGGGTGGGGCAAGGGGGGCCGCCCAGGTCGGCATGCTGCGGGCGCTCATCGAGCGGGACATCACCCCGGACTTCGTGGTGGGCGTCTCGATCGGCGCCTGGAACGGCGCCTGGCTGGCGCACCGGCCGGATCTTGAGTGGGTCAAGCGGCTGGAGGAGGTCTGGCGAAACGTGACCCGCCGGACCCTGGACATGGTCTGGTGGCGAGCCGCCCGCAACATGGTGCGCCGGAAGCCATCGCTATACGAAGGCAACGGCCTGTCCCGCTTCGTCGCCCGGCACCTGCAGGTGCACAACTTCGAGGACCTGGCCGTGCCGCTGCACACGGTGGCGATCGACCTGACGATGGGCACCAAAGCCGTGTTTTCGCACGGCCCACTGGCGCCCGCGGTGCTGGCATCGTCCGCCATTCCCGGTATCTTTCCGCCGGTCCTGATCGACGGCCGTCAGCACGTGGATGGCGGCCTGGTCGACCCAACGGGGCTGGACACCGCCATCGAGCTGGGCGCCCGAAGGGTCTACGTGCTGGATTCGGGTTACGCGGGCCGCTTGCCGGCGCCGCTCGGCTCGATGAACGCCATCGTCGACCACACCTTCCAGATCGCCGCCCAGCACCGGACGCGCTGGACGATCCAGCAGATGGGGCGGTCTGTCGAGATCATCCACCTGCGGCCAGACGCCGGATTTCTGCGGCACTCAATGGACTTCGGCGCCACCGACTTCTACCTCAACGAGGGCTATCGGTACGCCGCCCAGGTGCTCGATGGCCGCCGCAAGCGCCGCCGGAATCTGCCTGAGCTCGCGCCGACCGTGGCGCCCGTTTACCACTAGACACAGACCGAGACCCGCGCCACAATCCGTCCGGATGACGACGCGACGTACGGTTGCTGCCGTCGCCGGAGTTTGTCTTCTAGCGATTGCCGGCGGGCTGATTGTCTTCGAGGTCAAACAGCCGGGGGACATCACGAAAAAGCTCGGCGCACTCGTCCTCATTGTCCAGGGGCATCCTGAAGCGGTCACCGATATCGACCAGCGGGAGGCCGTGGCGGTGGCGCTCGGCACCATCCAGGCCCGCAACCTGGCAAACGGCGCGACCCCGGTGACAGGCTACAAACTCACGAGCGCCTACCACGCGTTCGGCCTGACCCGGGCGATGACGAAGGACGGTCGGTCGACGGCAACGTGGAACGATCCGAAAGACGTCTGGGTCTTAGAGTTTGTCGCGCCGCCGCAGCAAGGATGGGCTCACGTGTCGGCCTTCGTCGTCATCGATGCGGGAAGGGGGACGGTGGAGTCCTTCAGCGAGGAGAAGAACAACTAACGGGAAACGCGGAAGCTGAAGTCGAACGCCTTGACGGACTGCGTCAGCTGACTGACCGAGATGAAGTCGACGCCGGCCAGGGCATAAGCGCGCGCGTTGTCGAGGCCGACCTTGCCGGTCACCTCGACCTTGGCACGGCCCTGCACCAGCGCGATCGCCTGGCGAACCTGACCCGGAGGAAAGTTCTCGAGCAACAGGACGTTGACCTTGGCCACCAGCGCCTGTTCGAGCTCCTGCATGTTCGTGACTGTCAGCTCGATGCGCTTGCCCGGATGCGCCTTGCGCAGCTGCCGAACGATACTGGGAACCCCGTCACTGAGGGCGAGGTGCGACTCGGTCACCACCAGCCGATCCGCCAGGCCCTTGTGCAGGCTGAGGCCGCCACCTACCTCGACCGCATACTTCTCCAGGAAACGCAGGCCCGGTGTGGTGCGCCGGGTATCGAGGATGCGGGTCTTGGTGCCCTTCACCGCGTTGGCGAACCTGGCCGTCTGGCTGGCGATTCCGGAAAGGTGCTGCAGGAAGTTGAGCGCGGTGCGCTCGGCCTGCAACACGCTGGTGGCCGGACCGGACACGCGGGCCACCAGCTGGCCGCCGGCCAGCGCCATGCCGTCGGTCGCGCGCGGTTCGAAGGTGATGTTCTTGTCGACCAGTTCGAAGACGCGCTTGAAGATGGGCAGGCCGGCGAGCACGCCTTCCTCGTTGGCGATCAGCTTGCCGCGAGCCTTGACCTTGCCGGGAAACAATGATTGCGTCGTCAGGTCGCCGTCGCCCACGTCTTCGGCCAGCGCTTCCTTGATCAATTTGTCGACGGCGCTCATCGGGAAGCGCATGGTGACCACGGGGACCGCGGCGGGTCGCGGCGGCGGTGGCGGTGGGGGATGTGGGACCGGGGCGGGCCGAGGTGGCATGCCCGGTGGTCGTCCCGCGGTTCGCCAGGGGGAGCCGAGCCCGAGGATGGTGGGCCGTGGGAACGGCATTATCGGCACGCCGGGCGGCAGTGGCGGCTGGACGGGGGCGGGCTGGGCCGCAGCCGGCTGCGCGATCAGGGCCGGCTGAGCCTGGGGCTGGCTATTCCGCGGCGCCGGCGCCTTCACCGCGGGCCGGTTCGCCGCGACCACCTTGCGGGCCGCCGACGAGCTCCTGGCGGCGGAAGATGCCGTCTTCGGGCGCGCCGACTTCACGGTCGGCTTCGCCTTCTTTGAAGTTGTCGCTCGCCCCTTCGCCTTTGAGCGCCTATCTGAACTCAGAGGCGCTCCGCTCCCAATACGACGTTGTCGATCAATCTTGTTGACCCAAGTTTAACAGCGACCGCCAAAACACTGCCCGCGATGGCCCGCGACGGAGCACGGAGCGTGGTTTCGTCGACCACAGCCGCATATTCGATCGTCGATCCGGGGATCCCCTGAAGTATCGACCGGGCCACCGACTCGAGCTCAGCGGGTTGGGTTGACCCAGCGGCGAAGGCTTTTGCTGCAGCGTCGAGGGCCCTCGAAATCGCCGGTGCCGCCGCCCGCTGGGCTGGGTCGAGATAGGCGTTTCGCGAGCTCAGCGCCAGGCCGTCCGGCTGCCGGACGGTCGGGCAGGCGACGATGCGGATCGGCAGGCCGAAATCACGGACCAGCTGCCGGACGAGGACCAGCTGCTGGAAGTCCTTTTGCCCGAAGTAGGCGCGCTTCGGCTGGGTCAAATTGAAGAGCTTGAGGACGACCGTGAGAACGCCCGCGAAGTGGCCGGGCCGGATCTTTCCTTCCAGAGCCTCGGCGAGCGGTCCCGGATCCACATGGGTCTTGAAGGCGGGCGGGTAGATCTGGTCGACCGGCGGATGGAAGATCGCATCGACTCCCAGCGCCGCCAGGCGGGCGCGGTCCGCCTCGAACGGGCGCGGATACGCATCGAGGTCTTCGTTGGGCCCGAACTGCGCCGGGTTGACGAAGATGCTGGCGATCACGCGGCGGTTTTCTTTTCGCGCGCGGGTGACAAGGCTCTCGTGACCGCCGTGCAGGGCACCCATGGTGGGCACGAAGCCGATGTCGTCACCGGCATGACGCCAGGCAATCGCCTGCTCCTGCATGGCGATCGCCGACTCGATGACGAGAGGCTTATCGGGCCGAGTATTCGTGCTCAGGGGTGGGGAAGGCGCCGTTTCGCACGTCCTGGTCGAACTGCTTGGCGGCGGCTTCGATAGCCTCTCCCAGCTTGGCGTACTGGCGAACGAACTTCGCGACGTGATCGGGGTTGAGCCCGAGGACGTCCTGGATGACCAGCACCTGGGCGTCGCAGTGCGGCCCGGCACCGATGCCGATGGTGGGAACGGTCAGCGCTTCCGTGACGCGCTGGCCGAGCGGGCTGGGGATGCCTTCGAGCACGACGGCAAAGGCGCCGGATTGCTCGAGCGCTTTTGCGTCTTCGAGGATCTGCTCGGCGGCCTCGTCGCTACGTCCCTGGACTCGATAACCGCCGAACTGGTTGACAAAGGTCGGTGTCAGCCCCAGGTGGCCCATCACCGGGATACCCATCGAGGTCAGTTGCTTCGTGTACTCGATGACGCGGCCGCCGCCCTCCATCTTGACGGCCTGGACGCGGGCCTCCTGCAGGAATCGGCCGGCGTTGTGAATTGCGTCCTCCGCCGATGCGTGGTAAGCCATGAACGGCATATCACCGATGACCAGCGCATTGGGAGCGCCGCGAACGACGGCGCCGGCGTGGCGGACCATGTCGTCCATCGTCACGCTCAGCGTGTCGGAGTAGCCAAGCATGGTCATGCCCAGGCTGTCACCGACGAGGAGCAGGGGAATACCGGCGCGGTCCAGCCAGCGGGCGGTGGTGTAGTCGTAGGCCGTCAGCATGGTGAAATTCTTGCCTTCGGTCTTCCATTTGCGTAAGTCGCGGACGTTGATGGTCATGCCGCGTCCTCCTTTTTCTTCGGTGTGAGCTCCCGGGTGCGATCGGCGAGGAGTTGATACAGGCGTTGAAGCTCCGGGTCTTTCTTGAGCGCGTCAAGGTGGCGCTGGATCGTGCCCTGATCGCCGCGTGACGCGGGACCGGTGATGGCGTCTGCCGGCTCGAGACCGCGAAGATTGTTGACCGCGCCGCCGAGCAGCGTCGTCATCCCCAGGCGGGCTGTTTCCGGGTCGACTCCGGCCTGGGCAGCGAGCGTGATGGCTTCCGCGAGCAGGGTGATCGGGTAATTCGCCGCGAACACCGCCGCCGCGTGGTAGAGGGCGCGGTCGACGCCGCTGAGGTCGAACGGGTAGCCGTGAAGGTCGCGCGCCAGCTGCATCAGCTGATCGCGAAATTTGGGATCGGCGTCGATGCCGAAGTAGGTGCCGGCAACGTTGGCCACCGCCTCCGGGCCACGCCGGAACGTCTGCAAGGGATGGAAGACGCCGGTCCGAAGGCTGCCCTGCTGCGCGAGCGGACGCAGGGCGGAGCGGTCCTGGGCGCCGCTCAGGTGGACGGCCGACTTTCCCGCGGCCGAGCAGAGTGACTCGACCATGTCGGTGGCCAGCGGAAGGATGACGTCGTCCGGAACGGCCAGGATGGTCAGGTCGGCGACATCGATCGTCGTGGCCGGGCTCTGGCAGGCTCGGGCATCGAGCTCCTCGGCGAGATTGCGGACGTTGTCGGGGTTGCGGCCGCCGATCGCGGCGATGGTGTAGCCGGCCGCATGAAGGGCGCGCCCCAGGGCCGATCCGGCCCGGCCGGGTCCGATGATCGCTATGGTCGGTTTTTGCATGATTCCGTCTCGGTCGCTAAAGGATCCAAGCGGCGTCTCTATCTTATAACGCGATCTCGAGGCCGGCCGTGCGAATCAGCTCGGCGGCGGGCGGGCGCCAGTTAGTGGCGGAGCAGGGCAGCCTTGCGTTGCTCGTACTCCTGCTGGTCAAGCTCGCCGCGGGCGAACCGCTCGTTCAGGATGCCGAGCGCATTATCGGGCCGAATTCTTCGTGGGGAGATGCGAATCGCCCAGAGCACGAGCCACACCGCCAACACAATCAGGCCACCATAGACGAGAAGAGTGAGGATGAGGAAGTACCAGTGACCGACGAACGCCACCCCCACTCCTCCGTTTACGCGGGCGTCGGCTCCAGCCGGCCCGGCGGAATCTCGGGGCCACGGTCATCGCTCTTGGGTTGGGCCTGCGGTGCACGCGGCGTTTCGGCCTTGGGGCGCTCGGGCACGGGTGGGAGTTTGCCGTCCGGCGAGTTGATGACGGCATCCATCTGCCAGCCCTCGATCGTCTCTTCCTGCTTGAGGTACTCGGCGAGTTGCACCAGTTTCTCCCGACGCTCGGTCAGGATCTTCTTGGCACGCTGGTAGCCGGTGTCGACCAGGCGATGGACTTCCTGGTCGATCTCGCCGGCAACCTCTTCGCTGTAGTTGCGTTGCTCGCCGAGATCGCGGCCGAGGAAGACGAGCTCTTCCTTGTGGCCGAAAGTAAGTGGGCCGAGCTTCTCGGACATGCCCCACTCGGTGACCATCCGGCGCGCCAGCTTGGTGGCCTTGCCAATATCGTCCGAGGCTCCCGAGGTGATGTCGCCGAAGATCAGCTCTTCCGCGACCCGTCCGCCCAGGATGACGGCCATATCGTCGTTGAGCTCGCTGCGCGACACCAGGTAACGATCCTCCGTCGGCAGCTGCATCGTCCAGCCGAGGGCCATGCCGCGCGAGATGATCGAGACCTTGTGCACCGGGTCGGCGTTGGGCAACGACTTCGCCACCAGCGCGTGGCCGATCTCGTGGTAGGCGATCACGTTCTTTTCCTGCTCGGTGATCATCCGCGACTTGCGTTCCGGGCCGGCGATGACACGGGCGATCGCTTCCTCAAGCTCGAGCTGGCCGATGGCCTTCTTGTTGTTGCGCGCGGCGAGAATCGCAGCCTCATTAATAAGGTTGCTCAGGTCGGCACCGCTGAACCCCGGGGTCTGGCGGGCGAGGACCTCGAGATCGACCTGGCCGTCGAACGGCTTGTTGCGCGCGTGCACCTCGAGGATCGCGCGGCGGCCGCGAATGTCGGGACGGTCCAGCGTGACGTGCCGGTCGAAGCGGCCGGGACGGAGGAGCGCCGGATCGAGCACGTCCGGCCGGTTGGTGGCGGCGATCACGATCACATGGGTGTTGGTCTCGAAGCCGTCCATCTCGACCAGCAGCTGGTTGAGGGTCTGCTCGCGCTCGTCGTGGCCCCCGCCCAGCCCGGCGCCTCGCTGGCGGCCGACGGCGTCGATCTCGTCGACGAAGACGATGCAGGGGGAGTTCTTCTTGGCCTGGTCGAAGAGGTCACGGACACGGGAGGCGCCCACACCGACGAACATCTCGACGAACTCGGAGCCGGAGATGCTGAAGAAGGGCACGCCGGCCTCGCCGGCGACCGCCTTGGAGAGCAGGGTCTTGCCCGTACCCGGCGGGCCGACCATGAGCACCCCTTTCGGGATTCGGGCGCCCAGGGCCGTGAACTTTTCCGGGAACTTGAGGAACTCGACGATTTCGGTGAGCTCCTGCTTGGCCTCCTCCACGCCGGCGACGTCGTTGAAGGTGACGGCCGGCTTGTCGCCGCTCAGCAGTCGAGCGCGACTGCGACCGAAGGAGATCGCCTGGTTATTGCCACTCTGGCTCTGGCGCAGCATGTACCACATGAAGCCGCCGATCACCAGGAACAGGATGACGTTCGGCAGGATGACCGACAGCAGCAGATTCGATGAGCTCGGTTGCTCGGTGTTGAAGTGGACCTTATCCTCGAGCAGCTTGGTCTCGATCTGGTAGGTGTCGCGGAAGGTCGTCTTGTAATGATTGCCGCTGGTGTCGCTCCAATCGACCTCGGTGCCGCTGCCCTTGATCGTGGCGTCCTGGATCTTGCCGGCATCCGCGGCCTGAATCAGGTCGTAGGTCGATTTGTCGGTTGGGGCCGCGATGTTGTTGAAGCTCTTGTAACCGGCCCAGATGATTGCCAGGAAACCAGCGAGCAGGATGAAATAAAAGATGTTGCGGTTTCGGCCTCTCATGGCCACGCTATCTTAACACCGGGTTTTTAAGAAACCTGTTACCCAACACGAAGTAGAACGAGTTCAGCGGCGCTCTATTTCGAGATGCAGCTGTCGGTGCGTGGCAGCCGTGACGCGCTTGCTTTCCGCCACCGTTACACCCGGGATCCAGACGATCTCCTCGCCGTCGGAAACCACCGGCAAGTTGTCGCGGACATGTCGCGGAATGTGGGCGTCGACCAGGATGTCCTGCAACCGCTTCGGCTGGCTGAGGCCGAGGGGGCGCATCCGGTCGCCTGGCTTACGAGTGGCGACGGTGAGCGGCAGGCGAACAAGATCAGCGTCGAGGTGGCCGACCTGGCCGCGCGCCTCGAAGGTGGAGGGGTCGCAGCTGCAGGTTGTGACGGCAACGGTCGGCGTCGATGATGTCGACGTTGCCGTCGGCGGCTGGTTGGCGTTGGTTGGGGTGGGCGTGTCGGTCCGGCGGATCGCCTCCACCTCGAGGAAGCCCGCGTCCGGGACCAGGTGGCGGACCACCCGGCGCTGGATCGCCGGAGGGAGTTTGGCGAAAGCTAGACGGTTGTGCGCGATGCCGTCCGGCAGGGCGGCGACGTGCTGGTCGAGGAAACGATCCTCCTCGCCGAGGATGTCGGCGGTCCGCGCCAGCAGCTCGCGCGCCGCCGGATCGAAGGCATCAATCGCCGGGAGGAGTTGTTTGCGGAGTCGGTTGCGCGTGAATCGCACGTCGTCATTGGTTGGGTCGCGCCGTGGCGTCAGGTGGAGGCGAGCGAGGTAAGTCTCGATCTCCTGCCGGCTGATGTCGAGCAGCGGACGGGCGAGGTCACCGTCGCGACGGCGCATCGCACCCAGCCCGCGCGAGCCGCTGCCGCGCAGGAGGTGGAGGAGCAGCGTCTCCACCTGGTCATCCTGGGTGTGACCGAGCGCGATGGCGGTGCTGGTGGTGGTGGCGGCGATTTGACGGAGGAAT
>VBDZ01000169.1 GCA_005881215.1 Chloroflexota bacterium | reverse complement strand
GCCTGGTCGAACTCGTGCTGGCGCTGCTGGTGATGCTGGGCATCCTGCTGCAGACCCCGAAAGCCAGCGGACTGGGCGGTACCATCGGTGGCGGCGGAGACTCGGGCGGCGGCTACCGCACCAAGCGCGGTCTGGAGAAGAACCTCTTTTACACCACGATCGGACTGGTCGTCCTGTTCGTGGTGATCTCCGTCGTCTACATCCGCCTGCCGGCTTGATCCGTCGCGGGCTCCTCACCCTGGGGGTGGGGGTGCCGCTGCTCGCCCTGCTGACGGTCCTGGTGCTGGTCTTTCGCAGCGTCGTGCTGGCGCCCGAGGCGCCCCGCCCTGGAGGAACATACGTCGAGGGCATGGTGGGCCAGCTCGGTTCGCTCAACCCGCTCTACGGCGAAGCCACCGCCGGGTCGAACGATCTCGATGCCCTGCTCTTCGAGCCGCTGGTTCGGGTGCTCCCCACGGGGGCGGTGCAGGGGCGACTGGCGGCGCACTGGGATGTCACGCCAGACGGGCGCAGCTATTCGTTTGCGTTGCGGCCGAATGGGCGCTGGTCCGACGGTACGCCGGTCACCGCGGATGACGTCGTCTTCACCGTGCGCACCGTGCAGGACCCGCAGTTCCCGGGAGCGGTCCTCAACCAGAGCTGGAAGGACATCATCGCGACCGCCATCGATGCCGGCCATGTTCGCTTCGCGCTTCCCGGCCACAACGCCGGGTTTCTGGCCAACCTGGAGCTGCTCGACATCGTCCCCTCCCACTTGCTGGCGGGCCGGTCGATGGCGGAGATCGCCTCGGCGGCGCCGAACCTCAACCCGGTGGGCACCGGTCCGTTTCGGATGGTCGCCCAGTCTGGAGACCGGATCCAGCTGGAGCGCAATCCGTTTGCCTGGCGGCGCCCCTGGCTCGACACCATGACGATCCGCAGCTTCGGGTCGCAGGCGGCGGCCCTCGATGCCCTCGATCGTGGCCAGATCGATGGCCTGGCCAATCTGACGCCGTCGGGCGCAGCCCAGGAGCGGGGCAACCGCCAGGTGAGCGTGCTGGCGGCCTCAACCTATCAATATGCGGAGCTGCTGATGAATCTCAAGACGGACGAGCCCTTTTTCCAGGACATTCGGGTCCGGCAAGCCATCGGGAAGGCGATCGACCGGGCTGCCATCATCCGCAACGTCCTCGGCGGGCAGGCGGTGCCCGATGACGGACCGATCCCCCGTTCCATCGCCTGGGCCTACGACAGCGCCACCCAGCAACCGGCCCACGACACCGCCGCCGCCGCCAAGCTGCTGGACGATGCCGGCTGGGCGCTCGTCAACGGGGTCCGCACCAAGGGCGGCACCAGCCTCAGCTTCGGCCTGACCGTATCGAGCGACGTGCCGCCCTACGAGCGAGTTGCGGAGAAGATCGCCGAGCAGCTGGCGCAGGTCGGCATCATCGCCGAGGTTCGGCCGGTAACGACCGCGTCCCTGATTCACGACTACCTCAATCCCCGCGTCTTCGATATGACCTTGACCGCCTTCGACAACGGGCCCGACCCGGACGTGTACACCTTCTGGCACTCGTCGCAGGCCCACCCGGGTGGCTTCAACTTCGCCGGGATGAAGAAGAACGTCTTCATCGACGGCGACCTCGAAGACGGCCGCAACACGCTCGAGCTGGGCGCGCGCGCCAAGGCCTACATGACCTTCCAGGAGGACTTTGCCAAGGAGATCCCGGCGATCTTCCTTTACAGCCCTCGCTACGTCATGGCCGTCAGCCGGCGCATCCACGGGGTGCGGCTCGACCGGGCGATCGAGCCGGAGGAGCGCTACGCCTACGTTAGCGACTGGTACGTCGAGGTGGGGCGATGAACCGGGTTATGCGGCTGAAAGGACTTGAACCTTCAAGGGCTTGCGCCCACTAGGCCCTGAACCTAGCGTGTTTACCAATTTCACCACAGCCGCATCGAAGTACAGATTTTGCCATAGCGGGCTCGGAGGCAGCGTCCGGCACCCGCAGTAATGGCGCAGGCACTCGCGGACCTCACCCGGGTTGAACTGGAGACCTTTCGCCGGAGGCTGAACACCCCGGCCAGGGTCCAGCAGTTCCTCGACGAGATCCCCTACAACACCGAGCTGGATGGCGAAACCTTCCGATCGCCTCGGCTGGTGCTCCGCGACCGGACGGCCAACTGCATCGAAGGGGCGGTGCTGGCGGCCGCGGCGCTGCGCGTCCAGGGGGAGGCCCCGCTGGTCATGGATTTGACCGCGGTCCACGATGAGGACCACGTGATCGCCGTGTTCAAGCGGCGCGGACTCTGGGGCGCGATCGCGACCAGCAAGTTCACCGGGCTGCGCTACCGCGAACCGGTCTATCGAAGCCTGCGGGAGCTCGCCATGTCCTACTTCGAGCACTACTTCAACCTCGAGGGGGAGCGCACCCTTCGCGGGCACGGCCGGCCGGTCAACCTGGCGCGATTCGACCGGCTGCACTGGATGACGAGCGAGGCCCCGCTGTGGCCGATCGCCCACCACCTGGAGCGGATCCCGCACGTGGGGCTGGTACCGGCGGGCATCGGCCGGCGGCTGACTCCGCTCGATGGCCGGCTGCGGGCGGCCGGCCTGCTCCACCATCCAACCGCTCGAGCGGGCCGCGGTTGACATTATCGCTAACACTTGTTAAAGTAGCGAAACTATCACTCAAGTGGCACGGTGGCGCGACCGTGCGGCGGCGTTCGATCGGAGGAAGGGATGAGAAAAGGCGGAGCGGAACCGGATATCCCCCTGGAGGCCGTCCAGTCGCTCCTGACCCGGGTGATCTGGCAGGCGGTCGCGGATCTCAGCGTGGAGGCGTACCGGGGCGAAGCCGAGCGCTTCTTCGACGGAGAGACGTTCGTCGAGTACTGCGACATCCTGGGCTGGAACGTTCGACGAGCCCGGGCCAGTCTCTGGCGGTTCGTCGACAGCGGCAGCCGGATCTCCGGGAATCACCTGCTGACGCCGGACGTGGCGCGGCAGCCTGTCCAGGCCATCGCCGGCTAGCCCGACACGGCGCCAGCCGCGCCCTGACTTCCTAATGCCGTTCTAACACGCGGCTGCTACGGTTTGTGCCGTCGCCAAAGCCAGCGTGACGACACGCTACACTTGGGAAGCACAACCGATGAACCTCCTCCTGGTCGAGGACGAGCGGAAGTTGTCGACGCTGCTCAAGCAGCTCCTGGAGGACGAGCGCTACGCCGTCGATATCGCGCCGGACGGTGAGCGGGCCCAGGCGCTGGCGGAGACGGCGCGCTACGACGCCATCATTCTCGACCTGATGATTCCCAAGAAGGACGGCATGGAGGTCTGCCGCTGGCTGCGCCAGAACCGGATCCAGACGCCGATCATCATGTTGACCGCGCGCAACCAGATCCACGACCGGGTCGCCGGCCTCGATGCCGGCGCGGACGACTACCTGCCCAAGCCGTTTGCGTTCGAGGAGTTGCTGGCACGGCTGCGCGCGCTGATGCGCCGGGAGCAGAAGAACGGCCACGCCAATCGTCTGCAGGTCGCGGATCTCGTCCTCGATCTCAAGACCCACCAGGTCCGGCGCGGTGAGACGCCGATCGAGCTGACGGCGCGGGAATTCGCCTTGCTCGAGTTCTTGATGCGCCATCCCAACCAGGTGCTGACCCAGGCCCAGATCGCCGAGCGCGTCTGGGACTACAACTTCGAAGGCACCACCAATCGCGTCGCCGTCTACATTTCGTATCTGCGCGACAAAATCGATGAGGGCCGATCCCCGAAGCTGATCCAGACGGTCTATGGCGTCGGTTACCGGCTGTCGGGATGATGTTCCGGGGCGCGCTGGTGCGCCTCGCCGCCCAGTACTTTCTCCTGCTCGTCTTGATCCTCGGCTGCTTCGACTTCATCGTCTACTTCACGGTTTCGGAGGCACTGCAGAGCAGGGTCGATAGCTACCTGCAGTCGGCCGTCGTGCAAGCAACCCGCGACCTCACCGTCACCGGCGATACGGTCACCGTCAATCCCCAGTACAGCCCGGATCCCAGCTACGGCGACACCTTCCTCTACGTGCTCCAGCTCAGCGGGCCCCAAGTGGTGACGCCGAACGCGAGCCTGCAGACCGTCTTCAAGAATCCGTCGTTGAACGATGCGGTTTTCAGCGCCAGGGTGGGTCAGGGCTCCGACACCAAGGTCTTCGCCAGCCAGCAGCTGTGGGTGGTCGACACCAGCCCGATCCGAAATCTGAAGACGCACAAGATCGTCGGGATCCTGCAGGTCGCCCAGCCGATCTCCTGGGTCAGTGACGCCCTCTCCCGGCTGGTGCGTCAGCTGGTGCTGGCCTCCGCCATCGGGATCCTGCTGGGAGCGCTGGCTTCGCTCCTGATGGCGAGCCGTTCCCTGCGGCCGATCATCAGGGCCTTCCAGCGTCAACGCGAGTTCGTGGCCGACGCCTCCCACGAATTGCGCACGCCGCTAACGCTGATCCGGACCAACGTCGAGGCCTGGCTGCGCCGGGCCAACGGCACGACTCGGGTCTATGCCCGCAACATCGTCGAGGAGGTCGAGCAGTTGAACCGAATCGTCGGCGATCTGACGACGCTCGCCCTCGCCGATGCCAGGCAGTTGCGGATCGACCCCAAGCCCATGGAGCTGAATGACGTGGTGCGCGACCTGATGACCCAGACCGAGCCGCTGGCCGAGGAGCGCGGCGTTCAGCTGCGGCCAGACCTCAACGGCGGGGTGCGGGTGGAGGCCGATCCGGCGCGGGTTCGCCAGTTGCTGCTGATCCTGATCGACAACGCGCTCACGCACACCCCGACGGGTGGTGAGGTCTCGGTGGGGGTCATTCGGCGCAACGGCCGGGCCCGGGTCACCATCGCCGATAACGGGGACGGCATCCCACCCGCGGATCTGCCGCACATCTTCGAACGCTTCTATCGGGCGGATAAGGCGCGCAACCGCGAGAACGGCGGCAGCGGGCTCGGGCTCG
This sequence comes from Chloroflexota bacterium, assembly GCA_005881215.1. Classification (GTDB taxonomy): domain Bacteria; phylum Chloroflexota; class Dormibacteria; order CF-121; family CF-121; genus CF-13. The sequence goes on along the minus strand of VBDZ01000169.1, from coordinate 5,122 downwards.
CGATCGCGAAGTGGATCGTCGACGCGCACAAGGGCGATATCCAGGTCACCAGCGCCGAAGGCGAGGGTACCGAGGTGGCGGTCAGCTTGCCGGCCCTCGACTGAGGGACCGGCCTAGTCGACCTTGATCTCGCGGACCGGCCGCAGGGTGACGAAGGCGACCAGGTAAAAGAGGGTGACGATCCCGAACATCACGCGATAGCCGACCGTGCTGGTGCGATTGTTGTTGAAGGCGTCGATGATCGGTCCCAGGATCGGGCGCGCGATCAGGCCGGCGCTGGCGGTGGCAATGTTCGAGACCCCCATATAGCGTCCGGCCTCCGCCTTGGGGATCAGGTCTGTCATGAAGGCCCAGTCGACCGACAGGAAGACGCCGAGCGAGATGCCGAGGATGACGCCGAAGACCAGGATCCACATCAGGCTGGGCGCAAAAATCAAGAGCGTCGATCCCACGGCGCCGATGATGCAGGCGGCGGCCACCATTCGCTTCTTGCCGTAGCGCTGCGCCAGGAATCCGGCGGTCATCGACATGATGGCCGCGAACACCACGACGATCGCCAGCAAGATGCTCGAGTAGAGGGAGGCCTGCTCTTTCGTATAGCTGAAGGTGAATCGAATGTAGTTGAGGGCGAAGGTCGAGACCCCGACCGGGGCCATCAGGAAAAACAACCGGGACACCATCAACCAGGCAAAGTCGCGATAGCGCTCGGCGTCGATGGCGAAGCTCAAGAACACCGATCGGGCGACGCTGGGATCGGCTTTGCGGGTGATGCGCCGATCGGGAACGCCGAAGAACACCAGCGCCCCGGCGACCGCGACCACCACCGGCAACGTGAGAATGGCGAGCCGGGTGTGGTGAGTGGGAATCAGGATGGCCCCCACCACCAGGAAACCGAAAATCGTCCCGACCATGTTCATCATGCCGTAGTAGCCGGAGGCTTCGGCTCGCTGACCCGCCGGGACCTGGTCGGGCAGCATGCCCTGGTAGGGGCCCTGGGCGGTGTTGGACGCCATCTGGAAGAAGGCGTAGGCCACCAGCAGCATCCAGTAGGAGGTGACGAAGGCGATCAGGGTGAGGAAGATGACGTCGCCCACCACGCCGATCGCGATGAACGGCCGGCGCCGTCCGATGCCGGCGGTGTGGTTGTCACTCAGGGCGCCGATCGCCGGCTGCCAGACGATGGCAAAGACCGCGCCGAAGGTGTCGAGGATGGCGACGTAGGTGTTGATGTCGAGATGGAGCGTCGCCGGCCCGACCTGCAGCGCGGTCGGGTGGGTGATGAAGTCACCGACCAGGACCGGGATGATGGTGGATCCCAGCGGCTGCATGACGTAGGCGATCGCGAACCAGAAGGCGCTGAGGACCAGCATGCCCCGCCACGAGATCGGCTCGCGCACCGCGGTCTCGTGCAGGGTCTTCAGGAATCGTCGCTCCGCCGGAGCGGTGGCCCCCGCCATGGCGCAGACAGTCTACGACGCTTTTGATACGGTGATGGCCGGGATGGCTCGAATCAAGATCACGGTGGTCGGCGCCGGAAACGTCGGCGCGACGCTGGCGCAGCGGCTCGCCGAGCGCGGCTACGCCGACATCGTGCTGGTGGACATCGTCGAAGGCCTGCCGCAGGGGAAGGCGCTCGACATGCTGGAGGCCGGGCCCATCGTCGGCTACGACGCGCGCGTCACCGGCACGAACGGCTACGACGAGACGGCCGGCTCGAGCATCTGCGTCATCACCTCGGGTGTCCCGCGCAAGCCGGGCATGTCACGCGACGACCTGGTCAAAACCAACATGGCCATCGTCCGCGGCGTGACTCAGGAGCTCGTCCGTCGGTCCCCGGAGGCCATCCTGATCGTGGTCAGCAATCCCCTCGATGCGATGGCCCAGCTGGCGCTCGACGTCAGCCGTTTCCCCAGAGAACGGGTCATCGGCATGGCGGGGGTGCTCGACACCGCCCGCTTCCGCAGCTTCATCGCCCAGGAGCTCGGGGTCTCGGTGCGGGACGTGCATGCCTATGTGCTGGGCGGGCACGGCGACACCATGGTGCCGCTGGCGCGGATGTGCACCGTGGCCGGCATCCCGATCAGCAAGCTGATCAAGCCCGAACGGATCGAGGCCATCGTCAAGCGGACCCGTGACGGCGGCGCCGAAATCGTCAACCTGCTCAAGACGGGCAGCGCCTACTACGCGCCGTCGGCCGCGGTGGCGCAGATGGTCGATGCCATCGCCCTCGATCGGAAGCAGATCCTGCCCTGCGCCGTGCGGCTCGAGGGCGAATACGGGATTCGCGGCCTCTTCGTCGGCGTTCCGGTCAAGCTCGGCGCCGGTGGGGCCGAGGACATCATCCAGCTGGAGCTGACCGCGGACGAGCGTGACGCGCTGCAGCGATCGGCCGACTCCGTCAAGGAACTGGTCGGGGTGATGGGCCTCCAGGCGACGTAATCCCTTCGGCGTTCAGGGTCTCTCCCGGTATCCTTTACCTAGTGACGATCGAGGTCCGCAGCGGCTATATCCCGGAATCGCACCGTCTGATCGAGAATCCCACAGCGGAAGCGCTGCGACAGCTGACCGCGAAGATGCCGAATGCGCGGCGCACCAGCTACGACAACTACAACGTGCAGACGCGGGTCGACGCCCGCAGTACGAAGAGCACGTATATCGTCACGGATCGGCCCCAGGAACACACCGCGCAGACCGTGTCGACGGAAGAGGGCCGGAAATGGGCCAGAATCCAGGACGACTACATCCGCGGCCAGGAGATGATCCTGCTCGATGGCGTGATCGGCAACGATCCGGACTTCCTGACGCCCGCCCGCCTGATCATCGAGGCCCGGAACGCCAACGTCGCCGGGATGCAGCGCCATCTCTATTACCCACCGATGGGCGGGCAGCCGGAGATCACGATGATCTACACCCCCAACCTGACCGCCCCCGGATACCCCAACGACCGGGCGATCTTCGTCGACCTGGAGGCGGGTATCACCCGGGTCTTCAACTCGGACTACTTCGGCGAGTCGAAGAAGGGCGGCCTGCGGATGTGGAACAAGAAGGTCTACGACGCCGGCGGCCTGCCGATGCACGCCGGCTGTAAGGTCATCCCGGTCGGCAACCAGCAACGGGTGGTGATCATCGTCGGCCTCAGCGGAACCGGTAAGACCACCACCACCTTCACCAAGCAGAACAATTCCAAGCCGGTGCAGGACGATTTCATCGCCCTGATGCAGGGCGGCAAAATCTACGGCACCGAGAACGGCTGCTTCGCGAAGACGTTCGGGCTCGACCCCAAGAACGAGCCCACCATCTACGGCGCCGTCACCAAGCGCGACGCCTACCTGGAAAACGTCTCACAGAAGGAGGACGGCGGACCGGTCGACTTCTACGACGCCAGCTACACGCAGAATGGCCGGGCCACCTTCGAGCTCGCCGCCCTCGGTTGGGTGGAAGACGCGCGGAAGATCGGGCCAGCTGATGTCCTGCTGATCCTGAACCGGAACGAAACCATCATCCCGGGGGTGGCGAAACTCGACTCGGAACACGCGGCCGCCTATTTCATGCTGGGGGAGACCCAGGGCACCTCGGCCGGCGGCAAGGACGAGATGGGCAAGGCGCTCCGGGTGCCGGGGACGAACCCGTTCTTTCCGCTCCGGCACGAGCAGCAGGGCAACCGGTTCCTCGAGCTGCATCGCTCGCGGCCGTTCGAGGTCTACCTGATGAACACCGGCCGCGTGGGCGGGCCCGAAGGCGCCGCCAACAGCAAGAAGCTCACCATCGAGTATTCGAGCGCCATCGTCAAGGCGATCGCTGAGGGCACGATCAGCTGGACCAGGGATCCGGACTTTGGCTACGAGGTGGCGGAGCGGGTGCCGGAGATCGACGATATCGAGGTGCTCCAGCCCCGGCGGCTTTACGAGCGCACCGGCAGGGCTGACGACTACCGGAGCATCGTCGGGCGGTTGAAGCAGGAGCGCGTCGCCGAGTTCCAGAAGTATCCCGGCCTCGACCCGGGGATACTCGCCGCTGTCCGTTAGGCTAGCGCGCTTCTTCCTCGCCCAGGCGACGTCCGTAGTAATAGGCGACGATCACCAGCAGGAGCACCACCCCGGCGATCGGTAGCGTGAACGGTCCCAGAGCAGTCGAGACCTTCTCGTAGTTCTGGCCCAGCTTGAACCCGGCATAGGCCAGCGCGAGATTCCAGGGGATCGCGCCGGCGATCGTCGCCAGGATGAAGGGCACGACCGTGATCCGCGAGAGACCGGCGGGAAAGGAAATGTAGGTACGAATCACGGGCAGCAGCCGCCCGATGAAGACCGCGAACAGTCCCCAGCGTTCGAAGAAGCGGTTGGCCAGCCGCAGGTGGCCGGCGGTTAGACCCACGCGGCGGCCCGGTCCGAGGATCAGGACCTCGCCATACCGACGGACGAGCAGATAGGCAACCAGCGAACCCAACAGATTGCCGGCGCTGGCGGCGATCACGACGCCGAGAAAGGAGAGCTTGCCCTGGGAGGCGAGTGCCCCGCCCAGCGGCACGACGATCTCGCTCGAGATCGGGATGCCCGCGCTCTCGGCGGCCATCGTGAGGAAGATGGCGATGAGGCCACCTGCACTGACCAGCTCGATGAGCAGGTGCGACATCGGGCGAAAGCCTAGCAGTTAAGCCTACTGATGGGTTCCCGCTAAGGTGAAGCGAAAAATGCCGCGGTCAACTCCTCTTGATGTGGCGGATGGCGCGCTCGGCCAGCTGGTCGAGCGCCTCACCCGTTCACATCACCGCCGACGGCTCCGCCGCGTCGGCTGGGGGTCGGCGATCGATCCGCCTGTGGGAAGCTGGGCCGAGGGCGATCCCGAGCCGCGCGCCGGAAACGCGCTCGAGGTGCTGATCGATGGCGCGGCGGCGCTGCCGGCGATGGCGGAGACCATCGCCGCCGCCCGATCGCACGTGCATGTCACCGGCTGGCACATCACCCCCGAGTTCCAGCTCACCCGCGGAGACCGGCCGACGGCGCTGCAGCCGCTGCTGGCCGAGGTGGCGACGAGGGTGCCGGTCCGGGTCTTGATCTGGGCGGGCGCGCCGCTGCCCGTGCTGCGGCCCTGGCGCGGCGACGTTCGACGGGCGCGCGATCGGCTC
>VBDZ01000231.1 GCA_005881215.1 Chloroflexota bacterium | reverse complement strand
AATGGGTGGACGAAAATCCCGCCACTCTGCCTGCAGTATTCCTGGGCGGCCTGGTTCGCCTCGTCATACGAGTCGCCGACCAGCCGTATCTCTACGTGCTCGCCACCAAAGTGCTCGACCCGCTCGATCTTCTGGACCGGCGTGATCCTGGGCATGAAAATCGTGCCGCGGATAGCCAGATGGGCGCATACCCAGGCCACTCCCTGGGCGTGGTTGCCGGCGCTGGCACACACGATGGGTCGTTTGCGCTCCTCGGCCGAAAGCGAGCTGATCTTGTTGTAGGCACCCCGGATCTTGAACGAGCGAACCTCCTGCAGGTCCTCGCGCTTGACCAGGATGTTGGCGCCGAACGTTTCGGAAAGCCGTTTCAGGGTCTGGAGCGGCGTGTTCGCGATGATGCCGCGCAGCCGACCTTCCGCCTCGTCGACGGCGCTTGTCATCTGCATACCTGTCATAGTGCGGGAAAGGAAGGAGGGACAGCATGGCCCGGTTGATTTCGCGTGGGTTTCTCGGACGTCGGCGGCCGCCGGAGGTGGAGAAGCGCCTTCCTCCGGGGCAGTACCTGGTGACGGACTTTCCGGTGCTCTCCGCCGGGCCGACGCCGCACACGCCGCTCGATCGGTGGTCGTTTCGGATCGACGGCCTGGTCAAGTCGCCCGTCTCGTGGAGCTGGCCGGAGTTCCAGAAGCTGCCCACGGAGACGGTCACGGTCGACATCAGTTGCGTCACCAAGTGGACCAAGCTGGACACAAAGTGGCGGGGCGTGACCGTCGACACGCTGCTGAAAGGTGTGGAGGTCGACCCCGCGGGGCAGTACGTGATGGCCTTCAGCGACGGCGGCTACACCACGAACGTTCCCCTCAACGAGCTGATCAACGGCCAGGGCTTCGTGGCCTACGAGTTCGACGACAAACCGTTGCCTCCGGAGCACGGCGGTCCGGCCCGCCTGGTGGTGCCGCACCTCTACTTCTGGAAGAGCGCGAAGTGGATCCGGGGGCTGCGGTTCATGGACCGGAATGACCCCGGCTTCTGGGAATCGCTCGGTTACCACATCCATGGCGACCCCTGGAAAGAGGAGCGCTACAGCGGGGACTGACGGTGGCAGCGCTCGAATGGCAGCTCGGGACGGTCACGACCATCCAGCCCGAGACGCCGAAGACGAAGAGCTTCTACGTCGCGCTTCCCAAATGGGCGGGACACCGGCCTGGTCAACACATCGACCTCCGCCTGACGGCTCCCGACGGATACCAGACCCAGCGCAGCTACTCGATCGCCTCGCCACCTGAGTTGTCGGGCCAGCTCGAGCTGACCGTCGATTTGATTCAGGACGGCGAGGTCTCGCCCTACCTGCACGACGTCGTGATGCAGGGCGACCAGCTCGAACTCCGCGGCCCGGTGGGCGGGTATTTCGTCTGGGACGTCACGGTGGGCGGCCCGCTACTGCTGGTCGGTGGCGGCTCCGGCGTCGTGCCACTGATGGCGATGCTCCGTCACCGCGCCGCGCAGCACTCGACGATTCCGGCCCGGCTCCTCTACAGCTGCCGAACCCCCGACGATGTCATCTATCGAGACGAGCTCAACCAGCTGGCCGGGAGTGTCGCTGGGTTGGAGGTGCTCATCACCTTCACCCGCCAGGCTCCGGCAGGTTGGACCGGCTACCAGCGGCGCATCGACGCGGCGATGTTGAACGAGGTCATCACGCCCTTCGGCACGAGCGCTCGCACCTACGTGTGTGGTCCGACCTTGCTGGTGGAGTCCGTCGCCAACCTGCTGGTTGGGATGGGCCTGCCGGCGGATCGGGTGCACACCGAACGCTTTGGCCCGACGGGAAGTTAAAGGAGGCACGACGATGAACGTCGAGACCGCTGATATGAACACCGAATTGATGGTCGATGGGAACGCGATCGCCGGCGAGCTGGAGCAGATTTTTGGCCACGACATGACGATGGCGGTCGCGCGTTGCGCGGGCTGTGCTGCGGATTCGATGATGGCGACCCTGATGGCGTTCGTCCGTGGTCCCGGCGCGGTCTTGCGCTGTCCGTCGTGTACCTCCGTGATTGCACGGATCGTGGAAACCCCCACCGCCACGTACCTCGATGCGCGCGGCATGCTCTATCTGCGGATGACGCACGCGTCCTGAAGTACATTTCGCTGCGCTCGTCGTGAAGATCCGCGACCCTCTTGTCAAGCGGCTGAGCCTGCTTTATGATCCCCGCGCCGAGGCAGGCGCCCGGCGGGGGTGAATCAAATGAACAATCGGTTTGGTTCTGGCGCCGTCGCTGTTCTAACCACGTGCATCGTCGCCGCGTCCTCGCTCTCCGTCATCAACGCATCCGCCAGTAGCGCGGGCGGTGGTCCGCATTTCCGTCGCGTCGCCGCTCTCACCGCAGGTGCCGTCAGCGTGAAGAAACTGCCGCGTTCGGTTACGCATGCCCACGGGTTGCATCCATTCCGGCCGGTCTCCGCGCTCAACCATGCATCGCGACCGGCCGCGGTACCTGTGGTCATGGCGTCCGGCATCGCCAGCGGCTCCACGGTCGCGACCGTAGCGACGGAGCAGGTGCTCACCGGCTTCACCGGGGTCACGCTCAGCCAGCAGGTCGCCGCGCTCGGTAACGACCAGGCGGTCACGCCGCCGGATCCCCAGATCGCCGCCGGGCCGCAGTTCCTCCTGGAAATGGTGAACAGCAGCGGAACCGTGTGGACGAAGTCGGGAAGCCTGGTCAAGATCTTCGACCTCAACGCCTTCTTCAAGGTTCCATCCGGCTATACCTTCTCGGATCCTCGCGTCCTCTACGACGCCTTCAGCGGACGGTGGTTCGCATCGGGCGTCGCCTTTATCGCGCCGACATACGGCAGCGTGCTCGTCTTCGCGGTCTCCGCCACCGACGACCCGAGTGGGGCGTGGAGCGTTTACTCGGCCGACAACAACCCGAACGTCACGCACGATCAGCCGAAGATCGGGGTCAGCACCGACAAGTTTGCGATCTCGTTCAATGACTTCCTCAACGCCGCCCTCTTCCAGGGAGCCTCGACCTGGGTGTTCGGAAAGGCCGCCATGCTCCAGGGGTTGAGCAGTATTCCAGGCGAGGCGGTCGGTCCCGACCCGTCTCGGGTGAGCATCGTGCCCGCGATCGAGCTTTCTGCCACCGCCACCGAGTTCATGACGTACAACAACAGCGACTGCGGGTACTCCGGATGTAATGCCGGCTATCCCTCCGTCGGCCTGGTTTCGCTGACCGGGGACGCATCGAACGGAACCCTGGCCTGGAATGAGGCGGATCCCGGAATCGCGGGCACCTCGCAGCCGCCGGCGGCTGATCAACCCGGCCTGCCCGGCTCCATCCAGACCAACGACGACCGCTTCCTCGCCACCGTCTTCGAGAACGGCCTGCTCTGGACGGTCGGTAACGATGCCTGCACCCCGCCGGGCGACACGGCGGTCCGCCCGTGCCCGCGTCTCATCCAGCTATCGACGGCGGGAGCGGTCGTCAATCAGAACTTCGACCTCGGGGCGACGGCGCGCGACCTCTATTACCCGGCTGTCCACATGGATACCGCGGGCAACATGTTCCTCGTCTACAACATCTCGTCGACGTCCGATTACGTGGGGGTACGGATCACGGGGCAACCCGCCGGCTCGGCCCCGCAGGTGGTCGCAACGCCACAGACGATCCAGCCCGGGCAGGGGCTTTACACCTGCTTCATGCGTTGGGGCGATTACAACGGGGCGGCACTCGATCCCGCGACGCCGAATGCCGTCTGGGTCGTCGGCGAATACGCGGGGGCCAGCAGCACCAATTGCGAGTGGGCGACGTTTGTCGCGCAGCTGACGTTCGTCACAGCCACCCCGGCCTTCTCGCTGAGCGCGTCGCCAACCAGCCAGTCGATCCGCCGTGGAGGCTCGACGGCCTACACGATCACGGTCAACCAGCTGAACGGTT
>VBDZ01000222.1 GCA_005881215.1 Chloroflexota bacterium | reverse complement strand
GGCAGGAAGCACGAGCCGCGCTCAGGGAATCGCCGAGAACTCCCGCCGCTTTGCGCGATCTCGGCACCGCACCGATCGGGCCAGGAGGTCTACTCGCCGACCGCGCCGTCGGTCAGCTCGCGGAGGATATCAGCGTGCCCCTCGGCTCGATGACGAACTCCTCTTCCGGCAAGGTCGTGTCGGAGGGGCACCAGGCGTTGGGACGCCTGCTCCTTAGAAAGACCCTGCATTGCCTTATCGTCGCCGGTCCTGGGGACAGCTTGGCGGTCGTGCGGAATGACGGGCTTCGATCATGCAATCATTCCATGAAGCCAAATCACCGACGAGTTACGCTTGAGTCGACGACGCGATCCACGCGGCGATCTGGGCTCGTGAGTTGGCTCCGAGCTTGTTGAGGATGCTGCGAACATGACTGTCGACGGTGCGCTCCGATATGAACAGCCGCGCGCCAATCTGCTTGTTGCTCAGCCCTTCAGCGACCAGCCGTGCAACGTCAGCTTCGCGCTTCCCGAGCGGGGCACTGCCCTCGCCATTGGCGGCGGCGGCAGCCGCTGCCTGAGCCGGCTCGCCAAGCGCCAGCCGGATCGCTTCATCGCGAGTGAGCCCTTTTCCGGCTTTCACCGCTGCGTCGAACTTGGATGCACCGATCGCGACTTTCGCCAGCGCTTCCGCCTGGCCGATTAACGGAGCAAGAATCGGGATCAGGCCTGCTCCGGCCTGCGTTCGCACGGTTTCCGCCGCCCCGATCAGCTGCCCGGCGAGGCGCGCTTGGCCGGATCCCGCCGCCACGCAACCCAATCCATCGAGCAACGCGTACTGCGCGACCCGGTCGTCGATCCGGCGCGCGATCGTCAGCGCTTCCACGTAGAACCGTTTCGACTGCTCGAGATCACCGGAGATGAGGGCCGTGCCGCCGCTGTTCAAGAGCATCATTTCAAGGCTGTAGAGATCACCGGCCTCCCGGGTGAGACGAACGCCTTCTGAGGCAGCCGCCTTGACGGCCTCGACATCGCCTTCGAAGAAACCGTTGAGGGCGCGAGCCTGAAGAAGCGAGATCCGAGCGGGCAGGTCATCAAGAGGGCGGGTCACGATCGCCGCCTCCTCCTGCAACCGCGTGGCAGACGGACGGTCACCGGCCAGGTTCGCAGCGATCGATGCCATCGAAAGGGCTTGCGACAGCAGGACAGGCTGGGTCAGGTTTCGAGCCGTCGCCACTGCTCGTTCGATGGCGGGCCCGGCGGCCGCCGCGTCAGCCTTCAGTACGGCCAGGAATCCCCGCAGGAAATACGCCCAGAACTGCGCCTCTGGATGTCCCGGTCCGCAGACCGCCAGCTCATCCAGCCAGTGCACACCTTCGGTAGTCGCCCGAGTGATCCAGTACCAACCAACAGAGGTGGCGAGGTCGATTCCGCTGAGCGCGTCACACCGAGCCAGGCATCGCCCAAGCACCGCCCGAATGTTGTCGATCTCGAGGTCCATCCAGTCGAGCCACTCGGCAAGCCGGTAACGACTTTGTCCGACGGATTGCTGGCACCGCGCCCGGTAATACGCGGTGGCTCGATCTTCAACCATTTCCTCCTCGCCAGCCTCGCGCAATTTGAGGCGCGCAAATTCGCGCATCGTCTCGTGCAGCCGATAGCAAGCCACGCCACGAACGTCCTCTTTGATGACGAGGGACTTGTCGACCAGCGACGACAGCAAGTCCAGTGATTGGTCCGGCGGCACCTCGTCCGATGTGCCGACCGACTCGGCGTCTTCGAGGGTGAAACGGCCGGCGAACACGCACATTCGCCGCAGCAGCGCCCGTTCGCCCGCGTTCAGCAGCTCGTGGCTCCATTCGATCGTGGTTCTCAGAGTTTGGTGGCGCGGTAACGCAGCACGTCCTCCGGCGGTGAGAAGACTGAAGCGGTCGTTCAGGCGATCGCGGATTTGCTCCACGCTCAGCACTCGCATTCTGACGGCTGCTAGCTCGATCGCCAATGGGAGGCCATCCAGCCGGCGGCACAGCTCGACCACCGCAGCCCGGTTGGAATCGGTCAGTTCAAAGCGGCCCGCCGCGGCGGCGGCCCGCTCGGTGAAGAGCATGACGGCTTCGTTCTGGCGCAGCCGACTGAGCGGCTCAGCCTGACCGGTAGGCAGCTCGAGAGGCAGAACCGGGATCACATACTCGCCATCCACCGACAATGGTTCGCGACTGGTGGTAATCACGCGCACCCCCGGCGCCGATTTCACGACCTCGGCAACCAGCTGAGCCGCGGCAGCGAGCAGATGCTCGCAGTTGTCCACCACGAGTAAGAGCTGTTTGTCCTCCAGGTACGCGAGCAGAAGGGCGAGCGGTTCGGTAGCCGCCTGGTCGCGCAGGTCAAGCGCGAGCATCAGGGCGTTGCTCACCAAGCGGGCATCCCGAACGTCGGCTAGCTCGGCGAGCCACACGCCGTCCCGGAAGCCTCGCCCAAGATCCGTCCCGATCCTGATGGCCAGACGGGTCTTGCCCACGCCTCCGGGTCCGACCAGGCTGACCAATCGGGCCTGGCTGAGCTTCTTTCTGACTTCCGCGAGCGCGCCCTGGCGGCCGATGAAGCTAGTCGCCTCAGCGGGCAGATTGCCCAGTCGGCGGGCAGGCCTCGCCATGGTGACCAAGAAATTACTACGGCGGCAAGTTACGAGCGCAGGCCTCCGTTCGATCGGCGTCTTTTCAGTAATTCCACGGATTTCACAACCCAACCTTGTCCCTAGCCTGAGGACCATGTCACAGGAGGTACGGGTGCAGCGGGTGGAGGTCAGCTTTGTCGGTCCCCCGCCCGTGCGACAGGTCATGCGGGCCTCGGGTGTCAGCGAGGTCCAAGTGGAGGGTGCGCTCCTGCATTGCCTGGTCTGCGGCAGCTTCCAGCCTTTTCTCGAGGCGCTCCTTGGTCACGAAGTCATCAGTTTCACGTCAACCCCGATTCGACCACCCGACTCGGAATTCAAAGAGGTGAAGACATGGTAAGCAGCTATCCGGTTCAATTCGACGTCGACTTCCCCGCCCGCTCA
>VBDZ01000221.1 GCA_005881215.1 Chloroflexota bacterium | reverse complement strand
GTCACCGTGGTCATCGGGGCAAAGGTGCAACCGAGCCCGACGCCGGCGAGGACTAGCGGCGGCAGGAAGGTGAACTGGCCGGCGCTGAGGGACGAGACCCAGATGACCAGCCCCATGCCGACGCTGAAGCAGCTGAGCCCGGCGAGCAGGATGTACTTGCCACCGAATCGATCGGTGGCGCGGCCGGCGATGGGCGCGACGACCATCGAGACCAGCGACATCGGCGCGAAGGTGAGGCCAGCCTTCAGAGCGCTGAAGCCGAGCACCGACTGCAAGAAGATCGTGAGCGGCAGGAACAGGCCCATCATGCCGAAGAAGACGATTGCCGCCAGCGCATTGCCGATCGCGAAGTTTCGGTCCTTGAACAGCGCGAAGGGCACCAGCGGGTCTGCGCGCCCGCGATCCCAAAGCACAAAGAGCACGAAGAGGACCACACTGGCCACGAAGAGGCTGGGGATGCTGAAGAGGCCCCAGTGGCCCCCGGCGGCGTCGAACGACAGCGTGTCGGTAAACGTGCCCCAGTGATATCGCTGCCCCTCGATCAGGCCGAAGACCACCGCGAAGAGCGAGCCGCTGGCGAGCAGGACGCCGACCGGATCCAGGTCCTGGTCGCGACCGAGCCGAATCCCCGGCAGTAGCCAGACGCCGAGGATGAAGGCGACGACGCCGACCGGCACGTTGACCCAGAAGACGGCCTGCCAGCTGAAGTTGGTCACCAGAAAGCCGCCAAGGGTCGGGCCGGTCACCGAGGCGACCCCGGCAACCGCGCCCCAGACGCCAAACGCCGCGCCGCGTCGGCTCGGCGGAAAGATGTTCGTCAGGATGCTGAGGGTCTGCGGGGTCAGAATGGCGCCGCCGATGCCCTGGACGATGCGGGCGACGATGAGCTGGCCCGGGCTCTGCGCCAGGCTGCAGCCGATGGACGCAAAGGTGAAGACCGCCAGCCCAACCAGGAAGAGTCGCTTGGCCCCGTATTTGTCACCCAGCCGCCCGGCGGTGATCAGCAACACGGCGTAGACGAGGATGTAAGCGTTGAGCACCCACAGGATCTCGTCGAGGCCGGCGTGTAAGCCGTCGATGATGCTCGGGATCGCGACGTTCACGATCGTGAGATCGAGCAGGATCATGAAGAAGCCAAGGCAGAGCACGAGCAGGATGATCCACGGGCTCCGCCTGGTTTGAATGGCCGCCTGCATTGGGTGTCAGTCTAGGGAAGAGCCGCTGCACGCGCCTGGCGCAATTGGTACTCAGCAGGCGGCGGCGATGAAGCGAGATGCTCGGTGAGCCATGGCCATGATGGTGATCATGGGATTGGCGCCGGAGGCACTGGGAAAGGCACTCCCGTCGGCGACGAATAAGCCGTTGACCGCATGCGCCTGGTGATCCGCGCCGATCACCGAGGTCTGCGAATCGTTCCCCATGCGGCAGGATCCCATCTGGTGAAAGCTCACGTAGCCGATCTGGCCTGGTCCGTAGCCGTGCCGGTCGACCTCGTCCATGAAGGCCTCGATGCCACCAGACTGGCCCGGCCGGTAGGCGACGTAGGCGGCCTGGCTGGTGAAGATTTCCCGGGCGCCGGCGGCCTCCAGGATGCGCGCGCCGGCTTCGATCCCCTTGCGCATGTGGGTGAGATCCTGGCGCGAGAGGCGATAATCCACGCGAGCGGTGCCGTCCCGGACCGTCACCCGACCGGCGCCACTGTCGCGCAGCAAGATGCCGGTCAGGGAGAGCTTCGGCAACTCGCGCATCAATTTGCCGTAGTGATCGGGCTCCCGCCACGGTGTGACCAGCGCCAGCAGGGCGGGGTGTAGCGGTGCCGATTCGATCTTCGGCCCGAAATGCTTTCCATCGAGATCGACGAACTCGTCGGAGTAGACGGCCTGCAAGGTGCCTTCCCAGGGGCGAATGGTTTCGTCGAAGATCCCCGAGACCGCGGTGGCTGGATGCAATCGAAGCCACCGGCCGACCGCCGGTGACCGCACGCCGGAGCGGAGCAGCAGGGCCGGCGTGGCAATCGCACCGGCGGCGGCGACCACGGCGCCGCTTCGAACGATCAGGGTGAAGGCCGGCATCTCCGGCTGCCGGACGGTGGCGCGCACGCCGACGGCGCGGCCGTTCTCGATGATCACCCGGTCCACCGCGCAGCGGACGACAATCCGCGCCCGCCGCTGGTAGGCATCCATCAGATAGGTCTTCAGCGTCGACTGCTTGGCACCGATCTGACAGCCGTAGCCGCAGAACCCGCAGCGCTCGTCCTGGGAGCAGCCCTGGACGTTACGCGGCATGCTGCCGGCGTGCCAGCCGAGCCGCTGAAGACCGCGTTCGAGGACGCGCTCCCGAGCGCTGACCCGGCTGTGATCGACGTTGACACCGAGCCGCTCATAGACGGCATCCAGCGAGGCGGTGAACTCATCGGTGGCAAACGCCCTCAGGCCGTGCTGCTGCGCCCATTCCTCGCGCAGCCAGTCGGGACTGCGAAAACTCGTCGTGTAGTTGACCACCGTGCCGCCACCCAGGCAGCCGCCGGCGATCAGGGCGATCGCCCCATCGGCGGTCGCGGCAAAGCCGCCCTGGTAGTAGAGCTTGCGCATCATGGCGAGCTCGAGCTGGTTGAAGTCGGCCTCGTTGTAATAGCCGCCTTCTTCGAGCACGATGACGTTCGCACCGGCGGCGGCGACCACGGCGCCGCTTCGAACGATCAGGGTGAAGGCCGGCATCTCCGGCTGCCGGACGGTGGCGCGCACGCCGACGGCGCGGCCGTTCTCGATGATCACCCGGTCCACCGCGCAGCGGACGACAATCCGCGCCCGCCGCTGGTAGGCATCCATCAGATAGGTCTTCAGCGTCGACTGCTTGGCACCGATCTGACAGCCGTAGCCGCAGAACCCGCAGCGCTCGTCCTGGGAGCAGCCCTGGACGTTACGCGGCATGCTGCCGGCGTGCCAGCCGAGCCGCTGAAGACCGCGTTCGAGGACGCGCTCCCGAGCGCTGACCCGGCTGTGATCGACGTTGACACCGAGCCGCTCATAGACGGCATCCAGCGAGGCGGTGAACTCATCGGTGGCAAACGCCCTCAGGCCGTGCTGCTGCGCCCATTCCTCGCGCAGCCAGTCGGGACTGCGAAAACTCGTCGTGTAGTTGACCACCGTGCCGCCACCCAGGCAGCCGCCGGCGATCAGGGCGATCGCCCCATCGGCGGTCGCGGCAAAGCCGCCCTGGTAGTAGAGCTTGCGCATCATGGCGAGCTCGAGCTGGTTGAAGTCGGCCTCGTTGTAATAGCCGCCTTCTTCGAGCACGATGACGTTTTTCCCGGCGGCGGCCAGTTCCGCCGCGACCACCCCACCGCCCGCACCTGAACCGACCACGACCGCATCGCAGGTCAGGGTGGTGTCGCCGTCCAGGGTGGTGGTACGGATCGGCTTGGGGATGGGAGACGGCGCCGAGACGGGACCGGGGTAACCGATTTCAGGCCACACCGGGTTGCTGCCGTCGGCTTCGGTGTCTCCCAGGAACGCGAGCAGGGAGAGCCGCTTGAACATCTGGAAGAGCTGCCGCCGGAACGTTAGCCGGCTGGTCGACCAGGCGGCCATCACCCTGATGCGCCGCTCGCGAGGCCAGCGGTAGAAGGGACCCGGCCGCCCGGTGAGCAAGAACGTTCCGGTGCGGCGGCCGAGCACGCCGACGATCAATCGCAACTGCCGTCGATCGGCCGGGGATGGCAAACGGGCAAACGTGTCCTCCATGGTGGCGGCCACTCGGATCGGAGAACCTGCGTGGCCCATGCCGCCGATGAAGGTGTCGGCCATGGCGACCAGCACCGCCGACCGGCTGTCGCGTGCGGTGGTCGTGGGCGGCGCCTCGACCGCGGTTGTCACACTGGTACCCCCCTCCCGGACTGATCCGTGTCTCAATCATAAGCACGCACCGGTCCGATGCAAGGGGCCACAATGAAGACCGATGTGCTACAGCAATGACGCCCGACCGCCGCTGCCGCCGATCGTGGGGGGATCAACTGACGAAGGCGACCTGATTCTGACGGCCGCCGACGGCAACCGCTTGCGGGCCTACGCAGCCCGAGCGGCGACGCCCAGCGGCGCCGGCGTCGTCGTCATCCCCGACCCACGCGGGGTTCACCCGTTTTACAAGGAGCTGGTGCGCCGGTTCGCCCAGGCGGGGATGGATGCCGTGGTCATCGACTACCTCGATCGAACCGCGGGCATGTCGGAGCGACCAGAGAACTTCGACCTTCGCGCCGCGATCGGCCAGACCAGGCCCGACGCGATCGCAGCCGACGTCGCCGCCGGCATCGCCTATTTGCGTTCAGCCGCGGGCGGGACGGTCGGATCGGTGTTCACGGTCGGATTCTGTTTTGGCGGCGCCCAATCCTGGCGGCAGTCCGCGGTGCAACCCGGGCTGGCCGGCGCGATCGGCTTCTACGGCATCCCCGCCCGCGTTCGCGAGGTGATCCCGCAAATGCGGGCCCCGCTCCTGCTCTTGCTCGCCGGCGACGACCAGGCCACGACGCCGGAGGATTTCGATAACTTCGACAAGGAGCTCACTGCTGCCGGCGTCCCACACCAGAAGGTGGTCTACGACGGCGCGCCGCACTCCTTCTTCGACCGCCGCTTCGAGGAGCACAAGGCGGCGTCAGCAGACGCCTGGCAGCAGATGCTGGCATTCATCGCGGAACACACACGGCAACCCGCGCGGACGTGAAGCTGGGCCGGGCCGGCGTCTGGCTCGGCTCGATGGCAAACCTACCGGCCACCGACCTCCGCCGTGCCGTCGCCGAGATCGAGCAGATGGGTTTTGGAACCATCTGGCTGGGAGAAGCCGTTGCCCGCGAAGCGTTCGCCGGTGCGGCCATCATCCTCGCGGCAACCAGCCGGGTCGTCGTGGCGACCGGGATCGCGAACATCTGGGTCCGCGACGCGACGGCGATGATGAACGGCGCTCGCGCGCTGGCAGAAGCCTGGCCGGACCGATTCGTCCTGGGAATCGGGGTCAGCCACGCCCCCCTGGTGAGCGGCCGGGGTCACCAGTACGAGCGCCCCTTGTCCGCCATGCGTGGCTATCTCGACGCGATGGCGAAGGCGCCCTACCGGGCCGCGATGCCCGACCGCCCTCCGCCAATCGTCCTGGCGGCGTTGGGCCCCAAGATGCTGGAGCTCGCCCGTGAGCGAACGGCCGGCGCCCATCCGTACTTTGTCCCGGTGGAGCACACGCGGGAGGCGCGGGGGATTCTTGGCGATGACCGGGTGCTCGCACCCGAATTCGCCGTCTCGTTGGCTCGGACTCGGGACGCTGCGCGGGCCACCGGCGCACGGTACATGCAGACCTATTTGAACCTTGAGAACTACCGCCGAAACCTGGCGCGCCTGGGCTGGTCGAACGATGAGCTCACACCACCGGGTAGCGATCGCCTCTTCGATGCCGTTGTCGGCTGGGGCGCCGAGGACGAGATTGCCCGAAAAATCCGACTCCACCACGAGGCCGGTGCCGACCATGTCGCGGTCCAGGTGCTGACGCCCACGCCCGACCGAGCGCCCCTCGAGGATCTTCGCGGTCTAGCGCCGCTCGTCGTTCGCTAGGGCCGCTGACGCTTCGGCCGGTCGAGCTGGCCGGATCGATCGGGCCCGGTGTAGCCGGCCCATGGGTCGTAGTCGACCTCGAGGGTTTCCTGCGGCGGGCGCTCGGGCTCGGGGACGTTACGCAGGTTGATTCGAATCCGGGTCCAGGTGGTGTTTCGACCGCGCATCGAGTCCACCAGGATGTCCGAGGGCGCCAGGTGCGCCCAAACCTCCTCGTGGCGCGCCCGCCACCGCAGCAACCCTGCCCGCGCCTCGGTTTCCGTCGCGGCCCGAGC
>VBDZ01000146.1 GCA_005881215.1 Chloroflexota bacterium | reverse complement strand
ATGCCGCCGGCGACCGCCTTGACCGATGGCTCGATGATGGCGTCGATCAGGCCATAATCCTTCGCCTGGGCCGGTGTCATGAAGAAGTCGCGCTCGATGTCCCGCTCGACCTGCTCAATCGGTCGGCCAGTGTGCTGCGCGTAGATGCCGACGATGATCTCTCGCAGCCGGAGGATCTCCCGGGCGTGGATCTCGATGTCCGTGGCTTGCGACCGCTGCATGCCTCCGCTCGGTTGGTGCAGCACGATCGTGCAGTGCGGCAAAGAGTAACGCCTACCCTGACTCCCGCCGACCAGGATCAGCGAGGCGGCACTCGCTGCCATGCCGGTGCACAGCGTGCTGACCGGCGGGTGGACGTAGCGCATGGTGTCGTAAATCGCGAGCCCCGCCGACAGTGAGCCGCCCGGACTGTTGATGTAGATGCTGATCTCCTTGTCGGGATCCTCGCTGTCCAGGAAGAGCAGTTGCGCGATCACGAGGTTCGCGATGTCGTCATCGATCTCGCTGCCAAGAAAGATGATCCGGTCCCGGAGCAGCCGCGAGTAGATGTCGTAGGCGCGCTCGCCGCGGGCGGTGGTCTCGATGACGTTGGGAACCAGGGCCATGCAATCCTCCTTATCGGTCGACGGTGAATCCAATGCGTCGCTTTGGTGGTGTCGCCTGGGTGGACGCGAGGTAAAGGCTGAAATCGGCGACGCTACGCAGCGCGTTCGGGCGCAGGCTGGCGGCGGCGATCCGGAGTTGCATCCGCGGGTCGTCCGGCCAGCTGCGCCGCTGTTGCAGGGCCTCGCGGCTGCCCAGTCGCTGGGCAAGCTCGAGATACAGCTCGGCGACGGCCAGGTCGAGGGCCCGGGCAATCGCGACCAGCTTCTCGGTGGAGATGTCCTTGAGGCCGCGCTCGACCTCGGACAGGTAGGCGGTCGACATGTCGGCCGTCTGGGCCAGGGCGCTGAGGGACCGCTCGGCGTCCTCGCGGCGTCGCCGGATTACGGCGCCGAGGGCCGTGCGGATCGATTCGGGGGTTTCGCTGTGAGCGAATGGCATCGGCTGTGGGCGTAGCATAGCACCTTCCTGGGCCGCATGCCTGAGACGCGGGACTCGTCGTACGGGCATGCCAGGTGGGTCTGCGCGTCGACCGCTCGCGCGCCTCGGACTGACCGCCGTCGTCGCGGTACTGTTGGCCGCCTGCACGGCGGCCAGCGCGACCCGGCCGGGCCCGAACTCCGCGACTGCAACGCCGGACCCCTCGCTCACGCCCACCCCAACCGAATCGACGAGTCCATCGGCCCAGCCAACCCCAAGCCCCACACCCACCGCAACGCCGGATGGCACGGATCCCGCCTTCATCCCGGCGCTGGCGGCCATCCAGATGTTGACGCCCCGGGTCGGCTGGGCGGTCGGATCGGGCGCCATCTTCACCACCAGCGACGGCACGCATTGGAGCAAGCAGTACTCGTCGACCAACCAGTACGTCGGCCTGGATTTCATCAGCACCACCACCGGATGGGTGGTCGGCCTGCATGATGTGCTCGGCACCATCGACGGCGGCCGGAGCTGGCACGAGCTGGGCGAGGCGCAGAAGCCAATTCGATCCGTCCACTTCGTCAGCAGTACCCAGGGGTGGGGCATTGCCGGCGGCACGAATCCGGTTCCGAATCACGGAACGCTTCTGCCCGACGCCGCAGCCACACTTGTTACGTCAACCAATGGGGGCGTTTCCTGGACTACCTTGGCCAGCCCCACGGACCCGCAAAGCGTCTGCTTCAGCGACCCGGGCCACGGGTGGCTGGCGACGGCTGCTGGCGTGGTCTACGCCAGCAACGACGGAGGCAGCACCTGGACCAACGTCCTGGAGATGTTTCAATCCGGGGCAGGCCCGGGTCATCAAACGGTCATCCAGTGTGCCGCCCCCTCCGCGCTCTGGGCGTGGGAGACGATTGAAAACGGCGCCGGCGGTCACCTGCCGTATGTCGTCTACGCCACACAGGACGGGCGCAGCTGGCGCACCGTCATGGCTGAGCCCGTCACAAGCGGCAATCTCCTACCCGGCGTGCCGGCAGGTCCCGACTCGCATGCCGGGAGCCTGAGCGTGGTCGATCCGACAGACGCGGTGTTCATCGGGGACGGGCCGGCGACCGATGTGGCTAAGTGCCTCATCGCCAGCCAGGGTGGGGCAACCCTCAAGCGCACCGGCGCCATCCCGGACGCGCCCGAAACCTTCGACGCCGCGTTCGTGAGTACCTCGGTGGGCTGGGTGCTCGCTCGCCATACGACTGGCGAGTTCGTCGTCGAGGCCACCGCCGACGGCGGCTACCACTGGACGCAGCAGCTGTCGGTGACGGTGCCGTCTCCCGGCTAGCGATCCCGAACGACGTACAATCCGGCACGCGGGGCGTAGCGCAGCCTGGTTAGCGCGCCTGCTTTGGGAGCAGGAGGCCGAGGGTTCGAATCCCTCCGCCCCGACTTCACCTCGAAGAAGGTTGCGCCATGCTTCCGGTCCTCGTACTCATCGTCGTGATCGCGATCGCGGCGCTGCTGGCCTTCCGCTGGTTCGAGCGCTATCGCTACACCGATGGCTGGCGGAGGAGCGAGTTTCGCGGCCTGGCCTTCGGTTTTCTGATGTGGTTCGGGGGACTCTTCGGCCATCGGGTGCCGCCACCGCCCCAGGCCAAAATCGAGTTCGCGACCAAGCCCGGGGAGCCGAAGCCGCCGAAATCAGGCGGCCCGGCGCTCGCGGATGACGCTGCGGACGAGAAAGAGTAGGTTGGCCGGGCGCTCGGCCAGCCGCCGCATCAGGTACGGATACCACTCGGTTCCATACGGGACATAGATCCGGACCCGATATCCCTCCCGCAGCAGACGATCCTGGAGATCGCGCCGGATGCCGTAGAGCATCTGGAATTCGTACCGGTCCGGGGCGATCGCCTGCTCGCGGGCGAATCGCCTGGTGGCCTCGATCAAGCGCTCGTCGTGGGTAGCGATCGCCGGGTAGGTACCCTTCCGCAGCAATTGCTCCATCGCCGCCGCGAAATTGGCGTCGACGTCCGCCTTCTTCGGGAAGGCGACGGCCGGCGGCTCGTCGTACGCTCCCTTCACCAGCCGGACCCGAACGTTGGCCGCGTTGACCCTGGCCACGTCGTCCAGGGTGCGATAGAGATAGCTCTGCAGCACCACGCCGCAGTTCGGATACCGCTGGTGCAGGTCGAGCCCGAGGTCGAGCGTGCGTTGCGTGTACGCCGAGCCTTCCATGTCGATCCGGACGAAATTGTCCAGCTGCTGAGCTCGCTGCAGGATGCGGGTCAGCAGCTCCCGGCAGAGATCCGCCGAGATGTCGAGGCCGAGCTGGGTCAGCTTGACCGAGACATTGGCATTGAGCCGCTCGCCGGCGATCCTTTCGAAGGCCGCCAGGTAGTCCTCGGTGGCGGTGCGCGCCGCCTGTTCCTCGCTGACGTTCTCACCCAGGTGGTCCAGGCTGGCGCTGAGGCCGCGCCGGTTGATGTCCGCCACCACGCGGGCGGCGTCGTCCAGCCGGTCCCCGGCGACGAAGCGGTAGGCCAGCGCCGCGGTGAGCCGCTGACGGGTGACGAATCGCTGCAGGCCGCGCCGATGCGAGAGATAGAGAAAGGAGGCCCGCAGCATCTCAGGCGTTGCCGGCGGCGGAGAGCGCCGCATCGAACGCCCCGTGCACCTCGAGGGCATTGAGCGCGCGCGCTCGGTGGCTCAGCAGGTTCTTCTCTTCCATGGACAGCTCCGCCAACTGGCGGCCGTCGGCCAGCCGAAAGACCGGGTCGAAGCCGAAACCGTGCGTCCCCTTGGGCTGGGCCGCGATGGTGCCGGCGAGCACGCCCTCACCGACGAACTCACGGCCGTCGGGTAGAGCCAGTATCGCGGTACAGCGGAATCGCGCTGCCGGAGAACGGCCCGCCGCATCGCCCAGCGCGCGGAGCAGGGCGCGCACCAGCGCCGGACCATCGCCGTAGTGCTCGACGCCGGCGAAGTAGGCCGACTGGACGCCCGGCTTGTCGCCGAGCAATGGCACCTCGAGGCCCGAGTCATCGGCGAGCGTGGTCAGCCGGCTCAACCGCACGCCCTCGAGCGCCTTCTTTCGAGCATTGGCCAGGTAGGTCTCACCATCCTCGCGCACATCAAACCGGAGACCGAGATCCATCGGGGTGACCAGCTCCATGGGCAGCTCGGCCAGGATGGCGCGGATCTCGCGCAATTTGCCCTGGTTGGTCGTGGCGAGCAGCAGCCGGTTCAGCGCAGCTTCAGGGCCTTCTTCTGCGCCTCGACGAGCTCGGCGGCGCCCTTGACGGCCAGCTTCAGCATCTGCTCCATCTCCTCCGGCTTGAAGGGCTCCTGTTCGGCCGTTCCCTGGATCTCGATGAAGCGACCGTCCTCGGCCAGCACGCAGTTCATGTCGGTCTGGGCGGCGAAGTCCTCCAGGTAGTTCAGGTCGAGCCGCGGCTGACCCTGCACGATCCCGACGCTCACCGCCGAGACAAAATGCTTCACCGGCAGGACGCGCAGCAGGTTGCGCTCCATCGCCTTCTGCAGGGCGAGGTGGAGCGCCACGAATCCGCCCGTGATCGACGCCGTCCGGGTGCCGCCGTCCGCCTGCAGGACGTCGCAGTCGACCATGATGGTCCGCTCCCCCATCAACGGCATGTCGACCGCGGCCCGCAGCGCCCGGCCGATCAGCCGCTGGATCTCCTGGCTGCGGCCGTCGACCCGGCCGGTGCGCGCCTCGCGGGCGGTGCGCGTCTGCGTCGCGCGGGGCAGCATCGAATACTCGGCCGTCACCCAGCCTTCTCCAGTGCCCTTCTTGTGCGGCGGCGGCTTGTCGTCCCAACTGGCGGTGCAGAGTACTCGGGTATCGCCCATGTTGATCAGCGCCGAGCCCTCGGCGTACAGGTTGACGCCAGTCTCGATTTTCACCGGCCGCAACTGGTCCGGCTTGCGGCCATCAGGTCGCGTTTGAGTCAAGCCCGTCTATCTTCGCAGAGCGCTGATCACGAGGATGCTCACCTCGAACAGCAGGATCAGCGGCACGGCCAGCAGCAGCGGGGTGAACGGGTCGACTCCCGGCGTGAAGAGATTGGCGCCGATAAAGATCCCGACCCAGAACCAGAGCCGGCGCTGCCGCAGAAAGGCGGGGGTCACGATCCCCATCAGCCCAAGCATGGTGAGAGCCAGCGGCAACTCGAACGTCACACCAAAGATCGCGATCACGATCAGCACAAAGTTGATGTAGCGGTCGGCCAGCGGGAAGTACTGGATGTCGCTGCTGCCAAAGCCGGTGAGAAATCGCAGCGCAATCGGCATCGCGAAGAAGGCAAACAGGATCCCCGCGACGAACAGGCCGACTGCCGAGGCGACGAAGCCGACCGCGAACCGCCGCTCGTTGCGGTGCAGCCCGGGGGCGACGAACGTCCAGACCTGCCACAGGATGACGGGGCTGGACAGAATGAACCCGGTGAAGATGCCGACCTTGAAGTAGAGGAAAAACTTGTCGATCGGCCCGGTGAAGTAGACGATATGCTGGCCGCCGATCACGGCCCGCACCGGCTGCAGCAAGATCTCCAGCACGAAGCCGGAGATGGCGAAGCCGATGATGGTCCCCACCGCCCAGCTGATCAACGAAATGATCAGGACGCGGCGGAGCTCCTCGAGGTGCTCCAGGACGGTCATCCGGCGATCTTGATCGACGGGAACGAGTTTCGGCTTTGCCACTTACAGGGCCGCGCCCCTGTACCGGTCAGGCCTTGCTATCGGTCGGCGGCTTTACGTCGGTCGCCTGGCTGGGCGTCTGGTCCGCGGTCGGGGAGGACTGTCCCCCCTTCTTGATCTCGTCCGTGAGGTCGGTGGAAGCTTTGCGGAACTCTCGAATCCCGCGGCCGATGGCGCCGCCGACTTCAGGAAGCTTGCCCGGCCCATAGATGATCAGGATGATGGCAAGCACCAACAGAATGATCCAGAAGTGACCCCCACCGATGAATGGCATACCAGACGCTTCCTTCGCGGCCCATTATACGCCCGCTTCTCTGGCGCCTCCTTAAGCGGGGTTGAGAGCTAGCTGACCTGTTCCTGGATCGTGACGGAAGTCATCACGTCGCCCACGGCGATCTTCAGGACGACGTCCATCCCGGTCTGGACGTAGCCGAACAGGTTGTAGCTCTTGGCCAGCTTTTTGCTGTCGTCGACGGTGCAGATGAAGAACTGGCTGCCGTTGGTGTTCGGCCCCGAGTTCGCCATCGCCACCGCGCCGGCGGTGTACTCACCCTTCACCGGCTCGTCGCTGAACTTGTAACCAGGGCCGCCCGAGCCGGTGCCCAGCGGGTCGCCACCCTGGATGACGAAGTTGGCCTCGACCCGATGAAACTTCAGGCCGTCGTAGAACTGATTGCGGGCCAAAAAGACGAAGTTGTTGACGGTGGACGGTGCCAGGGTGGGATCGAGGCAGAGCGTCATGGTGCCCTTGGCGGTCTTGATCGTCGCCAGGAAATGGTGCGTCGTATTGATCGACATCGGCGGTGGAGCGGCGAAGGTTTTCTTGCCGGCATTGCCGGCGGTCGGCGCCATCACCGGCCCAAACGTCAGGGCGCCGCACGACGCCGCGCTCACGGCCGCGGCC
The DNA here is from genome assembly GCA_005881215.1 of Chloroflexota bacterium. Classification (GTDB taxonomy): domain Bacteria; phylum Chloroflexota; class Dormibacteria; order CF-121; family CF-121; genus CF-13. Next base: position 3,862 of record VBDZ01000146.1, on the reverse strand, counting down.
GGCGTTGGGGTCGGGGCCGTCCCGGGTGCACTACCGACATTGCGTCCAACATAGAAAGAGAACGCGAGTATAGCGACCGCGACGATCGCCAGGGTCGCCAGCATCTGCGGAACGCGCGCGGGGGCCTGCCTCAACCGAGATCGTTCCAGCAGGGAATGTCCGCCGCCACCTCTCGGGCATGGTAGGTGAGGATCATGTCGGCGCCGGCGCGGCGGATCCCCAGCAGGATCTCGCGCAGGATGCGCCGCTCGTCGATCCATCCCCGCGCGGCGGCCGCTTTCACCATCGAGTATTCGCCGCTGACGTTGTAGGCGGCGACCGGGACCTGGGTCGAGTCGGCGACCGCGCGAATCACATCGAGGAATGCCAGGGCGGGCTTCACCATCACGATGTCGGCGCCTTCATCGACATCCAGCCGCGCTTCGCGGACCGCCTCGCGGACGTTGGCCGGGTCCATCTGGTAGCCGCGCCGGTCTCCGAAGCGCGGTGCCGAACCGGCGGCCTCCCGGAACGGCCCGTAAAACGCCGAGGCGTACTTCGCGGCGTAGGCCAGGATCGCCCGGTCAATGTAACCGGCACCATCGAGCGCGGCGCGAATCGCCCTCACCTGGCCGTCCATCATGCCGGACGGCGCGATCACGTCGGCGCCCGCGGCCGCCTGGGAAATGGCGATCCGCTGATAGATCTCGAGGGTTGGGTCGTTCGCCACCGTGTCCCCCTCGAGCACGCCGCAGTGGCCGTGGTCGGTGTACTCGCAGAGGCAGAGGTCGGCGATCAACAGGACGTCGGTGCCGAACGCCTCCCGCACCTGGCGAAGCGCTCGCTGCACGATGCCGCCTTCCGCCCACGCCTCCGACCCCTGCGCATCCTTGCGTGCCGGGATGCCAAAGAGGACGAAGCTGCCGACGCCAACCTTGAGCGCGGCCTCCACCTCATGGGCGAGCGAGTCCAGGGTGTGCTGCTGCTGGCCGGGCATGGCCTCGATCGGCTGCGGCGCATCGATCCCCTCCCGGACGAACAGCGGGTAGATCAGGTCCTGGGGCGCGATCTGCGTCTCGCGCGCCAGCCGGCGCAGCGCGGGACGCGACCGCAACCGGCGGGGACGTTCAATCGGAAAGCTCATGCTGAAATCGAAGTTTGGTCGCGCACGATGGCCTCGATCAGACCGCGCGTGGTGTACTCCTGCGCGATGATATCAACCCGCAGTCCGAGATCGCTCGCCGTCTGCGCCGTGATCGGACCGATGCAGGCCACCCGGATGGAGCTGGAAAGGCCGCCGTCGAGCGCCTCCACGAAGTGCCGCACCGTCGATGAGCTGGTAAAGGTCACCATGTCGATCCCGGGGAGCCGCTCAGCGAGTCGCTGGCGCAGTCCGGCCGGCGGCCGTGCGCGATAGATGTCGACCACGTCGACCTGGGCGCCGTCCGCTCGGAGCCGCTGCGGCAGCACCTCGCGGGCGCCTTCCGCGCGAGCCAGGAGGATGCGCGCCCCCGGCTCGATCACCCGCGCAATCGCCTCGGCTAACTCCTCGGCGACATACCGCTCGGGAACGATCGCGGATCGAACCCCATGCTCCAAAAGGCGGGCCGCTGTCTGCGGCCCGATCGCCGCAACCTTTATATGTGGGGGAAGCCCACGCTCGCTGAGCGATCCCAGCTGGAACAGCCGGTCGACCCCGTTCGCGCTCGTCAGCACCAGCCAGTCATAGCCATCGAGGCGGAGCTGCTCGGCCTCGACCTCGATCGGTTCGATCAGGACCGTCGGACAGACGACGACGGCGGCTCCCCTCTCCTCGAGAGCCTGGGCCAGGGCCGACGACTGCTGGTCGGCGCGCGTAACCATGACCCGCAACCCGCTGAGCGGACTCGCGGTGGTCGTGGTCCGGAGTAAGGCGCCGGCTCCCTGCCCATCGAGCTGGCGCCTGACCGACTCGACGACCTGCGCATCCTCGGCGCCCGCCGCCTGTGCCCGCAGCACCCGCGTCCCATCCTCGGCCAGCACCACCGCCCGCAGCACCAGCTGATTGCCCTCGAGGTGCGCGTAAGCACCGATCGCGGAGAGGCAGCCGCCACCCAGGCCCCGCAGCAACGCGCGTTCGGCGTCCACCGCGCGGCTCGTCGCCCGATCATCGAGCTCCGCCGCCAGGCGGGCGGCCGCGCTTCCCTCGAGCGCTTGCAACGCCAGCGCGCCCTGGCCCGGCGCGGGCAGCATGACGTCGAAGGGCAGCAGCTGATGGGCCTCGCCCAACCGCCCGAGCCGCAGCAGGCCGGCCGATGCCAGGATCAGGGCATCGACGCCGCCCTCCCGAAGCCGGCGCAACCGGGTGTCGACGTTACCCCGGATGTCGACCGCCTGCAGGTCCGGCCGCGCGGCCGCCAGTTGTGCTACCCGGCGCGGGCTGCCGGTGCCGATGCGGCTGCCGGCCGGCAACGAGCTCAGCAGCGCGGGCTGGCGGGCGATCAAGGCGTCGCGTGCGTCGGCCCGCGGCAGGAAGGCGGCGATCGTCAGCGGCGGCGCGGGAAGGGTTGGAAGATCTTTCGCCGAGTGGACGGCCAGCTCGGCCCGGCCCTCCAGCAGCGCCTGCTCGAGCTCCTTGACGAAGACACCTTCGCGCGAGCCTTCCGTCAGGCGCATCGATTGATCGCGGTCGGCATGCGTCGTCATCGGCGTCAGCACGAATTCGTGCTCGGGGAAATGTCGCGCCAGCGCGTCGGCGGCGAGCTGCGCCTGCACCATGGCGAGCGTGCTGCCGCGGGTCGCCAGCCGAACTCTCAGAGCCGGACGGTCTTAGTGGCGCCGGCCGACGACATAGAAGGACAACCCTTCGAGCGCGTCGCGGTAGGGGGACGGCTCGAAGACGTCGAGCTCGGCGCGCGCCTGGTCACCGAAGCGGCGAGCGTATTCATAGGACTCCTCAATCCCGCGCGATCCCCGGACGATTCGCACCACGTCGGCGTAGTCAGGGTCCTGCAGCGCCGTCTTATCCAGGATGGCCTCGAGCTGCCCATCGACCGATGGATCATGGCGCGCCAGCATCAGGGGCAGGGTGACGGTTCCCTGCTTCAGATCGTTCCCGACCGGCTTGCCCACCTCCTCCTCCGTCGCCAGGTAATCGAGGACGTCGTCGGCAATCTGGAAGGACATCCCGAGCAGGCGGCCGAAGCGCCTGATGGCCTCCACCTTCGGCTCCGGCAGCCCACCGAGGACGCCGCCGCAGAAGGTCGAGGCCGCCAGCAGCACGGCGGTCTTCCGCTCGATCTTGGCGTAGTACTCGTCCATCGTCTGGTCGTACCGCCGCTGGCTCGTCAGCTGGAGCATCTCGCCGAAGCAGATCGTCATCACGGTCTGGGAGAGCAGGGCGTCGATGCTCGTGTTGCCGATTTGCGACATCAGGTTGGCGCCCTTGGCGAAGTAATAGTCCCCGATGATGATCGCCGGGTTCGGCCCGAGCGTCTCGTGGATCGTGCGCAGCCCGCGCCGGGTGGGAGCGCCATCGATCAGGTCATCGTGGATCAGGGTGGCGTTGTGAATGAACTCGATCGCCATCGCGGCGCGGTAGACGTCATCCATCCGCCTGGCGTCGCCAAGCCCGGCGGCGAGGAAGACGAGGGCCGGCCGCAACCGCTTGCCGCCGGCATCGAGGATCTGCTGCATCGCGTCCGCCACCGGGCCGAGGTCCGCTCTGACGGTGGCGTGCAGGCGGTGTTCGAAGTCCTCCAGCTCGGCACGGATGGGGGCGGCGAAGTCCGTCCCCGTCATGGTGGCGGTCACGCGGCTCCCTCCCGACCGGTCATCGCTTCGACCAGCTCGAGGCGAACGGTCTTGATCGGGGGCAGGTCCTGCCCGAAGAGGACGCGGGCTA
>VBDZ01000145.1 GCA_005881215.1 Chloroflexota bacterium | reverse complement strand
GTTAGCTGCGACCGGTCGTTGCGAGGGCGTTGCCGAAATGGAACCGGGTGAGGGCCTCCATCTCGTCGGGGGAGAAGCCGGTGGTCCGACCGGCCACATACTGCCGCTCCACCTCGCGGTGGATGGCCACCACCCGAGGGTCGTCCTTGCGGACCTGGAGCGCTCCCCGCCACCCCATCCTGGTGTTGAGCCAGTAGGCGATTCCGGCCAGGCCGGACCGGTCGTTGACGGTGATTCCGAGCGGCCGGTCGAGGATGCGGGCGGTGTCGAAGATGTTGTAGATCTCTTCATTCTTCAGCAGGCCGTCGGCGTGGATGCCCGCGCTGGTCACGTTGAAGCCGGCGCCGGCAAAGGGATAGTTAGCCGGGAGCGGCGTGCCGAGCACATCGCGGAAATATGTCGCCGCTCGCGTGATCGCCGTCGTGTCGAGGCCCGTACTCTCACCGGTCAACCCGACGTAGTCGATCACCAGCGCCTCCAGCGGCGGGTTGCCGGTCCGTTCGCCGAAACCGAAGAGGGAACCGTTGGCGGCGGCACACCCATAGAGCCAGGCCGCCACCGTGTTGACCTCGCCCCGGTGGAAGTCATTGTGACCATGCCATTCGAGGTGCTCGGGCTTAACGCCAAGGGTGTGGGTGAAGAACCGCACGAGGCGCGGCACCCCGCGTGGCAGCGACGCTTCCGGCCAGGGCAGACCGAAGCCCATCGTGTCGCACAGCCGGAACTTCACCGGCACCCTCGCCTTGCGGCCGAGCTCTTGCAAGGACGTCACCAGTGGCGCGACGAAGCCATCCAGGTCGGCGCGGGTCAGGTCTTCGAGATGACAGCGAGGCCGCAGCCCGGCATCGATCACCGCCCGAACGACGTTGGCGTAGTCCTCGGCCGCCTGCCGCCGGGTGCGGTTCATCTTGAGGTAGATGTGGTAGTCGGAGGCTGAGACCAGGATGCCGGTCTCGTTCACCCCGGTCTCGCGGACCGCCCGCAGGTCGTCGAGTGACGCGCGCATCCAGGTCGTCACTTCAGGGCCGGGGCGTTGCTGGCAGGCCGCAATCGCTTCGCGGTCGACCGGCGTGTAGGCAAACAGCTCGGTCTGGCGGATCACCGGTCCGCCCAGCTCGGCCAGCAGGTCGTAGAGGTGAACGATCTGCTCGACGGTGTAGGGGGCGCGGGCCTGCTGCCCGTCGCGAAAGGTTGTATCGGTGATCCAGATCTTCCGGGGCAATGCCTGGGGAACGCCATCGCCCTCGAAGCGGATCGGTGGGATGCGCGAGTACGGGAAATCCTCGCGAAGCAGGTTGGGCGCGGCCGGATCGACCACGACTCTCATTCTATACATACATTGATTTGACTTGCAATAGATTGACTGAGACGGTTCAGTTCGGTACGCTGTGACCGAAATGATCGAGATCCACGGCGAGCAGTACCTGAGCGCGGCCGAGGCCAGCGACCAGCTGGGCATCAAGCTCGCGACGCTCTACGCCTACGTCAGCCGCGGCGCGCTCAAGAGCTATCGCCAGGGGATCAAACGGCAGAGGCTATACCGCCGGCGCGACGTCCAGCAGCTGGTCGACCTGCACCCGACGCGCGGCGCCTCTCCCCTCCCCCACGCCGCCGACTGGATGGGTGATCCCTAGGCAGGAACCCAGTGGGTCTTGCCGCAGATGCGGCATTTGTACTCAACCTGCTTGTCTTCTCTGACGACTCCCGTCGCCTTCCATGGCCACCCCGTCTTCTTGAGCCCGCAGACGCACGGTTTGCTCGGATTTGCGCTCGACGCTCCCATCAGGCCTCGCCCTCCCTACGTTCCTAGCGAAAGGTGCTGTACTCGATTTCCTTCTTCCGGTCGAATGCTTCTTCTCGGGTCGTAAATACCTGGAAGTGGCCGCGCCCGTGCAGCACGTATATGCCATCGACATCGTCGCGCGTCACCTTGAGATCCGGCAGATCGATGTTGTAGACCTGGCCGGATTCGGTCGCACGAAGGCGGGGGGCTGCCATGGGCGGATTCTATCCCCGCGGTTGGCCTCCTAGGCGACCGTGACCTCGTCCATCAGGTAGACGTCCTGGACCGCGTTCAGCAGCTGGATGCCTTCGCTCATCGGCCGCATGAAGGCCTTGCGCCCCGTGATCAGGCCGGTCCCGCCGGCCCGCTTGTTGATCACCGCGGTCTTCACCGCTTCCTTCAGGTCGCTCTCGCCGGACGAGGCCCCGCCGGAGTTGATGAGCCCACTGCGCCCCATGTAGCAATTCGCCACCTGGTAGCGACACAAATCGATGGGATGGTCCGTCGTGAGCTTGTCGTAGACCTTGGAAGACGTTTTGCCAAACTTCAGGACTTCGTAACCATGATTGGTCTCCGGCAGCTTCTGCTTGATGATGTCGGCTTCGATGGTGACGCCCATGTGGTTGGCCTGACCGGTCAGGTCGGCGGCCACCTCGTAGTTGACGCCGTCCTTGATGAAGGCCGGGTTGCGCACGTAGCACCAGAGCACCGTCGCCATCCCCAGCTCGTGCGCCTGATGAAACGCCCGGGAAATCTCCTGGATCTGCCGATCCGATTCCGGCGAGCCGAAATAGATCGTTGCGCCCAGCGCGACGGCGCCTAGCTCCCAGGCCTCCTTGACCGTCCCGAACTCGATCTGGTCGTACTTGTTGGGATAGGTCAGCAGCTCGTTGTGATTGATCTTGCAGATGAAGGGAATCTTGTGCCCATACTTGCGGGCGACGGATCCGAGCACGCCGAAGGTAGAGGCGACCGCGTTGCAGCCGCCCTCGATGGCGAGCTCGACGATCTTCTCGCCGTCGAAATAGGCCGGATTCGTCGAGAATGAGGCGCCGGCGGAGTGCTCGATGCCCTGGTCGACCGGCAGGATAGAGAGATAGCCCGTTCCGGCCAGCCGACCGTGGTCGAACAGCGATTCGAGGCTACGCAGGACGCGGGTCGGCCGGTCACTGTTTGACCAGATCCGGTTCACGAAATCCGGCCCGGGCAGGTGCAACTGCGACTTGGGGATGGTCTCGCACTTGTGCCGCAACAAGCTCTCGGCGTCGTTTCCGAGGATCGACTCGAGCTTGCTCAGCGAAGTTGCCGTCGCAGTAGCCATCGGGCTCCTCCTTAGATGAGATCTGTTATCCAGTGTAGGCGCTTCGACCCGGCCCTAAGATGAGTTTCATGATGGCGCTGTGAACGGGCGCACCGCCCGTCTCCTGGTCATCGGCGCCATCACCGGGGTTGCCAGCGGCCTGCTTGGCGTGGGGGGCGGCTTCGTGATGGTGCCGGCGTTGGTGTACCTGCTGAAAGTCCCCCAGCGCGAGGCCAACGGCACCTCGCTCGCGGTGATCATTCCGGTGGCGATCGTCGGCGCCACCATCCTGGGCGGCGGTCACCAGATCGACTTCCAGGTCGGCATCATCCTGGCCATCGGCTCGGTCGGGGGCGCGGTCGCCGGGGCGCGATTGACCCGGCGGCTCTCGGACATGGTATTGCGGCGCACCTTTGGTGTCCTGGCGGTGATCGTTGGGGTGCTGATCATCGGTGACGCGCTGCTGCACGCGGTTGGGGTCAGCGCACACGCCGGATCCGGCCTCCGACCCAGCGGCCTCTCCCTCTGGGCGATGGCGCTTCTCGTGGGAATCGTGGCCGGCGTGTTGAGCGGACTGCTCGGCATCGGCGGCGGCGCCGTGATGGTCCCGGCGATGACGCTGCTGATGGGACTGAGCCAGCACGTCGCCCAGGGAACCTCGCTGCTCGTCATCATCCCCACGGCGATTTCCGGGTCGATCACCCACTACCGGATGGGTAATATCCGGCTCCCAACGGCAGCCTGGCTCGCGGTGGGCGGCGTCCTGGGTGCGGTCGCCGGTGCGGCGCTGGCGCTGGCGAGTTCTGACGAGCTGCTGCGCGCGGTCTTCGGAACCTACCTGGCCTTCACCGGATTTCGCATGTTGCAGGCGCCGGGGACGCTCGTGGCGCAGCCTACAATGGCGAATCGATGAACCTGGTCGATTGGTCCGTGCTGATCATGGGCGGGTGGGTGGTCGTCGTCGTGGCGGCTGCCCTGGTGATGGCCCTCCGGCCGGGCGCCGGAGAACTCGAATACGATACGCCGATCAGCGAACCGCTCCGGCTGCGCCAGGCCTCGGGTGTCATGCCGCGACGCGCCTGGGGGTTCCGCCCGCCGGTTCATCACTCCCGCTACGACCCCGCCCCCTGGCAGGTGCAGCCGCCCCGCTCCGACGAGCACAGCCTGGAAAACGTGGACCGCGCCACCGATATCAAGCGGGAGCTTGGCAGTGAACACCCGCCCTGGGAACGGCTCGACCGCCAGGGACTCTAGCGCTTATTCGCCGAGTTCTCGGCTGACCCGGTCCAGCACGTCGAGCATTCGGCGCGAGGTGGCGTGGAGGCTCTCCTGCAGCAGGGTCAGCGCGTGATGCGCGTCGGCCAGCACGTCGGCTTCGCCGCTGAGGTCGTCCGGCGTTTCGGCAAAACGCGGCAGCACATCCTCGAACAGCATCTGGAATCGCTGCTCCGCCAACGCCAGGCAGGTCGCCAGGGTGACCACCTGCGCTTCGATCTCCGGATCCAGGCTGCGCAGCGCCCGCCAGGCCGGCTCGGGGACCGCGCTGCCACCGGTCGACGAGGCGCCTGCCATGTCGACCCCATGCTAATGCGGCCGTGATCACAACCGCCGACGATGGCACCCGGCTGCACTTCATCGTCGAAGGCCATGGCCCGCCCATCGTGCTCGTCGGTGGCAAGACCTCCAGCATCGATGGGGCCTGGTGGCGCTACATCCCTCCACTGGCGGAGCGATTCAAGGTGATTGCGCTCGACAATCGCGGCGCCGGCGAGTCAGACAAGCCCGATGTTCCCTACAGCACCGAGCTGATGGCCAACGACGCGCTCAGCGTGTTGCGCGCAGCCGGCGAGACCTCGGCCCACTGGTTCGGCATCTCGCTCGGCGGGATGATCCTGCAACGGCTGGCGCTCGACCATCCCGACGCCGTGCGCAGCCTCATCCTGGCCGCCACCCACTGCCGCGGCAACCAACCGGCACCCGCCGCGGTCAACGACCCGGCATTGGCCGATAGCCCGCTTCGCCGGTATGCGAACCTCTACGCCCCCCAGTTCATCCGGGATCATGCGGACTGGGTGGCCGAGGATGCGAAGCACTTCGGCAGGATGCCGCTGCACGCGATCGTCCGCCAGGACCAGGCTGGAAATCAGCACAACGCCTGCGACCGTCTGGGAGAAATTCGTCAGCCGGTATTGATCCTTCACGGCACCGAGGACCGCACCGTGCCTCTCTCGCGGGGCCAGGAGCTACAACGTCGGTTGCGGAAGGCGCGCCTGGAGGTCATTCAGGGCGCCGGTCATCAGCTCCACTCGGAGCAGTTCTCCACGGTGCTGCCGATGGTCGTGGATTTTGTGGAAGGCGTCGAGGCTACGCGGCGCGCCAGGTTACCAGCTCTCGGCTGACCTGCTTGCGCAGCCGGCCTTCCACGGCCAGCGATTGGCAATGCGCCAGCGTTTCCTGCAACGCGAGGCGCTGTTGAAACACGTTGCGATCCCGGATGCCGTGAAAGAGTTCTCCCGCCAGCTGCCAGCCGGACCGGGCGCCATCGCGCGCCAGGTCGACCAGGGCGGCCTTGCGCTCGTCGTGATGATGGACGATGGCGTCGATCCGCTCCCGGTGGTCGCGAAACGGATCGCCGTGGGCCGGGAGAACCAGGTCGACGTCGAGCCGCCGAACGCGATCGAGTGACGCAAGGTAATCGTCGAGCGGGTCCGCGCCCGACTGCGGGTGGAGCCCGATGTTCGGACTGATCTTCGGCAGCAGGTGATCGCCGGAGAAGAGCACACGGCGAGCCGGCCAATAGAAGCAGCAATGGCCGGGCGAGTGACCCGGTGTCCAGACGACCGCGAGCTCGCTGTCGTCGATCGACAGTCGCTCGGCACCTTCGAGGAGCGTGTCGGGCTCGACCACCGACACGAATTCGCGAGCCGCCATCGAGGCCGACTTGATGAACTCCGCCTCCGCCGCGGGGACCCCATTCTTGCTCAGCCACGCGGCGACGTCATGCACGAGGTCCTCGGCCCGCGCATAGCGCGGCTCCATCAGCGCGACCTCGAGCCGGTGGATGACGAGCTCGGCCCGGGCGCGGTCGCGCAACTCGCCCGCCAGGCCGAAGTGATCGGGGTGGATGTGGGTGATCAGGATCCGGTTGATCCGCTCCACCGGGAGGGACATCTCGTCGAGTTTTCGATTTAGCGTTTCCCTCGATTCCTGGGTCTGCAGGCCAGTATCGATCAGGCTGAAGTGGTCCCCGTCCCGCAGCAGGTAGACGTTTACATGCCGCAGCTCGAACGGCATCGGGAGCTCGAGCCTGAAGATGCCTGCGGCGACTTCCACAGGCGAAAAGTATCAGGCGGCGGGTTGGGCGAGCTCTTCGGGACGAGTGGGCAGGGCCTTCTGACCCTGGTCTTTGGTCGGCAACGGCAGGTGGACGGTGTCGTTGGCGATCAGGTCAAGGAAGGTATCGACGACCCGAGGATCGAAGTGGCTGCCGCGCCCGCCCTTGATCTCTTCCAGCGCCTTGCTCAAACCCAGGGACGGCCGGTAGATGCGGTCCGCCACCATCGCCTCGAAGGCGTCCGCCACCGAGATGATGCGAGAACCCAGTGGGATCTCTTCGCCCTTGAGGCCTTTGGGATAACCGGATCCGTCCCACTTTTCATGGTGATGACGGATCAGGGGAGCGACATGGTGGAGGCCCTCGACCGGGCCGATGATGTCGGCGCCGATCTGCGGATGGCGGCGCATCCAGGCCATCTCGTCTTCGGTCAGCGCCATCGATTGCCGGAGGATGCGGTCGGGGATGCCGATCTTGCCGACGTCGTGGAGAATCGCGCCCAACCGGACGGCCGCCACCTCGTCGCGCGAGAGGCCCATCCGATCGGCACAGGCGCCGGCCAGCTTAGCCAGCCGCTCGGAATGCCCGCGGGTATAGCTGTCTTTCGCCTCGATGGCGTTGGCGAGCGCCATGTTCACTTCGGTCATCAGCTTGGCTTCGACGTCGCGGCGGGTCACCAGCTCCTGGTGGGCCGAGACCGCGCGCGCCATCACCGAGCCGAGCACCGCCACGACGACGAACAGGAACATCCGCTGCAGGATGACGATCCGCTCGCCGGCGAAGGTGGCGAGGTAGGTCCCCTCCTGCAGCGGCGCCACGGCGCCCGCGACCAGGTAGAGCAGCGCGACGACCACGGCGCAGAGCACCGACCCGATCGCCCCGAAGCGGAGGGCAGAGACCGTGATCACCAGGAAGAACAGCGAGGCAAAGGGACTCGTGTATCCGCCCGAGGCCCAGGTGATCATGGTCGCCACCAGCATGTCGACCGCTGTAGTCGCGTAGCTGAAAGCCTTGCCCGGCCGCTGGTGAAGGAAGAGGAGTAGCAGGGTGCTCAAGCAGACCAGGCCCCAGGCGGCCAGGATGCCGTTGACCCGTGCGAGGTTGTAGCCCGGGGTCGGATTGAGGTTGTTGAGGATGACGGCGAAAATCAGCAGCGTCCAGCGAAACAGACCGGTGAGCCGCTCATTGCTGAGGTTGATCAGACTCTCGGCCGGGTCCTGGGAGCGCTGCCGGCCCTTGCGCGTCGCATTGCGGGCGGCGGCCATTGCCGAAATTATCCGGCGGCTCTGTGACGGAAAGCGTTACAAAGCGGTCGCTTCCATGGCACGTGGCTGAGGAGATTACGGGGGGAGCCGCACCCCGAGAAAATCTGACAGCACCTGCCTGACGTCCTGGTAGCGGGTAAAGGCGGTGTCAGCCTCGGCCAGCGCCCGGTCGACCGCGTCATAGGCGTTCCGCATCGGCGCCACCAGGTCGGTGGTCGTCACCTCGGCTCGCTCCCGGTGTGCGGCCCGGAGCTGCTGGCCGATGGCCTGGATCGAGCCGCTGTAGGTCTTGGCGATCGCCTGCGCCTGCTGCAAGATGGCATCGAGGTCGTCGGCGGTCAAGGCGCGTCCGGTGTATTTCTGCTTGAGAGCGGCGACCTGGATGGCGACCGCGGCCGCCGCCTGGCCGGCCCGGCTCAGGTCGGCGCCGATCGCCCCCAGGCGAACGCTGGCATCGACCTCGTGGCCGGCCGCCGGGACGCCGCCGGCCAGGCGCAATGCCGGATCATCCCGCGCCCGAGCCTTTGCGTCCTCGAAGTCCCGCTCGGCGCGTCTCAGCTGGTCCATGGCGGTTTGCAGCTGACTGACGTCGCCGGACTGACCGGCGTTCTTGATGGTGAGCTGGGCGGCAACCAGCTCCTGTCGCCCGCTGTCGAGACCACGGTAGACGGACCCGCCGGCGTATGCCGTGTAGCCGGCGGCCGCGATCACCGCCAGGACCGCAACTAGCAAAAAGCGGGCGCGCACCGCGCCCGCCTTAGTCTTGCCGGATCCGGATCAGGCGCGAGCCCGATTACCGGTCACCAGCCGCAGCAGCATCAGCAGGATCACCGCCCCGATCAAGGAGACGATGAAGCTGAAGATGTAGCCACTGCCGGTGATGTGGAACAGATTCGTCACCAGCCAGCCGCCGACCACGCCGCCGATGATGCCGACGATCACATCCAGGATGATGCCGTACCCATGACCGCTCACAAAACGCCCGGCAAGGGCGCCCGCGATGCCGCCGACAATGATCGCTCCCAACCAACCGATTCCTTCCATGCTGTCCTCCAGGAACAAAGATGCCGCAATTCCTTTGTACCTGTTTCCGCGAAACGCGTCAACGCCGGTATCAGGATTGTCTAGCTGGCCAGCCGCTCGCGGACGGTCGCCGGCTGCCGCTCGGCCGGGATGCCGGCGAACAGGTCCCGTTCGAGCACCCCGGTCACCCAGGGGCTGGGGAAGACGCGAACAAAGAGCTCCGGTGAGGGCGGCCGGGGCACCGCCACCGCCGTCGTGAGCTCGACAGCGGGAGTGGCGCCGAAGGCGCGGTAGTAGAGCTTGGCCGGGAGGGCGGCGGACCCGGGGTCTGCACTGCGGGATTGCGAGAAGGCCGTGGCCGCCGCGTCCCGAACCGCCTGCTGCTGACCATCGGCGACCACCACGTGCGGGCGGACGCTGGCCATGAGATCGGTGAAGACCGCGTGAAGCACGGCCGGCGCCAGCTCGCTCAGGTCGTAGTCCAGCAGAACGAGATCACGAACGCCCAGGGCGCGGACGGCCGGCCGGAGGTCGGTGGCACGTTCGCCGCGTGACGCGGCGCAGACCAGCGTGATTTCCGCGCCCGACGCCGCGTAACGGGGGAAGGCTTGCCCGCAGAGGTCGCGGACATGATCGGGAGCCGCGGCCAGACCCAGCAGCCGAAAGGGCACATCGAATAATCGACCGCCGTTGCCGATTTCTTTCGAAGGGGCCCCGCTCCGGCGTGAAAAAGCGGGGAGAAAGTAACAGGGGCCCCGCTCCGGCGTGAAAAAGCGGGGAGAAAATTAGATGGCGGAGCGCGCGCTCGACAACAGCCGATCGTAGGCGTGCTTGAGCTGCGGGTAGCGCAGGAAGATCAGGTGGGCGAATTCCTGGGTGAGCGCTCGCGGCGGCCGGATCAGCCGCATGCCGGCCTCGCTCAGCAGCCGGCTTCCCTTGCGGCCGTTGCAGCGGCGGCAGGCGATCACCTGGTTCTCCCAGCTGTTGGCGGCCCCGCCGCGGGAGGTCGGCACCACGTGGTCAACCGAGAGCTGCGACGAGGGCATGCCCTTGCCGCAGTACTGGCAGGTGCCGTCATCGCGCAGCAGCAGGTTGCGGCGGTTGGCGCGGAGCAGCCGGCGAGGGATCACGATGTTGGAGAGGAGCCGGACGATGACCACGTCTTGACCAAAGCAACGCCGTGCCATTGCTTGCTCGACCGCCTGCCGGGCAACGTCGTCGATAAAGGTGACGCGCTGCTTGGTGAGCAGAACGACGAGCCGCCGCTTACTGATAACGTTCAGCGGCTGAAGTGAGGCGTTTAGCAGTAGGACGAGTTCGAACGACCTCCTCTGTCTGGTATCGGCTCCGAGAGCGCCATAAATATAACGGAGTTTGTTCCGGCAGTTTTCGCCCTGCTAGCTGGCGGCCTTGACCCGGCGGTCCATCGGGACGTACGCCACGTCCTTTAGGCCGACGTATTCGGCCCGGGGCCGGATCAGCCGGTTGTCGGCGTACTGCTCCAGGATGTGGGCCGTCCAGCCGGAAACCCGGCTGACCGCGAACACCGGCGTGAACATGTCGATTGGAATGCCCATGGTGAAGTAGCAGGAGGCTGAGTAGAAGTCGACATTGGCATACAGGTGCTTCTGCTCCATCACCACCTCCTCGACTTTTCGGGACATCTCATACCAGCGAAGGTTGCCGACGTGCTCCCCCAGCTGCCGGGACATCTCCCGCAGGTGGGTGGCGCGCGGGTCCTCGGTGCGATAGACGCGATGCCCGAATCCGGAGATCTTTTGATGCGCCTGCAGCCGCTCGGTGACATAGGCCTCGACACGCGCCGGCTCGCCGATCTTCTGCAGCATCTTGATCACCTGCTCATTGGCGCCACCGTGGAGCGGACCAGCCAGCGCCCCGATCGCCGAGACTACCGCGGAGTACATGTCGGCCAGGGTCGCGGCGGTCACTCGAGCCGCAAAGGTCGAGGCGTTGAGCTCGTGGTCGGCGTGCAGGATCAGGGCGAGATCCATCGCCCGCACGTATAGCGGATCGGGCTCGGCCCCGAACAGCATCCGCAGAAAGTTCTCGGCGTGGCCGCCAGCCTCGTCCGGCTCGACCGGTTCTCGGCCGCGCCGGATCTGTTCGTAGGCGGCGACGATGGTCGCCGTCTGCGCGGTGACGCGCATGGCCTTGGCCACGTTCGCGTCACGCGAGGCATCGTGCGCCTGCAGGTCGTAGAAAGCCAGCGCCGACAACGCCGTCCGCAGCGCGTCCATCGGGGTCGCACTCCGCGGAAAATCCTTCATCAGGGTGAGAACCGGGGGCGGCAGCGCTCGATGGGAGGCGAGCTCGGCGCTGAATTCGGCCAGCGCCTCGCGGGTTGGCAGCGTGCCGAACCAGAGAAGGTAGGTCGTCTCTTCGAAGGACGAGTGGCGAGCGAGGTCGTGGATGTCGATGCCGCGGTAGGTGAGCTTGCCC
>VBDZ01000006.1 GCA_005881215.1 Chloroflexota bacterium | reverse complement strand
TTCGACATCGCTTACCTCGCCTATCTCCCTTCCCTGGTGGGCCAGGCGGACATCGTGGAAGGGAACAACAAGCTGAACACGAGCTTCTCGATCGCGCTGCTCGCCGGGCCGGGGCTGGGCGGCGTCCTCGTGCAGGCGATCGGCGCGGCGCGGGCGATCGGTATCAACGCCTTTTCGTACGTGGTCTCGGTGCTCACCCTGCTCTGGATCCGCGAACCCGAACCGCACCCCAGGAAGGACGGCGAACACTCGAGCGTGATGGCCGAGCTTCGGGAGGGGATTCGGCTCGTTTTTCACCATCCCCTGCTGCGCAGCCTGCTGGCCATGATGACGGGCGTTTCGATCGCTGAGCAGCTCGCGATTCCGATCTACCTGGTCTTTTTCTACCGCCAACTCCACCTGACCCCGGCAGAAGCCGGCATCATCTTTGCCGGCTTCGGGGTTGGCGCCCTGGTTGGCTCATTGGTGTCCAGCCGGGCCGTCGCAACGCTGGGGCTGGGCCGCGCGATCCTGGCGGGCGTGATCAGCTCACCGGTCGGCCTCGCCATGGTCCCGCTGGCGGTCTTCCTGCCGCCGGTCCCCTGGCTGTTCTTCGCAAACTTCGTCGTTGGCGTCGCCATCACCACGATGGACATTCAGCAAGTCAGCCTCCGGCAATCCTTGACGCCCTCCCACCTCCAGGGGCGCATGAACGCCACCTTCCGCACCTTCTTCTGGGGCGTCTGGCCGCTGGCCAATTTCGCGGGCGGCTTCCTCGGTGACCGCATTGGGTTTGTGCCAACGTTCCTGATCGCGGCCGCCGTCGCGCTGGTCCCCGTGGTGATCGTGATCGTTAGTCCGATTGGCCGGCTGCGAACCCACGCCGAGGTTGCCCCGACCACCCAGACCCCGGGTCGCGTCAGGCCCGAGGCATGAGCTCCATCTGGTAGTTCGCCGGGAGCGCCTCCGGGTCGAGAAGCTCCGGCCCCTGGTTGCGGACGTCGTTCACTCGCGGGGAGGCGGGCGCCAGCCGAAGCCAGGCGTCGGGGCACGGCCGCAAGAAGTGCGTAATCTGCTCGAGCGACAGATCCTCGAGGACCCAGGTTGCGGCATCATCGTCGTTAAGGACGACCGGCATCCGGTCGTGCAGTTCCGCGATGTCGGCATTGGGCGTGGTGGTCAAAATCGTGGTCGCGGGCTCGCCGTCCCATCGGGCGAGTACGCCGGCAAGGTGCAGGAAGCCGCCGTCGGCGCGTGAGACGGCCATCGGCAGCCGCCGGTCGCCGACCTTTCGCCACTCGTAGAAGTGGCTCGCCGGCACCAGGACTCGCTGGGTCAGCAACAGGCGCTGGTAATAGGGTTTGTTGAGCGCGGTCTCAGCCCGAAGGTTGAAGAGGCCGCCCCGAGCACCCTCGATGCCCCAGCGGACGACCTCGGCGCGGTCCGGGCCCACGGCGAGGACGGGATCGGTGGGCGCGATGTTCCAGTGGTAGGTCTCGAGCAGCTCGGCACGAGGAATCGACGAACCGATCCGGCCGCACACGCGCTTAGTAATCCATCGAGCTATCACGCCAGGGGCGGCTGGCGCGGCTATCGCTCATCTGTACGCAGCTTGCCCGTCTTCAGCCAATGCCAGATTGAGTATGTCGGGAAACTCAAACCTCGCGCATATAGGTAGGCGATGATTCCAAACGGAATGAGGATGAGAGCGGCGACAGCCAAGGCGAGGGCCAGAGGGTTCATCCTATCCGGCGCCGAGCGCCCGCATCTATCAGAACGTGCAACGGTTCATAGCCTCACTTGTTCCAAGGATAGGTCTTGGCTTACTTGCGCGGCCCTGCGGATCCATACATTTGCATCGTCTTTAGTCGTCGAAGTGCCGTGCGAGCTCCTTGCCACATGCTTGGTCGCCCAACCCCCAGCGTAACGCGCCAACCTTACGAATTCGTCCGCTACGACAGGGCAGTCAGCGGGGAGGCACGCCCTCGGGCGCGCCGCAGAAGGGCCGGATCGCCTGGTTGACCACAAGCGTGAACCATTCGGTTCTTGGACACGAACGTGCGAGGCCTTTAGGCCGGCTGATCAAGCCCTGGTTTGGACTTAGCGAACCGGCCCGTCGAGCACGCTCGAGGGCGTGGAGACCTCAGCTGACTGCCGGATCGGCGGGGACTAGCGCTTGGTGTACTGCGGGGCTTTGCGGGCGCGCTTGAGGCCGGGTTTCTTGCGCTCTTTCATGCGCGGGTCGCGCGTCAGCAAGCCGTGCTTCTTCAGTACCGGCCGCATCGCGCCGTCCGCGGCGATGAGCGCCCGGGCGATGCCGTGCTGGACCGCGCCGGCCTGGCCGGACATGCCACCGCCGTCGACCTTGGCGCTGACGTTGAACCGCTTGGCGCTCTCGGTGAGCTTGAGTGGCTCGACCACGACCATCTCGAGCATGCGCCGCCCGAAGTACTGCAGCGGCGGTTTGTCGTTCACCATGATGGTTCCGTCTCCGGGATAGAGTCGCACCCGAGCGATGGCATTCTTCCGGCGCCCCGTTCCGTAGTAGTAAGTCGCGTTATCGGCCAATGACTTCGATCCCCCCTTGCGCAGTGAACTTGATTGGCACCGGCTGCTGCGCCTTGTGCGGGTGCGCGTCGCCAGCGTAGACCTTGAGTCGCCGCAGCTGCGCCTTGCCGAGCGTCCCATGCTGGAGCATTCCAGACACCGCATGCCGGAATGGATACGTCGGGTGCCGGTCGACCATGTCACCGTAGGCCCGCTTGCGCAGACCGCCGGGATAACCCGTGTACGACGTGTAGAACTTGTCGGTCGGCTTCTTGCCGGTGACGCGAATGCCCTTGACGTTCACGACGATGACGTGATCGCCCGAGTTCAGGTGCGGGGTGTAGATCGGCTTGTGCTTGCCGCGCAGCAGTTTCGCCACGTTGGCGGCGAGCCGGCCCAGGGTCTGCCCGCTGGCGTCCACGATGTACCAGCTGGCCGTCAACTCCGACGGCTTGGCCGAGTAAGTCTTGGCGGTGGCAGCCATGGGTTAGTACTGCACTCCGACCTGCACCAACCCCTGGGGCGGCGCGAGTCGCAGGCCGTCCGACGAGCCACCGAGCAACGCGTCGATCCAGTCGATGGTGCGCTTGCGGCGCCCGATATCGACCAGCGCGCCGGCAATCCGGCGGACCATGCCGTAGAGGAAGGCGTCCGCGGCGACGGCAATCGTGACCCACTCGCCGAGCGCGCTCACCGTCACGTCATGAACCTGGCGCACCGTATGGCCGCCGGGCCGTGGGCTGTGCCCGAAGGCGCGGAAATCATGGCGGCCCTCGAGCCGCTCGCCGGCTGCCTGCATCGCCGCCAGATCGAGCTGCTCGTGCAGGCCCCAGGCGTACTGGCGCTGGTAGGCCTGGCGCGGAAGTCCCTGGCGAATGCGATAGGCGTAGACCCGGGCCCGAGCCGAGTAGCGCGCGTTGAAACTCTCGTCGACGATCTCGGCGCTGCGCACGGCGATGTCGCGGGGCAGATGCGCGTTGAGCGCACCCGGCAATTGCTGAACCGGGAAGTCGCGCTCGAGGCGAAAGTTCACCACCTGTCCGAGGGCGTGCACCCCGGCGTCGGTTCGACCGGCAGCGGTCAGCGCGGGCGTCTCACCGGTCAGTCCCGCGATCGCGGCACGCAGCTCGGCTTCGATCGTCGGCGCGCCGGACTGGGCCTGCCAACCGTGATACCCGGTGCCCTCGTATTCCAGAACCAGCTTGATGTTCATCGATCGACGAGTTCCACCAGGACCATCGGCGCACCGTCGCCCTGGCGAGGGCCGATCTTGAGCACCCGGGTATAGCCGCCCGAGCGGTCCTTGATGCGCGGCATCAGCTTGGTGAAAAGCCGTTCCGTCACCTCGCGATCTTCGACGATCGCGTCGACGGCGCGGCGGGCGGCGACGTTGTCGGTCTTCGCCGTCGTGATCACACGCTCCGCCCATTTACGGAGCTCTTTGCCCTTGGCCTCAGTGGTCTCGATCCGGCCGTGATCCAGTAAGGACGTCACCAGGTTGCGGCTCATCGCTTTGCGATGCGCCGTGCTGCGCCCGAACTTGCGTCCCGCCTTCAGGTGCCGCATACGCCTATCTGTGCTTGCTCCTAAACCAGGACCTTGGTCAGCTCTTCCGGCGTCAGGAATCCGCGCTGGACGAGCTTCTCTTTGATCTCATCGAGCGATTTGCGGCCAAAGTTGCGCAGGCTCAGCAGGTCCTCTTCACGGAGCGCGACCAGCTGGCCGACTTTCGTGATCTCGTTGGCCTTCAGGCAGTTGAGCGCCCGGACGGAAAGATCCAGGTCCTCGATCGGCACGTCTGCCAGCCTGGACGAGAGATCATTGCCCTTCTGCTGCGGCACGTTGTCGTCCTTGATCCGCTCCGTGAAGCGGGTGAACAGGCCAAGGTGCGAGGTGAACTGCTTGGCGGCTTCGCTGATCGCCTGGTCGGGCTGGATCGTCCCGTCCGTCCAGACTTCGAGGATCAGCTTGTCCCAGTCGGTCTCCTGCCCGACGCGGGTCTTCTCGATGAGAAAATTGGCCTTGACAACCGGACTGAAGATCGCGTCGATCGGAATCACCCCGATCGGCTGGCCCTCTTTTTTATTGCGCTCGGCGGGCACGTAGCCTTTGCCGCGCTCGACGGTCAGCTCCATCCGGAGCCGGCCCTTGTTCGAATCGAGCGTACAGATATACAGATCCGGGTTGACGATCTCCACGTCGCTGGGCGCCTGGATATCGGACGCCCGGACTTCCTTGGGCCCGCTGACGTCCAGCGTCAGCCGGACCGGATCGTCTGAGTAGGAGATCAGGTTGAGCCCCTTCAGGTTCAGGATGATCTCGGTGACGTCTTCTTTCACGTACGGAATCGACGAGAACTCGTGGGCGACGCCCTCGATGGACACAGACGTCACGGCGGCGCCTTTCAGGGTGCTGAGCAGCACCCGGCGCAGCGCGTTGCCCAGCGTGGTGCCGAAGCCGGGCTCGAGCGGCTCGATCTCGAACTTCCCGTAGCTGTTCGAGTTCTCGATGCTTTTGACTTGGGGTTGGGCGGTATCGATCATGGTGCTCCTTGGGTAAATTAATTAGCGCGAATAAAACTCGACGATCAATTGCTCCTGGATGGTCTGGTCGATGTCGTCGCGTCCAGGTTGCGCGGTGACTTTGGCGGTCATGTTGTCTTTGTCGACGCTGAGCCACGGCACAACGGTCCGCTGCTCGCCGGCATCCAGGGCGTTCTTGATTCGATCGATCTCTTTGCTCGACTGATGAACGGCGATGATGTCGCCGACGCGAACGGCGTAGGAGGGAATGTTGACCATCCGGCCGTTGACGGTGAGATGGCGGTGGGACACGAGCTGGCGAGCATCGCGACGCGAGGAGGCGAAGCCGACGCGATAGACGACGTTATCGAGCCGAGTCTCCAGCAGGCGCAACAGGTTCAGGCCGGTAACGCCGGCCATCTTCGCGGCGCGATCGAAGTACAGCCGGAACTGGCCTTCGAGCAGGAAATAGATCCGGCGCGCCCGCTGCTTCGCCCGAAGCTGGATGCCGTAGTCGGAGACTTTGCGGCGGCGCACCTGGGTGTGCATGCCGGGCGGCATCGCGCGCCGGTCGAGCGTGCACTTGGTGAAGCACTTCTCGCCTTTGAGAAACAGCTTGACCCCTTCGCGGCGGCAGTGGCGGCAGACGGCGCCCTCGTAGCGGCCCATTAGACGCGACGCCTCTTGGGCGGCCGGCAGCCGTTATGCGGGATGGGCGTGACGTCCGTAATCGCCGTGACCTCAAGACCGGCGGCCTGCAGCGAGCGGATGGCCGCCTCGCGGCCGGCGCCCGGACCCTTGACGAAGATTTCGATTTGTTTTAATCCATGCTCCATGGCGCGGCGGGCGGTCGCCTCGGCGGTCGTCTGGGCGGCGAAGGGCGTGCTCTTCCGCGAGCCCTTGAAGCCCTGGCTGCCGGCGCTCCCCCAGGCGAGCACGTTGCCCTGGGCGTCCGTCAGCGAGACGATCGTGTTGTTGAACGTCGACTGGATATGCGCCGCGCCGACGATAACGTTCTTCTTCTCGCGGCGCCGGGTGCGGACCACTTTCTTCTTTGGCATTACTTACTTTTTCTCCGCGGCCTTCTTGCGCACCCCGACGGTCTTGCGCGGACCGCGACGGGTGCGGGCGTTGGTCCGGGTGCGCTGCCCGCGAACGGGCAGCCCGCGGCGATGGCGCAGGCCACGGTAGGTTCCGATTTCCATCAGGCGCTTGATGTTCAGCGCGATCTCGCGGCGCAGCTCGCCTTCGACTTTGGCTTCTTTGTCGATCACGTCGCGGAGCCGACCAACCTGGTCGTCGCTGAGGTTCTTGACGCGGATGTTCGGATCGATGTTCGCGATCGTCAGCACTCGCTGCGACGTGCGCGGCCCGATCCCGAAGATATAGGTCAGCGCGACTTCGACACGCTTCTCACGGGGAATGTCAACGCCGGCGATCCGCGCCATTTATCCTCCTAGCCCTGCCTCTGGTTGTGCTTCGGCGTCACGCAGATGACCCGCACCTGGCCGCCGCGCTTGATGACCTTGCACTTGGGGCATATTTTCTTGACCGACGAACGGACTTTCATCTTTCTCTCTCACTTCCGCTGTTGACCTACGACTCTTTTCGCGTAATTCGGCCGCGCCCCGGATCGAGCGGTGACACCTCGACGCGGACGCGGTCACCCGGGAGCACCCGGAGAAACCGAAGCCGCGCGGCCGGCGCCACGTGAGCCACGATCCTGTGGCCGGTCTCGAGCTCGACTCGGTAGAGCGCGTTGGGCATCGGCTCTACCACCCGTCCGACGACAATACCCGCCATTAGCAAATGCCCATGGCAGGATCGCCGGATTTCCGGCGCACGAACGAATAGCTTACCACAAGATCGCCGAAGCTAATCGTGGCCCCCACCCTGACCCTCCCCCGCCGGCGGGGGAGGGAAATTCCCCGCCTCCCCCACCAAGGGGGAGGACATGCGACGCTGCGCCGCCGGCGCGGTCAGGACCTCGGGACCGTCCGGGGTGATCGCGACCGAGTGCTCGAAATAGGCCGAGAGGGAATGATCGACCGTCACGACCGTCCAGCCGTCCCCTAGCAGGGCGACGTCCGGGCCGCCGGCGTTGACCATGGGCTCGATCGCCAGCACCATCCCGGGCTTGAGCAGCGGGCCCCGGCCGGCGATGCCAAAGTTGGGCACCTGGGGATCCTCGTGCATGTCCCGGCCGATGCCGTGCCCGACGAACTGGCGAACGACGGAGAAGCCCGCCCGCTCCACGTGCTGCTGGATCGCGGCGCTGATGTCGCCGATCCGGTCGCCGACCTGCGCCTTCTCGATACCGATGTCGAGCGACTGCCGGGTGACATCCATCAGCCGTTGGGCCTCCGGCGAGATCTTGCCGATACCGACGCTCAAGCCGGCATCCGCCCAGAACCCGCGGTGGATCAACCCGGCGTCGAGGCTGAGCAGATCGCCCTCGCGGAGCTTGCGGTGCGTCGGAATGCCGTGCACCACCTGCTCGTTGACCGAGGT
This sequence comes from Chloroflexota bacterium, assembly GCA_005881215.1. Taxonomy (GTDB): domain Bacteria; phylum Chloroflexota; class Dormibacteria; order CF-121; family CF-121; genus CF-13. Next base: position 38,613 of record VBDZ01000006.1, on the reverse strand, counting down.
GCAGATGGCGTTCTGGTATCCCTGGTAGCCGACGAACCCCGGGATGCAGCCGCGGGCCCGGATGAACCGGTCGGCCTCGCGATCGAGCTCCAGCAGGGTGACGCCCGGTCGAGCGATCGACTGCAGGCGCTGGAGCGCCTCGGCGAGGATGGCGCCGGCCTCCCGCATCAGGTCGATCTCCGCCTGGGACTTATAGATGATCATCGTGACCCCGCACCCTTGCGGATCCCGGCCAGCCGGCGGGTGATATCGGCGCGCACCTCGGCGACGGACATCTGGCCGTCGATGTTCTCCAGCTTGTGTTGCGCGGTGTAATAGTCGATCAGCGGGGCGGTGTGCTTGAGGAACACGTCGATCCGACGGGCCACGATCTCCGGGTGGTCGTCGGGACGCTGGTAGAGCTCGCCGCCGTCGACGGTGCAGCGAGGCAGTGCCCGCGCCTGGTCAGGCCTGAAGTTGTACACGGCATCGCAGGTCCGGCAGCTGTACCGATGCGACAGCCGGTCGATCAGCACCTGCCGGCTGACCCGCAGGTAGATCACGGCATCGATCCGGCGCCGGAGCTGGTCCAGCATGGCGTCGAGCGCTTCCGCCTGGGCCACGGTCCGGGGGAAGCCGTCCAGGATGAAGCCATCGCGGGCATCCGATTGCTGCAGCCGGTCCTTCGTGATGTCGACCATCAACGAGTCCGGCACCAGCTCGCCGCGGTCCATGTAGCCCTTCACCTGGTCGCCGAGCGCCGTGCCCGCCCGCCGTTGCGCCCGAAGCATGTCGCCGGTGGCGATGGCCGGAATCCGGTAGGTCTCGATCAGGTAAGCGCTCTGGGTGCCTTTGCCTGCGCCGGGCGCGCCGAAGACAATCAAGTTCATAGGACAGGCTCGCGACTTGACGTCGCTACTTGATGAACCCTTTGTATTGACGCATGATCAGCTGCGTCTCGATCTGTTTCATGGTGTCCAGCGCGACGCCGACGACGATCAGGATCGCAGTGCCACCGAGATACATGTTCTGCGCCGGTATTCGGGTCAGTGCCGTGGCGAGCAGCGGGATCAGGACCGTGACGCCGCCAAGAAAGAGGGCGCCCGCGAACGTGATCCGCGTCATGGTGCGGTCGAGATACTGCGCCGTCGCCACGCCCGGCCGGATGCCGGGAATGAAGGCGGCGTGCTTCTTGAGATAGTCCGCGGTATCGACCGGGTCGAAGGTCACAGCCGTATAGAAGTAGGTGAAGCCGAAGATCAGGATGAAGTAGACAAAGTTGTACAGAATGTCGGTCGGGATATTCGGGCCGGCCGGTACCCAGTAAGTCCGCAGCGCGCGCGAGATGTCACCCCACGGGGAGGGCGCGGTCGCCAGGAAGTTCCCGATGATGACCGGGAAGAACATGATCGAGATCGCGAAAATAATCGGAATGACGCCCGCCTGGTTGACGCGCAAGGGCAGGTGCGAACTTCGTCCCTGGTAGACCTTGCGGCCCACCACCCGCTGGGCGGATTGGATGGGAATCTTTCGCTGCGCCTGCTGCACCTCGATGATGAAGGCGGTCACCACGATGGCCAGGGCGGCGAACAGCAGCAAGGGCGCCAGGTTCTGCGAGGCGCCGCCGCCGGTCAGCAGGTTGTAGATCGTGTTCGGGATCCGGCCGACGATGCCGGCGAAGATCACGAGCGAGATGCCGTTGCCGATCCCGTACTCGGTGATCAGCTCGCCGAACCACATCAGCATCACCGTGCCGGCCGTCAGCGTCACCATGATCTCGACGATGCCGAACCAGTTGAGGTTGGTCAGCACGCCCTGCCGGCTGAAGACCAGGGTCAGGCCCCAGGCCTGGAGCAGGCCGAGCGCGACGGTCAACCAGCGGGTCCAGCGGGTGATCTTCCGGCGGCCGAACTCGCCCTCTTTACTGAGTTCTTTCATGCGCGTCGAGACGACCGTCATCAGCTGCATGATGATCGAGGCGTTGATGTAGGGGTTGACCCCCATGGCGATGATGGAGAAGGTCGACAATCCGCCGCCCGAGAACAGGTCGAGCAGGCCGAGAAAGGCATTGCTGTTGAACAGCTTGTCGAGGGCGGCCTTGTCGGCGCCGGGCACGGCGATGTGCGCCAGGATCCGGAACACCAGGAAGAGTCCCAGCGTGAAAAGGATCTTGCGGCGCAGTTCGGGGATACGGAGGGCGTTCCCGATCGCTTCTAACATGGGCTAGCCCTTCTTCTTACCCTTTTCCGGCCGGGGAGAATCCGGCGCGCTCGAGGCCTTCGGCGCGGCCTGACCCTTCTCAGCGGCCGGTTTGGATTTTTCTTTCTTCACCTTCGCGGGCGCGGCCGCGGCGTCGGCCGCCTCGGCTTTCTCGGGAGTCTCGGCCGTCTCGACCGGCGCGGGAGCGGCCGGCTTCGGCTGGTTCTTCGCCCGCTTCGTCTTCGGACGGATTGGCGCCGGCACCTCGATCACGGCCACCGTGCCACCGGCGGCCTCGATCTTGCGACGCGCCTCCGCCGAGAACCGGTGGGCGTGAATGATCAGCTTGCGATTCAGGTCGCCGGTGCCCAGCACCTTGATGCCGGCGCCGACATCTTTGATCAGGCCGGCGTCGATCAGCGACTCCGGCCGGATCTCCGCGCCGTCGTCGAAGCGATTGAGCCGGGTCAGGTTGAGCACCGCGAACCGCTTGCGCCATTTGTTGTGGAACCCACGCAGCTTCGGGGTGCGCATGGTGAGCCGGGTCTGCCCGCCCTCGAAGGTCTTCGGCAGGTTGAACGAGGTGCGAGCGCCCTGGCCTTTCTGGCCGCGGGTCGACGTCTTGCCGTGACCCGAGCCCGGCCCGCGGCCGACCCGCTTGCGCGGATGGTGCGATCCCGGTGAGGGCTGCAACTCGTGTAATTTCATTACCCGCTCTCCTCCACGCGGACCAGGTGGCGGACCTTGTGCACCATGCCGCGCAGCTGCGGGCTATCTTCGTGCTCCACGGTCTGGTTCAGCCGGCGAAAGCCCAACGCCTGGACCGTGCGTTCCTGGTCCGGCTTCTGGCCGATGACACTCCGGACGTAGGTGATCTTCAGGGTCGCCATCTCAGCCGACCGGCTCCTCCACCGGGGCTTCGGCGGCGGCCGGCGCGACCGCCTCCGGCTCGGGCTTCTTGCCGCGGCGGCTGAGCCGCTCCAGCTCCTCGGTCGGTTTGCCGCGCGCCTGGGCGACGCTCTCCGCCGTCTGCAATGCCTGCAGCGCGGCGATCGTCGCCCGCACGGTGTTGACCGGGTTGTTGGTGCCCAGCGACTTGGTGATCATGTCCTTGACCCCGGAGAGTTCGACGACGGCGCGCATCGCGCCGCCCGAGCGAATGCCGGTGCCGGGCGCCGCCGGCTTCAGCAGCACCTTGGCGGCGCCTTTCTTCAGCCGGATCTCGTGCGGGATGGTGGTGCCCACCATGGGGACTGTGATCAGGTGCTTCTTGGCGGATTCGACCGCCTTGCGAATCGCCTCGGGAACCTCGCCCGCCTTACCCAGCCCGGCGCCGACGCGGCCGTTCTGGTCGCCGACGACGACCAGCGCGCTGAACGAGAAGCGCCGCCCGCCCTTGACGACTTTCGCGACGCGGTTGAGGTGGACGACTTTCTCCGTGAATTCCGACTGGCCTCGTCCGTACTGGTAACTCATATACCTCTCACTTAGAACTTCAGCCCGGCGCCGCGTGCGGCGTCGGCGAGCGCCTTGATGCGACCGTGGTAGGGGAATCCGCCGCGGTCGAAGACGACGGTCTCGACGCCCGCCTGCCGGGCGCGCTCAGCGATCGATTTTCCCACGGCGGCGGCGCCCTCCGCGCCCGACGGCGACTTGAGCGCCTTACGCAGATCGGCGTCGGTCGTGCCGGCGGCCGCGAGCGTCCGCCCGGAAGCGTCGTCGATGATCTGCGCGTAGACGTGGTGCAGGCTGCGAAAGACGGCCAGCCGTGGCCGCGTCGGGCCGCCCTCGAGGTGGCCGCGCAGCCGGCTGTGCCGGCGGAGCCGGGTGCCGCGGCGATCGGGTACCTTGTACACTACCTCGCCGCTCCCGTGCCGGTGCCGGTCTTGCCGGTCTTGCCCGCCTTGCGACGGATGCGCTCGCCACGATAGAGAATGCCTTTGCCCTTGTAGGGCTCGGGCGGACGGATCTTGCGCACCTCGGCCGCCACCTGGCCGACGTCCTCTTTGCTCGCACCTTTGATGTTGATGCGGGTTGGCTCCGGGACGTCGATCGTGATTCCCTTCGGCACCGGGTAGCGGACCTGGTGCGAGTAGCCGACGTTGAGCACCAGCGCTTCGCCCTGGCGGCTGGCGCGGTAGCCGACGCCCACCAGCTCGAGCTGCTTCTCGTAGCCCTTGCTGACGCCCTCGATCATGTTCCAGACCAGGGTGCGGGTCAGCCCGTGCAGCGACCGGTGCAGCTTCGACTCGCTGGGCCGCTCCACGATGACATTGCCCTCTTTGATCGAGACCGTCATCTCGGGGTTGAGCTGGCGGACGAGCTCAGAATTTCCGCTCTTCACGGAGACGCGGTGATCCTGCACGGTGACCGTCACCCCGCTGGGAATCTTGACCGGAAGCTTGCCAATCCTACTCATGGGTCACCAAACGTAGCACACGACCTCGCCGCCGAGGCCGGCCTTGGTGGCTTTCTGCCCGGACATCACGCCGTGCGACGTCGAAAGAATCACAATCCCCAGTCCGCCGAGCACCCGCGGAATCTCGGTCTTGCGGGCGTAGACCCGCAGCCCGGGCTTGCTGATCCGGCGTAACCCGGCCAGCGACTTGCCTCGCGGCGACTTGGGCTTGAAGGTGATGTCGAGCTTCTGACCCTGCTCGCCGGCGGCCACGTCGAAATTCGCGATGTAGCCCTCTTCTTTGAGGACGCGCGCGATCTCGACGCCCACCCGCGATGCGGGAAGATTGACCCGCGGGTGACCCGCAGTGTTCGCGTTGCGGATCCGGGTCAGCATGTCGGCGATGCTATCGGTGGACATCTAACTGTTTTTCCTCCTCCTCACCACGACGACTTCTTCACCCCCGGGACCTGGCCCTGCGAGGACAGGCTCCGAAAGCAAATGCGGCAGATGCCGAACTTGCGCATGTACGAGCGCGGCCGCCCGCAGATGTTGCAGCGGTTGTGCTGCGAGACCGCGTGTTTGTGGGGGCGAAGCCCGCGGTTGATGGTCGATTTCTTAGCCAATGTCCTTGATCCTCACTTCCTGAAGGGGAACCCGAGCTCCGTCAGCAGCGCCCGCGCCTCATCGTCGGTGCGAGCCGTGGTCACGAACGTCACCTCGAGGCCCCGCAATTTGTCGATCTTGTCGTACTCGATCTCGGGAAACACCAGTTGCTCACGTAAACCCAGGGTGTAGTTGCCATGCCCGTCGAAGCCGGTCGGGGAAATGCCGCGGAAGTCACGGATCCGGGGCAGGCCCACCGAGAGCAGCTTGTCGACAAACTGGTACATGCGAGCGGCGCGCATCGTCACCTTGATCCCGATGGGCAGGCCGGCGCGGAGCTTGAAGTTCGCGATCGCCTTGCGCGACTTCAGCACCACCGGCTGCTGGCCGGTGATCTTCTTCAGGTCGGCGATCGCGGCATCGAGCGCTTTCGGGTTCGAGATGGACTCGCCGACGCCGATGTTCGCCACCACCTTGACCAGGCGGGGGACCTGCATCGCGTTGGTGTAGGCGAACCGCTGGATCAAGGTCGGGACGATCTTGTCCTGGTAACGCTGCTTCAGGCGCAGCTCGACGCGGCTGGGAGCGGCGACGCTCATATCTTGTTTCTCACCCGTTCGTAGACTTCGCCACACTTGACACAGACGATCGCCTTCTGTCCGTTGGGCAACACGGTCTTGCGGATGCGGGTCGGCTTGTCGCACTTGTTGCAAACGAGCATCACGTTCGAGTAGCTCAGCGGCGACTCGAAGTCGACGATGCCGCCCTGCATGACCTTGGTGCCGCCCTTCTGGGTATTGGCGCGCTGGTGTCGCTTCAAGAGGTTGACGCCCTTGACCACGATCTTGCTCTGGCCGGGCACGGTGCGCACCACCACGCCTCGCTTGCCACGGTCCTTTCCGGACATGACCTGCACGGTGTCGTCTTTATGAATGTCGAGATGAAGCCGGCTCATGATGCTTACAAAACCTCCGGGGCCAGGGAAACAATCTTCATGAAATTCTTGTCGCGCAGCTCGCGCGCCACCGGGCCGAAGATGCGGGTACCGCGCGGGTTGTTCTGGGGGCCGAGGATGACGGCGGCGTTCTCATCGAAGCGGATCGTCGAGCCGTCCAGGCGCCGGAACTCGCGCGAGGTGCGCACCACCACGGCCTTGACGACTTCGCTTTTCTTGACTTGACCGCCGGGCGTCGCGACCGTGACCGCGGCGGTGATGACGTCGCCGATGGAGGCGTACTTGCGATAGTGGCCACCCATGACCCGGATCAACAGGATTTCACGCGCACCCGTGTTGTCCGCCACCTTCAACCGCGACTCTTGCTGCACCATGGCTACGGCTATTTCGCCTTCTCCACAATGGCGACCACGCGCCAGCGCTTGTCATGCGAGATCGGGCGGGTTTCCATGATCCGCACCCGGTCACCGACCTTGCACTGGTTCTGCTCGTCGTGCGCCTTGAATCGGGTCGACTGCTGGATGTGCTTCTTGTAGCGCGAGTGCTCCTTGAGGGTCTGCACCCGCACCACCACCGTCTTGTCCATCTTGTCGCTGATCACGGTGCCGGTGCGCGTCTTGCGCATCGCCCGCTCCTCGGCTTCGGTCATGACGTCTCCTCGCTCGTCGCCGCGGCCCGTCTCCGCCGCGGCTTGATCTCCGCTTCAGCCGGAGCCGGCGCCGGCTCGGCATTGAACTCCTTCATGTGGATCTCGGTCAGGATCTGCGCCAGGTTGTGCCGCACGTGGCGGATCTCCCGGTGGTTCTGCAACTGGCCGGTGGCCATCTGGAAGCGCAGGTTGAAGAGCTCCTGGCGGGAATCCTTGAGCTTCTTCTGCAGATCCGGCATCGACAGGCCCTGCAGGTCCTTCATCTTCATTTCTTCCCACCACCCTTCGCCGGCTTGGGGGGCGGCGCGGCGGCAGCCCTGGGCGCAGCGCCCGGCGCGGCCTTGGGCGCAGCACCTGGCGCCGGCTTGATCGACGGCGCGGCGCCGGGGGCGGCCTTTGGACCTCTCGCGGCGGGGGCGGCCGCGGCAGCCGCCGCAGCCGGAGCGCCGACTGCACCGGGGATGCCTTCGAGGCCCTCACCGGGCTTCAGCTCGGCCGGGCCCTTGATCTTGACATCGACGGCGGCCTTGACGCCGGACTTGATGCCCAGCGTGCGAGTCTTGAGCGGCAGCTTGTAAGCGGCCAGCTGGAAGGCTCGCTTCGCCATCTCGGGGGTCACGCCACCCATCTCGAAGAGGACGCGGCCCGGCTTGATGACGGCCACCCAGCCTTCGGGGGCCCCCTTCCCGCTTCCCATCCGGGTCTCGGCCGGCTTCTTGGTCACCGACTTGTCCGGGAAGACGCGGATGAACACCTGCCCACCGCGCCGCACGAACCGGGTCATGACGCGGCGGGCGGCCTCGATCTGGCGATTGGTCATCCAGGCGGCCTCGGACGCCTGCAGCCCGAACTCGCCGAACGCCAGGTCGTTGCCCTGGGTGGCGACGCCGGTGCGGCGACCGCGATGGAGCTTGCGCCACTTGACGCGGGCGGGAAGCAACATCTCTATTCCTTCTTCTTCGCCACGCGGGCGCGTGGCGTCTTGGGCGCTGCGGCCTTGTCCGCGGTCGCCGTGGTGCGGGCGCGGCTCGCGCGCTTCGGCTTCTCGCCCCCGTCGGCCGGGATCGCGTCGGTGGTGGCGGCCTTCGTGGTACGGGTGCGCTTCGGCTTGGCCGCGGGCGCCTCGATGGCTGCCGGGGCGGTCGCGACCGGTGCCGCCACGGGTTCCGGAGCAGCCGGCGCGGCCACAGCGGCCTGCACCAGCTCGGCCAGCGGGGTCGGGGCTTCCGCGATGGCGGCGCCCACCGGCACGCCGGTGTCGGCGGGCTCCTCGACGGCCGCCTGCGGCTTGGGCGGCGCCTCGGTCGGGAAGTTGCCGGTGTAGACCCAGGCGGAAACCCCGATCCGCCCGAACGTCGTCTTCGCCTCGGTCTGGCCGAAGTCGATGTCGGCCTTCAGCGTGTGCAGCGGGACGCGGCCCTCGCGGTTCCATTCGACACGGGCCATTTCGGAACCACCCAGCCGCCCCTTGACGCGGATCTTCACGCCCTGCGCGCCGGCGCGCATCGTCTTCATCAGCGATTGCTTGATGGCGCGGCGGAACGCGATCCGTTTCTCCAGTTGGGCGGCGACGTTCTCGGCCACCAGCTGGGCGCTGAGCTCGGGCTTCTTGATCTCCTGGATGGTGACGCGCACCCGCTTCCCGGTGATCCGCTCCAGCTCGTCGCGCAGCTGGTCGACGCTGGTCCCGCCCTTGCCGATGACGATGCCGGGCTTGGCGGTGTGCAGCGTGATGGTGAGCGCGGACGACGAGCGCTCGGTCTCGATCCGGGCCACCCCCGCATTCTTCAGGCGGGCGAGCAACATCTTCCGGAGGCGGTTGTCCTCGAGCAACAGGGGCTTGTACTCCTTGTCGGGAGCGAACCACTTCGCCTCCCAGTTGCGGTAGACGCCCAGCCGGAAGCCGTTCGGGTGAACTTTATGTCCCACTACTTGCCTTTCTTCTCCTTGGTGTCTTTCTTGTCTTTTTCTTTGCCTTGCGCCTTTGCCCGGGTCTGTTTGGCGTCGGCCGTCTTGTCGCTCGTCTTGGCCTCGCCTTTCTTACCCGTCAAGGCCGGCTTTGACGCCTCGGGCTTGGTCTCGGACCGAGCCCGCCGCGGTTTCGGCGCCTCGCGCTCGTCCGATTCGGTGGTGGCCGGCTCGGCAGCGGCGCGCGCGGCGGCGGCCGCGGCCGGCGTCGGTGTGGGCCGGGCGGTGGGCTGTGGCGCCCGCGGCAGCGCGGCGGTCCGGCGCCTGACCACTCCGGGCCGGTCCTCGACGATGGCCGTGATGTGGCTGGTTCGCTTGAAGATGCTGAACAGCCGACCCATGGCTCGGGGCTGGCCCCGCTTCAGCATCGGCCCGGGCTCGACCCGGATCTCCTTGACCACCAGGTCGTCTTTGACGAGGTTGAAATTGTTCTCCGCGTTCGCCTGGGCTGAGCGAATCACCTTGGCCACGTCACGGGCGGCCGACTTCGGCATAAACGAGCAGGCGACCAGCGCCTCGCTCACCGGCAGGTCGCGCAGCGTGTGCGCGACGAGCCGCACTTTGCGCGGCGACGTCCTGACCCACTTGGCCTTGGCTTGTACTTCCATCGTCATTTCAGGGTGGTCGATTTCTCGGTGTGGTGCCCGTGGGCGCGGAAGCGCCGGGTCGGCGCGAACTCGCCCAGCAGGTGCCCCACCATGTTCTCGGTGATGAAGATCGGCACGTGCTTCTTCCCGTCGTGGATCGCGAGCGTGTGTCCCACCATCTCGGGGAAGACGCTCGAGTCCCGCGACCAGGTCTTGATCACTTTCTTTTCCTTCTGCTGATTCATCGCCGTCACCTTTTTCATCAGCGACGGATGAACGAACGGTCCTTTTTTCGTTGAACGTGACATGTTCTTCTAGCCCTTGCTCTTTCTCTTGGGTGGCCGGCGGCGCACGATCATGAGTCGAGTCTTCTTGTTGCGTCGTGTCCGATAGCCCAGTGCCGGCTTGCCCCAGGGGGTCTTCGGGTTGCCGCCGGGGCCCGATCGGCCCTCGCCCCCACCGTGCGGATGGTCGAAGGGATTCATCGTCATGCCGCGAACCGCGGGGCGCTTACCGCGCCAGCGGCTCTTGCCGGCCTTCCCCACGTTCTCGTTCTCGTGCTCGACATTGCCGATCTGGCCGATGGTCGCGTAGCAGACGACGGCGACCCGGCGAACCTCGCCGGACGGCATCCGGATCTGGGCGTAATCGCCCTCGCGGGCGAGCAGCTGGGCCGACATCCCGGCGGAGCGAACCACCTGGCCGCCCCGTCCCGGCTTGAGCTCGATGTTGTGCACCGTGCTGCCCAGCGGGATGTTGGCCAGCGGCAGCGCGTTACCGGGCTGGATATCCGCCTCCGGGCCGCTGACCACCTTGTCGCCGACCGTCAGGCCGACCGGCGCCAGGATGTAGCGCTTCTCGCCATCGGCGTAGGTGACAAGAGCAATCCGGGCGCTGCGGTTGGGATCGTACTCGACCGCGCTCACCGTCGCCGGGATGTTCAGCTTGTTCCGCTTGAAATCGATCAGGCGATAGAGCTTGCGGTGACCACCGCCCTGGTGGCGGACCGTGATCTTCCCCTGGGCGTTGCGACCGGCGTCCGTCTTCATCGACACCAGCAGGCGCTTCTCTGCCTTCTTGCCGCGGGTGAGGTCATCGAAGGCGCTCACCGACATGAAGCGGCGGCCGGGCGAGGTGGGGCGGTACTTCTTGAGCGGCATCCGTTACACGCCCTGGAACATGCTTTCGATCTTCTGTCCCTCGGCCAGCGTCACCACCGCCTTCTTCCAGTTCGACTGAAAGCCGTGGGTGCGGCCCCGGCGGCGCTCCTTGCCACGGACGTGCATCGTGTTCACGCTGACCACGTCGACCTTGAAGGCGTCGGCGATGGCGAGCGCGATCTCGGTCTTGGTCGCCTTCGGATGTACCCGGAAGAGATAGCGGCCGGTCGCCATGGCGGCGTAGCTCTTCTCGGAGATCAGCGGGCGCTGGATGACTTCCGCCGGCGTCCTCATGTCAGCCACTCCTCCACCGCGGTCAGCGCGGACCGGGTGAAGACGATGGTGTCGGCGATCAGGACGTCGCCCGGGTTCAGGTTGGTGCCGAGGATGGTCCGCACCCCGGCGAGGTTGCGGGTGGATTTCTCCAGCATCAAGTCGTGTTCCGGGATGACGAACAGGACGCGGGTTCCGGCGCCCATCTGCGCGAACAGGTCGGCAACCACCCTGGTCTTCGGCTCGTCAAGCACGATCTCCTCGACCACCCGGACGGCGCCCTCCTGGGAGCGGGCCGAGAGGGCGGCGCGCAGAGCCAGCCGGCGCTGCTTGCGCGGCATCTTCTGCTCGTAGCTGCGCGGGTGCGGCCCGAACACGGTGCCGCCATGGCGCCACTGAGGCGCCCGGGTGCTGCCCTGGCGGGCGCGGCCGGTCCCCTTCTGCTTCCAGGGTTTGCGGCCGCCGCCGGAGACCTCGCCGCGGGTCTTGGTGTCGTGGGTGCCCTGGCGATCGTTCGCCTGCTGGCGCCGCACCGCCTGGTGCAGCACCGCGGCGTTCACCGGGGCGTTGAAGATCGCCGCCGGCAATTCCACCTGGCCGGTTTCCTTGCCTTCGCGGTCATAAACGGCAGCCGTTGAACTGGAGTCCTTCGGCACGGTTGAACCGGGGGCCTTCGCCATTATTTCTTGCCCTTCGGCTGGCGGGTCGAGTCGCGCACCAGCACGACGCTGTTCTTGTGACCCGGCACGTCGCCGTTGACGAGCAGAAGGTTGCGATCGGGATCGACCCGCACCACCTTGAGATGCGTGGTCGTCCGTTGCTGGTTGCCGAGCTGGCCCGCCATCCGCATCCCCTTGTAGACCCGGGATGGCGTCGACGACGAGCCGATCGAGCCCGGCTGCTTGATATTGTGCGAGCCGTGGGTCACCGGACCGCGGCCGAAATGATGGCGCTTGTGCTGACCCGAGAAGCCCTTGCCTTTCGTGGTACCGGTGACGTCGACCCACTCTCCCGCTGAGAACAGGTCGACCTTCAACGCCTGGCCGACCTCGTAGCTGGCGTCGGCCTCGAGGCGGACTTCGCGGAGGTGACGATGCGCGGCAACGCCCGCCTTCTTGAAGTGGCCCGCGGTGGCCTTCGTCAGCCGCTTGTCTTTCACGCTGCCGAAGCCCAGCTGGATGGCACCGTAGCCATCTTTCTGGACGGCACGCAGGCCGACGACGACGCAGGGGCCGGCTTCGAGCACGGTGACCGGCAGGAGTTCACCCTTCTCGGTGAACACCTGGGTCATCCCGATCTTCTTCGCCAACAGGCCCTTCGTCGCCATCGGCTAGAGCTTGATCTCGATGTTGACGCCCGACGGCAGGTTGAGCCGCATCAGGGCGTCGACGACTTTCGGGTTCGGGTCGAGGATGTCGATGATCCGCTTGTGGGTGCGCATCTCGAACTGCTCGCGCGAGTCCTTGTCGATGAACGGCGAACGGATCACCGTCCACTTGTTGATCTCGGTGGGCAGCGGGATAGGCCCGGCCGTCGACGCGTTCGTCCGCCGCGCCGTGTCAACGATCTTGTCCGCGGCCTGGTCGAGGACACGGTGATCGTAGGCCTTCAGACGGATGCGGATCTTCTGGGCCATGGTCCGCTTACTTGATGACCTTCGTGGCCACGCCGGCACCGACCGTGCGACCACCTTCGCGGATGGCGAAGCGCATCCCCTCCTCGACGGCGATCGGGGTGATGAGCTTGATCTTCATGTTGATGTTGTCGCCCGGCATCACCATCTCGGTCCCCTCGGGCAGCTCCACCTCGCCGGTCACGTCCGTGGTCCGGACGTAGAACTGCGGGCGGTAGCCCTTGAAGAACGGCGTGTGACGGCCGCCCTCTTCCTTGGTGAGGACGTAGACCTGCGAGTCGAACTCGGTGTGCGGCTTGATCGAGCCGGGCTTGGCCAGCACCTGGCCGCGCTCGACCTCCTCGCGCTTGATGCCGCGGAGCAGGCAGCCGACGTTGTCACCGGCCTGCCCGGAATCCAGCAGCTTGTGGAACATCTCGACCCCGGTCACGACCGTCTTGCGGGTGTCGTTGATGCCGACCATCTCGACCTCTTCGTTGACCTTCACCTGGCCGCGCTCGATCCGGCCGGTGACGACCGTGCCACGACCTTCGATCGAGAACACGTCCTCGATCGGCATCATGAACGGCTTGTCGAGGGCGCGCTCCGGCACCGGGATGTAGCTGTCGACCGCGTCCATCAGCTTCATGATCGAGTCTTCCCACTGGGCATCGCCCTCGAGCGCCTTCAGCGCCGAGACCTTGACCACCGGGATGTCGTCGCCGGGGAACTCGTAACGGGAGAGCAGCTCCCGGACCTCGAGCTCGACCAGCTCCAGGATCTCGGGGTCGTCGACCGCGTCGACCTTGTTGAGGGCGACCACGATCCGCGGCACCCCGACCTGGCGGGCCAGCAGGATGTGTTCCCGAGTCTGCGGCATCGGGCCGTCAGTGGCGGCCACGACGAGGATCGCGCCGTCCATCTGGGCGGCGCCGGTGATCATGTTCTTGATGTAGTCCGCGTGCCCGGGGCAGTCGACGTGCGCGTAGTGCCGCTTCTCCGTCTCGTACTCGACGTGGGCGGTCGCGATCGTGATGCCGCGAGCCTTCTCTTCGGGGGCATTGTCGATCGAGTCGAAGGAGCGGAATTCAGCGAATCCCTTCTTTGACAGGACCTTCGTGATAGCCGCGGTCAGGGTGGTCTTGCCATGGTCGATGTGACCGATGGTTCCCACGTTCACGTGCGGCTTGGTGCGCTCGTACTTCTTCTTCGCCATTGTTACTCCTTCTTTGGATCCTCCTTAGGCTCTCGACTTCGCGACGATTTCATCGGCAATCGACTTCGGGACTTCCTGGTAATGATGAAATTCCATGCTGTAGACGGCCCGCCCCTGGGTCTTCGACCGCAGGTCGGTGGCGTAGCCGAACATGTTGCCCAGCGGCACGTAGGCGCGTACCACCTGCATGGTGGCCCGGCCTTCCATCCCGAGAATCTGGCCACGGCGAGACGACAGGTCGCCGAGGATCTCGCCCATGAACTCCTCGGGCATCACAACCTCGACCTTCATGATCGGCTCGAGCAGGGCCGGCTGGCCCTTGCGCATGCCATCCTTGGCCGCCATCGAGCCGGCGATGGTGAACGCCATTTCGTTGGAGTCGACCTCGTGGTACGAGCCATCGACCAGGGTGGCCTTGACGTCGACCACCGGATAGCCGGCCAGCACGCCGCTATTGAGCGCCTCGATGATGCCCTTCTCCACCGCCGAGTGGTACTCCTTCGGGATCGAGCCGCCCACGATCTTGTTGACGAACTCGAAGCCCTTGCCGACTTCATTCGGCTCGATGTCGATCTCGGCGTGGCCGTACTGGCCGCGGCCGCCCGACTGGCGGATGAACCGGCCAACGCCGTGCGCCTTGCGCTTGATCGTCTCCCGGTAGGCCACCTGCGGCTTGCCGACGTTGGCGTCGACCGCAAACTCACGCAGCATTCGGTCGACGATGATCTCGAGATGCAGCTCGCCCATCCCGGAGATGATGGTCTGAGCGGTCTCTTCGTCGGTGCGCACCTTGAAGGTGGGGTCTTCCTCGGCCAGCTTGGCGAGGGCCACCCCCATCTTCTCCTGGTCGGCCTTGGTGCGCGGCTCGATCGCCACGCTGATGACCGGGTCCGGAAAAGTGATCGACTCCAGCAGGATCGGGTTGTTCTCGTCCGCCAGGGTGTCGCCGGTAGTGGTCTGCTTCAGCCCGATGGCGGCGGCGATGTCGCCGGCATAGACCTCCGGGATCTCCTCTCGGTGGTTGGCGTGCATCTGCAGGATGCGCCCCACCCGCTCCTTGGTGCCGCGAGTCGCGTTCCAGACGTAGGACCCGGACTTGAGCGTGCCGGCATAGACCCGGAAGAAGGTCAGCTTGCCGACGTACGGATCGGTGGCGATCTTGAACGCCAGGCCGGCGAAGGGCTGGCCGTCGTCGGGCTTGCGCCGCTCCGGCACGTTGCTCTTCGGATTGATGCCTTCGACGCCAAGCTTGTCCAGCGGCGAGGGAAGGAAGTCAACGATGGCGTCGAGCATCGGCTGCACCCCGCGGTTGCGCAGCGCGGCACCCGCCAGCACCGGCACGAACCGGTTCGTGATCGTCCCCTTACGGATGGCGGCCACGATCTCCGGGCCGGTGATCGGCTTGTCTTCCAGGTACTTGGCCAACAGCTCGTCG
Source organism: Chloroflexota bacterium (assembly GCA_005881215.1). GTDB lineage: Bacteria > Chloroflexota > Dormibacteria > CF-121 > CF-121 > CF-13. Next base: position 23,576 of record VBDZ01000006.1, on the reverse strand, counting down.
TCGAACTCGGCGACCGCCTCGACCAGCTGCTTGTGGTAGACGGCGACCTGCTCGCGCATGGCCTCGGGGACCTCCTCGGTCTCGATGGTGGTACCCAGGTCGTCCGTATAGGTGATCGCAACCTTATTAATAAGGTCGACGACGCCCTCGAAGTTCTCCTCGTTGCCGATCGGGAGCTGGATAGGAACCGCATTGGCGCCCAGCCGCTCGCGGATCGACTTCCAGGCCGCGAAGAAGTCGGCCCCCATCCGGTCCATCTTGTTGATGAAGGCGATCCGGGGCACCTCGTAGCGGTCGGCCTGGCGCCAGACCGTCTCGGACTGCGGCTCGACCCCCGCGACGGCATCGAAGACCGCCACCGCGCCGTCCAGGACCCGCAGGCTGCGCTCGACCTCGACCGTAAAGTCTACGTGCCCGGGTGTGTCGATAATGTTGATCCGGTGGCCGCGCCAGTTGGCGGCGGTGGCCGCCGAGGTGATCGTGATCCCGCGCTCCTGCTCCTGGACCATCCAGTCCATGGTCGCGGCGCCCTCGTGGACCTCGCCCATCTTGTGAATACGCCCGGTGTAAAAAAGGATGCGCTCGGTCGTGGTCGTCTTCCCGGCATCGATGTGGGCCATGATGCCGATGTTCCGAACCTTGTCGAGCGGATAAGTCCGAGCCATTTTTGTCTCTGCCACTTGTCTCCTAATACCGGAAGTGACTGAAGGCCTTGTTGCTTTCAGCCATCTTGTGGGTCTCTTCCCGCCGCTTGATCGTCGCCCCCACTCCGTTAGCGGCGTCCATCAGCTCTCCGGCGAGCTTCTCCTGCATACTCTTCCCAGATCTGGCCCTGGCGTAACGTACGATCCAGCGCCGGGCCAGGGCGGAGCGCCGCTCGGGCTTGATCTCGACCGGGACCTGGTAGGTGGCGCCGCCGATCCGGCGGGGCTTCACCTCCAGCACCGGGGTGGCGTTCTTCAGCGCCGAGTCGAAGACCTCGATCGGGTCCTTCTTGGCCACCTTGCGGATCCGGTCCAGCGAGCCGTAGACGACCCGCTCGGCGGTGCTCCGCTTGCCCCGCTGCATCACGACGTTGACGAATTTGGCTACGCCCTCGTGTGTGTACACGGGGTCAGGCAGGATGACACGTTTTTGAATGCGGGCGCGTCTGGGCACGGCTAGGCCTTCTTCGCCTTCTCGCGCTTGGCGCCGTACTTCGAGCGGCCCTGCTTGCGCCCCTTGGCGCCGGCCGTGTCGAGAGTGCCGCGAACCACGTGGTAGCGGACGCCGGGAAGGTCCTTGACGCGGCCGCCGCGGATCAGGACCACCGAGTGCTCCTGGAGGTTGTGGCCGATCCCGGGGATGTAGGCGGTGACCTCCTGGCGGGAGGTGAGCCGGACGCGGGCGACCTTGCGCAGCGCCGAGTTCGGCTTCTTGGGCGTGGTGGTGTAGACGCGCACGCAGACGCCCCGCCGCTGCGGGGAGCCTTGCAGCGCCGGTGCTTTGGTCTTCTTCACCAGCGGCTTGCGGCCGTATCGGATGAGCTGTGAAATCGTAGGCATGGTTTAACCAAACGCCTTTTTAGGGCGCGAACGGGTATTCTACGGCCGGTTTGACTCGGCTGTCAAATACCAGCCCCCAGGCGGGCTTCAGCATCAGGCGGCTGCGGTCGACAACTCGCGGGTCGGGGCCGCCGCCGCCGGCTGCGCCCGACGGAGGACGAGCCCGGCGAACATCAGGTCAATGCCCAGCAGCAAGTACGTCGGCTGGGCAAAACGGTTGGCGAACAGGAAGGCAAAGAAGGCGATGCCCATGAACAGGATGGCGTCGCCGAGCGACCGATGCTGTCGCAACCAGCGCCAGCCGACGAGCCAGGCCGCCAGCACCAGCGGAAGCTGGATGAGCAGGAATGGGAAGGCGTCGCGAGACCCGTGGATGATGCCGGCCTGGAGCAACAGGGTCGAGAGCCCGATGCCCTGGATCGGATAGGTCTCCGACCCACCGGCAAAGTTGAAGAGGATGGTGTCGGTGATGAAGGCGTGGGCATTCCAGACCAGAAAGGGCGCGAAGAGGACGATGACGACCGCCGTGGACAGTCCCGCCACCTTGAAAAAGGTGCGGCGGTCGATTCCCTGGGCTACGGCATACCCGGCGAGAACCGGGACCACGACCAGCGCGGTCTGCTTGGTGGCGATAGCCAGTCCGAGCAGTAGCCCGGCGAGCAGCCAGCGGCGTCCGCCGATCGCCAGCGTGGCGCCGAGCAGCAGGGCGACGATCGGCAGGTCGTTATCGCCCAGCACGGCGAGCAGGCTGTGGCCGGGAACCAGGAAGAAGACGATGGCGGCCATCCGACCGGCCGGCCCGGGAGCGATCCGGCCGAGCAAAACCCAGATCGCGACCGCCGCGAGCAGCAGCCAGACCCGCTCGTCCCACCAGCCGATGAGGGCGTGAGCCGCGGCCTGCAGCGGGAGCGGCAGTACCACGGTCCCAGGCCAGTAGTCGAGATGATGCAGCGCCGGATTGGGAAACGGCTGGCCCCATGGCGCGCGCTCCATCCCGGTCCCGTCGTAGTTGAAGCCGTAGGGATCGATGCCTCGCAGCAGCACGTCTCGCGAGAGTTGCATCTGGTAGGCCCCGTCACCGATCAGCGCCGTCCCCGACGGAAGGAGATGCCAGCGGATGATTCCGCCGAGGATGGGCAAGGCGTACAGCAGACTGACTAGCAGCGCCGAGCCGATCATCGCAAGCCGCGGGCTCGCGATGACGATCGCCAGGGCGCCGGTCACCCCGGCCAGGCAGAGGAGCCTGACCCAGGTGGGCAGTGCCCAGGTGTTCGCGATCTGCCAGTCGACCGCCGCGGTCGGAATCCCGAGCAGGATCAGCAGCAGGGCCTCGCCGTGACGTAGCAGCACCCCGGTACAACGGCCAACGGCCCGGTGGGCCTGCTAGCCTGAAACCTCGTCGCCACCACATCGGGAGGGAGCCAATGACACGTCGACTCGAGCCCCAAGACCTCTACGCCATCAAGCTGGTCGAGGACCCCCAGATCACCCCGGACGGCGAGCGGATCGCTTACCTGGTCGCCGAGATCGATCGCGAGAGCTACGAGTACCACCGCTCGATCTGGGTGGCCGATGTGGCCAGCACCGAGCTGCACCGCTACACCGCCGGCAACAACGACCGCAGCCCGCGGTGGTCGCCGGACGGCCGGTCACTGGCCTTCGTCCGCGGTCCGGCCGGCGAGGTCAAGCCCAAGAACAAGGAAGAACGCGATCGCGGCGTGGGAAAGGCGCAGCTGTGGGTGCTGCCCGCCGACGGGGGCGAAGCGCGCCAGCTGACCTGGCTGCGGGATGGTGCCGGTGAGCCGACCTGGTCACCGGACGGGGCCACGATCACCTTCTCCGCGGAAGTCGGTCAACCCGACGATGTGGAGGCCGCGGATGCCCAGCTCGAAGAGAAGAAAGTGCCGGCGGTGCGGACCATCGACCGCCTCTGGAACCGGCTCGATGGAAAAGGCTGGATCTACGAGCGCCGCTCCCATCTTTTTCGGATTCCGAGCAGCGGCGGCGATCTCGAGCAGCTCACCGACGGCGACTGGGACGACGGCTCGCCCGCCTTCTCGCCGGACGGCCAGCGGATCGCCTTCACCTCGGATCGGGCGGAAGAACGGTGGAGCTGGCCGGGCAAGGATATCTGGGTGCTGGATCTCCGATCCAAGCGGCTGACCAGGATGTCGGACGAAACGATCTACGCCGGGCCGCCGGCCTGGTCGCCGGATGGGCGCCAGCTCGCCTTTACCGCCTCCAAACGCCGTCATGCGGATGGTTACGACGACCTCCTGGTGGTCGAGGTCAGCGCTCCGGGCACGGCGCGCCGACTCACCGAAGGCTTCGCGCCGACCTTCGCCGACACCTCCATCGATGACCAGCGGGCGGACCACGGCGGCCCTCACCCGTTCTGGTCAACGGACGGAAAGGAGATCTACTCGCAAGCCTCCGGGCGAGGCTCCACGCTCGTCTACGCAACCCCCATCCAGGATGGCACTCCGCGCATCGTCATCGGCGGTCAGCGACGCGTCTACGGCGTGAGTCTGGATCGCAACCGCCGGCGGCTCGCCTTTGCCAGCTCGGATCCAGCCACTCCCGGCGACCTGTTCGTCCAGGATCTCGGCGGCCAGCCGACCCAGCTGACCCAGCTCAACGCCGAGCTGTTTCGCGACGTCGCGCTGGCGCGACCTGAAGAATTCAGCTACAAGGGCGCCGACGGCTGGGACATCCAGGGCTGGATCATGAGACCAGGCCCCCACCCCGGCCCTCCCCCGCAAGCGAGGGAGGGAGAGAAACCGCCAGCCATTCTCGAGATCCATGGTGGGCCGGCGGCGATGTACGGCTGGAGCTTCTTCTACGAGTTCCAGCTCCTCGCCGCCCACGGGTACGCGGTCCTCTTCACCAATCCCCGGGGCAGCACCGGTTACGGCCGGGCCTTTTCAGCCGCGGTCAACAACGATTGGGGCGGCAAGGATTTTCAGGACATCATGGCCGGACTGGATACCGCCATCCTGAAAGGTTGGGTCGACCCGGACCGTCTCGGCATCGGCGGCGGCAGCTACGGCGGCTACATGACCAACTGGGCCGTCGGACATACGGATCGGTTCAAGGCCGCCGTGACGATGCGCTGTGTCAGCAACATGGCGACGATGTTCGGCTACAGCGACGTCGGGTGGTTTCTGACCGTCGACGAAATGGGCGGCGCCGTGCCGTGGAAAAATCTCGACTGGCTGATGGAGCGGTCACCGATCACCTACGTGGATCAGATCAAAACGCCGCTGCTGATCCTTCACAGCGACAACGACCTGCGTTGCCCGATCGAGGAAGCCGAGCAACTCTTCACGGCGCTCAAGTTCCTCGGGCGCGAGGTCAAGATGGTCCGCTTCGAGGGCCAGACGCATGATCTCTCTCGCGACGGCCACCCACGCTCGCGCATGATCCGGCTGCGGCACGTCGTCGGCTGGTTCCTGCGGCACATCCCGACCCAGGTCGCCGGACGGCGGGAACTGGCTAAGGCAGGTGCCGCCGGGGAGTAAAAAGACCCCCTCCCTGCCCTCCCCGCAAGGGGGAGGGAGGGGGTTGAAATTGCCTTAGCTGCTGCTGGTCGCGGGGACGGGTTGCGGAAGCTCCGCGAACATCTTGAACGACTCTTCGCGCAGCTTCTGGTAGTAGTCGAGGCCGGTCCCGGCGGGGATCAGCTTGCCAATGATCACGTTCTCCTTCAGGCCGCGCAGCCGGTCGACCTTGCCGGAGATGGCCGCCTCGGTCAGCACCCGGGTCGTTTCCTGGAAGGATGCCGCCGACAGCCAACTCGCCGTGTTCAGGGCGGCCTTGATCAGGCCGAGCAGGACGGTCTGCGCCACGGCCGGGTCGCCGCCTTCCGCCAGCGCCTTCGCGTTGGCTTCCTCGTACTCCCACTGGGAGACGATTTCGCCCGGCAGCAGGTCGGTGTCGCCGGCGGTGTCGATCCGGACCTTGCGCATCATCTGCCGAATGATCACCTCGATGTGCTTGTCGTTGATGTCGACGCCCTGCGAGCGATAGACTTTCTGGACCTCGTCGACCAGGTAGGTCTGGACCGCCTCGCGGCCCAGGATGTGCAGCAGCTCCTGCGGGCTGATCGAGCCTTCGGTGATCTGCTGACCGGCCTTGATCTTCTGCCCGCTGGTGACGTTGACCCGGGAGCCGTGCGGGATCGCGTACTCGCGCATTTCTTCGTCCATGCTGCGGACGACGATCTGATTGCGCTCGACGCGAGCCACGCCGGAGGACCGCGACGTGATGAGCTTCTCCTGGCCGTTCTCGCCGTTGCCCCTGGCGATCTCCTGGCCTTCCGCTACGGTCGCGCCAGATTCGACCAGCGGCTGCATCTGGCCGGTCAAGATATAGGGGATGTCGTAGATGTCGCGTGACGTCACCTTGACCTTGCGGGCGGTCTCGGTGCGGACGATCTCCACCTCGCCGTCGATCTCGGAGATGATCGCCTTCCCCTTCGGGATGCGGGCCTCGAACAGCTCCTCGACGCGGGGCAGGCCCTGCGTGATGTCGGTACCGGCGACACCACCCGTATGGAACGTACGCATCGTCAGCTGCGTCCCAGGCTCGCCGATTGACTGGGCGGCGATGACGCCGACCGCCTCACCGATCTCGACCAGCTTGCCGGTCGCCAGGTTGCGGCCGTAGCACAGCCGGCAGACGCCCTCGCGCGCCTGGCAGGTCAGCACCGAACGGACCTTCACCTGGCTGACGCCCGCCAGGATCAAGTTGCGCGCCTGGACGTCGCTGATCTCGGCGCCCTCCTTGACCAGCGTCTCCTGGGTCTTCGGATCCAGGATGTCGGCCGCGGCGACGCGTCCCGCGATCCGCTCGAACAGCGGCTCGGTTAGCGCCCGCTCCTCCGAGATGTCGGTCACCCAGACACCGGAGGTGGTGCCGCAGTCCTCAACCCGGACGATCACGTCCTGGGCCACGTCGACCAGGCGTCGGGTCAGGTAGCCGGAGTCGGCGGTGCGAAGGGCGGTGTCCGCCAGACCCTTGCGGGCACCGTGCGTGGAGATGAAGTACTCGAGCACGGTCAGCCCCTCTGAGAAGTTGGCCTTGATGGGCAGGTCGATGATCCGGCCGGTCGGGTCGGCCATCAGGCCGCGCATGCCCGCCAGCTGCCGGATCTGCTGGATGTTGCCTCGAGCCCCGGAGTTGGCCATCATGAAGACCGGGTGAAGGGCATCGAAGCTCTTCATGGTCGCGGCCGTCACTTCGTCGGTGGCCTCGGTCCAGAGGTCGACGGTCTGGGTGTAGCGCTCGTCGTCGGTGATCAGACCGCGACGGAACTGCTGGTCGATGTCGCCGAGCTTCTTTTCGGCGCCCGCCAGGATGGCCGCTTTGCCCGCCGGCGTCTTGATGTCCATCGCGGAAATCGTGATGCCGGCCTTGGTCGCGTAGGCGAACCCAAGCCGCTTGATGTCGTTGGCCGTCCGGGCCGTCAACTCGTTGCCGTGGAGCCGGAAACACTCGGCGACGATCTCCCGCAACGTCTTCTTGTCGAAGACCCGGTTCTGGTAGGTCATCGCCTTGCCATGACCCTCGGCCGGCTGCACGCCGATCGGCAGCACGGTGTTGAAAAGCACCCGACCGGGTGAGGTCCGGACCAGCTTGCCGTCGATGCGGACCCGCACCTCCTGCTGGACGTTGACGCGCTTGTTGTCCACCGCCAGCAAGACTTCTTCGGCGGTGCCGTAGGTGGGCAGCTCTTGGTCTTTGACATCGGGCGTGGCCTTGATCATGGTCAGGTAGTAGGTGCCGAGCACGATGTCCTGGGTCGGGCTGATGACCGGGTGGCCGTCCGACGCCGACAGAATGTTGTTGGACGACATCATCAGGTTCTTGGCTTCGGCGATGGCGCCGCTGAACAGCGGTACGTGCACCGCCATCTGGTCGCCGTCGAAGTCGGCGTTGAACGCCGAGCACACCAGCGGATGGATCTGGATCGCCGAACCCTCGACCAGCACCGGCATGAAGGCCTGGATGCCGAGACGGTGCAGCGTGGGGGCGCGGTTGAGGAGCACCGGATGCTCCTTGATCACCTCATCGAGCACGTCCCACACCTCGGGGCGGACCCGCTCCACCATTCGCTTGGCGGACTTGATGTTCTGGGTGTGGCCCTTGCTCACCAGCTCGCGCATCACGAACGGCTTGAAGAGCTCGAGCGCCATCTTCTTCGGCAGGCCACACTCGTGCAGCTTCAGCTCGGGACCGACCACGATCACGGAGCGACCCGAGTAGTCGACCCGCTTGCCGAGCAGGTTCTGCCGGAAGCGGCCCTGCTTGCCCTTGAGCATGTCGGACAGCGACTTCAGCTTCCGGTTGCCGGTGCCGGTGATCGCCCGGCCGCGGCGGCCGTTGTCGATCAGGGCATCGACGGCTTCCTGCAGCATCCGCTTCTCGTTGCGCACGATGATCTCGGGCGCGCCCAGCTCGAGGAGCCGCTTCAGACGGTTGTTGCGGTTGATGACGCGGCGGTAGAGGTCATTGAGGTCCGAGGTGGCAAAGCGGCCGCCGTCCAGCTGCACCATGGGGCGCAGCTCCGGTGGAATGACCGGTAGGTTGTTGAGGATCATCCAGGTCGCCGAGGCGCCCGACTTGCGGAAGGCTTCGACGACCTTGAGCCGCTTGATGGCCTTCTGCCGCTTCTGGCCGGAGGTCGACTTCGACTCCTCGCGGAGGATGGCCGACTCCTGGAGCAGGTCGATGCGGGCGAGCAGATCATGGATCGCCTGCGCGCCGATGCCCGCCTTGAAGACCTTGCCGAACTTCTCGGTGAACTCGCGAAACTCCTGGTCGGAGAGCAGCTGCTTGACGAAGAGCGACTCGAGCTGCGTCTTGGACGACTCGATATCGCCCGAGAGGCCCTCGGTGTCCTTCTTCAGGCGGTCGGTGAGCTCGCCCGACTTCTTCTCGAAGTCCTCACGCCACTTGGCGATCTCTTCGTCGGACTTGCCCTTGAGCTCCTGCTGGCGCTTCTTGGTGGCGGCCTGCACCTGGTCGATCTTCTTCTCGACCTGCTTGGGCAGCTCGCGGGCGAGCTTGTCCTCGAACACGGTGCCCTTCTCGATGATGACCTGCTCGTCATCACCCTCGCCGATGGTGAAGTTGGTGGCCGCCTTCTTGCCCTTCTGCGCCTTGATCTTGTCGACCAGCTCCTTGGCGCGCGAGGTCATGGCGTCGACGGTCTCGTCGAGCGTCTCCTCCAGCGCCTTGCTCTTGGTCTTGGTGTCCTCTTGCTTGGCCTTGACCCGCTGGTCGAGCTCTTCCTTCAGCTCCTTGACCGCTACGTCGCGCTCCTCCTGGAGCTTGATGACCCGGTCGTTGTGCTGCGGAGAGGACTTGGAAAGGTATTCCTTGCGCGCGTCCTCGTCGATGTTGGTCACGATGTAGTTCGCGAAGTAGAGCACCTTCTCCAGGTTGCGGGGCGACATGTCGAGCAGCAGCCCCATCCGGGACGGGATGCCCTTGAAATACCAGACGTGGCTGACCGGCGAGGCCAGCTTGATGTGCCCCATCCGCTCGCGACGAACCTTCGAGCGGGTGACTTCCACGCCGCACTTGTCGCAGATGATCCCCTTGTAGCGGTAGCGCTTGTACTTGCCGCAGTGACATTCCCAGTCCCGCTGCGGGCCGAAGATCCGCTCGCAGAACAGGCCGTCACGCTCCGGCTTGAGCGTCCGGTAGTTGATCGTCTCCGGCTTGGTCACCTCGCCGTGCGACCACGACAGGATCGTCTCCGGCGAGGCCAGGGAGAGCTTCAGCGCGTCGAAATTTTCCAGTTTCAGTGTCATTGACTACCTCAAAGAATCCAGGGGATTTTGCGCGGCGCGGGGCGCGCCGGTCGCCCATTGGTCCGACTCATCGATCTCATCGCGTTCGAGGTTGATACCCAGGTCGAGCGGCATCTCGCTCATGTCGTCTTCGGACAGGATTACCTGCTTCTCGCCGTCGGACTGGATCTCGACGCCCAGCGCCAGGCCCTCGAGCTCCTTCACCAGCACCCGGAACGACTCCGGGATACCGGCTTCCAGCGTGTTCTCGCCCTTGACGATCGCCTCGTAGGCCTTGACCCGGCCCACGATGTCGTCGGACTTGACCGTCAGGATCTCCTGCAGGATGTGCGAGGCGCCGTAGGCTTCGAGCGCCCAGACTTCCATCTCGCCAAAGCGCTGGCCGCCGAACTGCGCCTTGCCGCCCAACGGCTGCTGGGTGACGAGCGAGTAGGGGCCAGTCGAGCGGGCATGGATCTTGTCCTCGACCAGGTGGGCCAGCTTCAACATATAGATGTAGCCGACCGTGACCTCGTGGTCGAACGGCTCGCCGGTCCGGCCATCGCGCAGCGTGATCTTGCCGGACTCCGGCAGACCCGACCGCACCAGCTCTTCCTCGATCTTTTCCTCGGACGCGCCGTCGAAGACCGGCGTCGCCACCTTCAGGCCCAGCGCGTGGGCCGCCCAGCCGAGGTGCGTCTCGAGCACCTGGCCGAGGTTCATTCGGCTGGGCACGCCCAGCGGGTTCAACACCAGCTCGACCGGGGTGCCATCCGGCATGTAGGGCATATCCTCGGCGGGAAGAATGCGGGCGATGACGCCCTTGTTCCCGTGCCGCCCGGCCATCTTGTCGCCCTGCGCGATCTTGCGCTTCTGGGCAACATAAACCCGCACCAGCTGATTGACGCCGGGCGCCAGCTCATCCTTGGTTTCGCGGCTGAAGATCTTGACGTCGACCACGATGCCGCGCTCGCCGTGCGGCACGCGCAGCGAGGAATCACGCACCTCGCGCGCCTTCTCGCCGAAGATGGCGCGCAACAGGCGCTCTTCCGCGCTCAACTCCGACTCGCCCTTGGGCGTGATCTTGCCCACCAGGATGTCGCCCGGATGGACCTCGGCGCCGATATAGACGATGCCGCGCTCGTCCAGGTTCTTCAGCGTCTCATCGCTGACATTGGGGATGTCGCGGGTGATCTCTTCCGGGCCCAGCTTGGTGTCGCGGGCCTCGATCTCGTACTCCTCGATGTGGATCGAGGTGTACTTGTCCTCGCGGACGACCGACTCGGAGATCAGGATCGCGTCTTCGTAGTTGTATCCCTCCCAGGGCATGAAGGCCACCAGGATGTTGCGGCCCAGCGCCAGCTCACCCTCGGAGGTGGCCGGGCCGTCCGCCAGCGCCGTGCCGGCCTCGACGTGCGCGCCGGCCTTGACGATGACTCGCTGCGAGAGGCAGGTCCCCTGGTTCGACCGCTCGAACTTATGGACCGGGTACCACTGCTCGGCCGACCCATCGTCGGGCTTGAGCAGGATGCCGAGCTCGCGCTTGAAACTGTCCAGCTTGGCCGCCGGCGAATCCGCCGGTGGCGGGGCGGCGCACGAAACAACGGTCCCGGCGCTCTTCGCCACGATCAACTCTCCCGAGTCCGTCGCGGCCGCGGACTCCATGCCGGTACCGACGATCGGTGCCTCGGTCACAACCAGCGGCACCGCCTGGCGCTGCATGTTCGAGCCCATCAGGGCGCGGTTCGCGTCGTCGTGTTCCAGGAACGGGATCAGTGCCGTCGCGACCGAGACCGTCTGCTTGGGCGACACGTCCATATACTCGATACGGTTCACGTCCGCCACCAGGAACAGGTTCTTGGTGCGGGCGGTGGTCCGCTCCTCGGTGAAATGGCTCTCCGGATCGAGCGGCGCGTTCGCCTGGGCCACGATAAAGCGGTCCTCTTCGTCGGCTGACAGGAACTGCACCTCGTCAGAGACCCACGCCTTGATCGGGATATCGCCGGCCTTCGCCTTCACCAGCGTCTCCACCAGCTCGCGATCGAGCACGTCGCCTTTCTTGGCCAGCTTGGTCTTCCGGTTTGCCGGGTCCAGGACATCGTCGCGCAGGGTGCGTCCGACCAGCTTGTCCCGGTGCGCCTTGTCCGCAGGCATCTCGCTATAGACCCGGCGGAAGGGCGTCTCGATAAAGCCGTACTCGTTGACTCGCGCGAAGATCGCCAGCGAGCCCATCAGGCCGATGTTCGGACCCTCGGGGGTCTCGATCGGGCAGATGCGGCCGTAGTGCGAGTGGTGGACGTCGCGGACATCGAAGCCAGCGCGCTCCCGCGACAGGCCGCCGGGGCCCAGCGCCGAGAGGCGGCGCTTGTGGGTCAGCTCGGCCAGCGGGTTGGTCTGGTCCATGAACTGGGACAGCTGGCTGGAGCCGAAGAATTCCTTGATGGCCGCGACCACCGGGCGGGCATTGATCAGCGAAGCCGCGGTCACGGTGGCCGCGTCGCAGATCGTCATCCGCTCCTTGATGATGCGCTCCATCCGGATCAGGCCCATCCGGAACTGGTTCTGCAGTAGCTCGCCGACGGCCCGCACCCGGCGGTTGCCGAGATGGTCGATGTCGTCCGGCTCGCCGGCGCCGTTGTTGAGCTCGATCAGCTTGCGGATGATCGCGATGAAGTCGTCGTTCGAGAGCGTGCGGATGTTCATGTCCGTCCCCAGCCCCAGCCGGCGGTTCAGCTTGAAGCGGCCGACCTTGGAGAGGTCGAAGCGGCGGGGGTTGAAGAACAGGGCCGTCATCAGCGCCCGAGCGTTGTCGACGGTCGGCGGGTCACCCGGCCGGATCTTCTTGTACATCTCGACCAGGGCGTCGTTGACGTCCGTCGAGGAGTCCTTCTCCAGCGTCGACTGGATGAACTTGTGTTCGGCGTTGCTGTCCACGTCGGCGAACAGCGCCTTGATCTCGTTGTTGCTGCCGTAGCCGAGAGCGCGGACCAGGGTGGTGACCGGGATCTTCCGTTTGCGGTCGATCTTGACGGTCAGCACGTCCTTGCCCGAGGTCTCGATTTCCAGCCAGGCGCCCCGGTTCGGGATCAGCTTGGCGGCGTAGAGCATCCGGCCAGACGCCCGGTCCTCGCTGCTGGTGAAGTAGATGCCCGGCGAACGGACCAGCTGGGAGACGACCACCCGCTCGGTGCCGTTGACGATGAAGGTGCCTTCCTCGGTCATGATCGGGAAGTCGCCCATGAAGACTTCCGATTCCTTGATCTCGCCGGCGTTCTCGCCGGTACGGATGGTCAGCCGGGTGTTGATGCGCAGTGGGGCCGCGAACGTCATGTCGCGGTTGCGGCACTCTTCCTTGTCGAACTTGGGCTGGCCGAACTCGTAGTCCAGGAACTTGAGCTCGTAGTTCTTGCCGGTGTAGTCGGTGATGGGATTGATCTCTTCGAACAGCTCTCGCAGACCCTCGCGCTTGAACCAGTTGAAGGAGCGGATCTGGGTCTCGATCAGGTCGGCCACCGGGAGCATCTCCGGGATCTTGCCGTAGCTGACGCGAGAGCCGTTAGAGGAAGGCTGAATCATGGACTCTCCTTTCAGATGAAGCAGGAAAAAATGGTGGGCAGGCAGATTGTGCTAGGGACGCGGAAAAGCAACCCTGGAAGCACCGAACGGCAATAGTACCATTAGGGTACCCAGGGTGTCAAGCGCGCAAACATCTTTGCCGCGAAACCGGTACAGCTTCGCGAGCGGGCCCAGGGCGGGTTCCCCGGGGTTAGAAAGTCGGTCAGGTCGCCGATCGGAACGCTATCAGACTAATCGCGCGCTAGTTTAGCACCCCAGCTCGCGCAGGGGAAGGGGTTTGGACCTACGGCTGGAACGGGGTTGACGGCTGCTGGATGCCGAGCTGGGTCAGGCCCGGAATCGGGATCCCCATGACGTAGGAGACAAAGCCCAGGATCCCGGCCAGGATCAGAATGAAGAAGAGCATCCAGCGGAACATTTTGGTCCCTCCGTCCAGGAAGGACAACGGCGGGAGCCCGCCAAACCTAGGTAGCCGTAAGGTAGGCCCCAGCGGAGGAGGGAGTTTGCGGCTAGATCCAGCCGTGGCGGCGGTAGTAGAGGAGCTGGCCGAGCGTGGTCACGGCCATCACCCCGACCGCCAGCACCCAGAAGGTCCAGGCCGGCATGATGCGGCTCACCAGCCAGGCGAAGTTCATGCCAAAGAAGCCGGTGAGAAAGGTCAGCGGCAGAAAGAGGGTGGCGAAGACCGTGAGCCGGGTGATCCGCAGGTTCAGCCGGTTCGAGACGGTCGAGAGGTAGACGTCCATCGAGGTGCTCAGCAGGTCGCGCAGCGAGTCGACCGTCTCGTATTGCCGGACCAGGTGGTCGTAGACGTCGCGGTAGTAGATCGACATTTCCTGGTCGCCCACTTCGCCGATGGCGCGCGTGGTCAGCCGCTGAAAGACATCCCGCTGCGCCCCGAGCACCTTCCGTAGGTCGACCACCGCGCGCTTCAGGTCCGACAACTGGCTCAGCGCTGCGCTGTCGGGCCGCTGGATGATCGAGTCTTCAACCGCGTCCGTCGCGTCGTCGAGCTTCTCGAGCACCGGGAAGAGCGAGTCGACCAGCTGGTCGACCACCAGGTAGAAGAGGTACGGCAGGCTCCGATGAGCCAGATCCGGGTTGGCCTTGATCCGGTCACGCAGGCGGTCGAGTATGTCGGACGGCTCGAGGTGGACGCTGACCAGATATTGCCCGGAGAGGTAGATATGGTGTTCGCGGATCTGCACCCGCGATCCCTCCAGCTCGGCGGTAAAGAGGACGACGAAGGCGTAGCCGGGATACTCCTCGACCTTCGGCCGCTGGTTCTGGTGGCGGATGTCCTCGAGGGTCAGCTGGTGAAACTTGAAGGTCTTCTCGAGCAACGCAAAGTCGGCATCGTCCGGATTCTCGATGTCGAGCCAGAATCCCTGCTTGCCCGCCTGCAGGCACTCGGCGATCTGGTCGGTAACGGGCTCGTTAAGGGGACCCTGGGTCGCGATCAGGTACCGGATAACAACCCCCCACCCGAACCCTCCCCCGCAAGGGGGGAGGGGATCATCCGCCCAGCGGGCGGGCAGGGATCAAACAAATGCCTATTTGATCTCGGCGCCGGCGCCCGCGTCCTTCAACTTCTTCAGGACGCCTTCGGCCTCTTCGCGGTTGACGCCCTGCTTGACCGGCTTGGGCGCCTGGTCGACCAGGTCCTTGGCTTCCTTCAGGCCCAGCCCGGTGATCTCGCGGACCACCTTGATCACGCCGATCTTGGCGTCGCCCGGGGAGGTGAGGACCACCTGGAACTCGGTCTGCTCCGCTTCCGGCGCAGCCGCGGCGGCTCCACCACCGGCGGCCGGCGCCGCTGCCGCCGCCACCGGGGCCGCGGCCGTGACACCGAACTCGTTCTCGATGGCCTTGATGGCGTTCATGACGTCCACCACGGTCCACTCCTTCAACGCCGATACGAAATCGTCGACACTGACTTTTGCCATTGGTTCCTCCTAACTTGCGGCCGCTGCCGGGGCCGGTGACTGTGATTCCTTCTGACTGCGAAGGGCGTCGAGCGTGCGAGCGAGCTTGGACATGGGGGCCTGTAAGACGCTGGCGAGGCTACCCAGGGGAGCCTGCATGGCCCCCAGCAGGCGGCTGAGCAGCACCTCGCGGGAGGGCAGGTCGGCCAGCTCGGTGACGGCATCGGCCTTGATCACCTGGCCTTCGAGCAATCCGCCCTTGATCACCATCTTCCGGTTCGCCCGGATATAGTCGTTGAGGATGCGGGCGGGGGCGGAGACGTCGTCGGCGGCGAACAGCATCGCGATCGGCCCGACCAGCTCGGCGCTTAACGGCTCGTAGCCGGCCGCTTTCGCGGCGCGCCGGGCCAGCGTGTTTTTCACCACCATCATCTCGATGTTGCCGTCGCGCAGCTTGCTGCGCAGCTCGCGCATCTGGCCGACGGTCATCCCGCGGTAGTCGGCGAGCACGGCGGTCGACGAGGCCTTGAGCCGGGTGGTGATCGCCGCCACGGTGGCGGCCTTCTCTGCCTTCTTATCGACTTTCTCTTGCTTTTTGGTCGCGGTCGCCAATAAAAAAACCTCCTTCGCACCAGGCGAGGAGGCCGTCAGTCGTACCTTGCTCGCCTGCGCTGGACATTAAGCCTGGTCTTTAGGCACCAGCGGTCTTCGGCTATTCAATTATCGCGCGGCCTTCCCACGCCGGGGCCGCTTATTCGCGGAGCGTGAGTATATCAGGCGCCGTTCTTGGTTGCTTGCAAGGCGCCGCGAATCAGCTCTTTGACCGCTGGAGCGCCCGCCGCCTCTGCTGAGGTCAGCTTGACGTGGCGAATAGCCTTGCCGTCGCCCTCCAGCAACCCTTCCGGGTCGGCCAGATCCGCGCCGTGGGCGAGCCCCAGGTTGACCCGCTCGCGCTGTGGCGAGATCGCGGCGAAGACCGACTTCATGTCGGCGCCGGCGCCATACTGGATCACCTTCCAACCTGGATACACCTTTTCGGTTGCGCCCGGAAACACGGAAAAGATCGCCTCGCGGGCCTTGACCGCGATCTCCCGAACCGGGGGCGCGTAGCCCTTGAGGAAGGTGTCGACCGCGGGATCACCGGTTTTGACGTTCGCCATGCGTGCCGGTGTCGCTTAGCTCAGCCGGCCGGCGGCGGCCGGGTCGACGGGCACGCTGGGCCCCATCGTCGGCGAGAGATAGACCGACTTCAGGTATTGCCCCTTCGCCGAGCTCGGCTTGGCACGGACGACCGCGTCCATCAGGGCGACGAAGTTGTCCTTGAGCTGCGCCTCGCTGTAGGAGGCCTTGCCGATATTGGTGTGGATGATGCCGGTCTTGTCGACCCGGTACTCGATCCGCCCGCCCTGGATGTCCTTGACGGCCCGCGCGATATCAAAGGTCACGGTCCCGGCACGGGGGTTCGGCATCAGGCCACGCGGCCCCAGGATCTTGCCCAGCCGGCCGACCTGGCCCATCAGGTCGGGCGTCGCCAGCGCGACGTCGAAGTCGAGCCAGCCCTCCTGGATCTTTTTGACCAGGTCGTCCGCGCCGACATAGTCGGCGCCGGCCTCCGTCGCCTCCCGGGCCTTGTCGCCGGTGGCGAACACCAGGACGCGACGCTTCTTGCCGGTGCCATGCGGCAGCACCACCGATCCGCGCACCATCTGGTCGGCGTGGCGGGGATCGACCCCCAGCCTCAGGTGCGCCTCGATCGAGCCGTCGAACTTCGAGGTCGAGCTCTTGAGCACCAGGCGGACCGCCTCATCGGGCGCGTACTGCTCGGTGCGCTCGATCGCCTTGGCCGCTTCCTTGTACTTCTTGCCGCGTGCCTGTGGCATTAACTCGCCACCTCGATGCCGAGCGAGCGAGCGGTGCCTTCGATCATCTTCATGGCCGCCTCGACGTCGTAGGCGTTCAGGTCCTTCAGCTTCAGCTGTGCGATCTCGCGCACCTGCTGGCGGCTGACCTTGCCAACCTTCTCCTTGTTCGGCTTGGCCGAACCCTTCTCCACGCCGGCGGCCTTCTTCAGCAGAGCGGCGGCGGGCGGCGTCTTCGTCACAAAGGTGAAGCTGCGGTCTTCGAAGATCGTGATCTCGACCGGGATCACCTGGCCGGCCATCGACGCGGTGCGGTCGTTATAGGTCTTGACGAACTCCATGATGTTGACGCCGTGTGGGCCGAGCGCGGTGCCCACCGGCGGCGCGGGCGTGGCCTTGCCCGCCTCCATCTGGATCTTGACCATCGTCTTGACTTTCTTCTTTCCCATTACTTCAACCGCTCCACCTGGAGGAGGTCGAGCTCGACCGGCGTCTCCCGGCCGAACATGTTGACCAGCACCTTGAGCTTGCCCTTGTCGGCGTTGATCTCGTCCACCTTGCCGTGGAAGTCTGAGAACGGCCCATCGATGACGCGAACGTTCTCGCCGACCTGGTACTCGACGCGCACCTTGGGCGCCTCGGCCTTGATCTGCTTCTGAATGGACTTGATCTCTTTCTCCTGCAGCGGCACCGGCTTGTTGCCGGAGCCGACGAAGCTGGTGACGCCGGGCGTGTTGCGCACCACGTACCAGGATTCGTCCGACATGATCATGTTGACCAGGATGTAGCCGGGGAAGGTTCGCTTCGCCACGTGGCGCCGCTGCCCGTCCTTGATCTCGATCACGTCTTCGGTCGGCACCAGGACCTCGAAGATCCGGTCGTGCATGTCCATCGAGTCGACACGCTTCATCAGGTTGTTGCGCACCTTCTCTTCGTGTCCGGAATAGGCGTGCACCACGTACCAGTGCGGCTCACCTTCCGCGGCGGCCGGCTTGGCCGTGGCATCGGCCGGCACCAGGGCGGCGGGCGGCGCCGAGGGCGTCTCGGGCGGAGCCGGATGGCCCTCACCCACCGATACCCGATCGCCGGTCCAGACCCGGCCGGCCTCGGCGGCCTCCTTGGGCGCGGGCCGGCGGCCACGCGCCTTCGCCGGGGCGGCCGCTTCCTGCGGCGTGCCGTTCTGCGGGGTTTGGTTCATCTGAGGCTCAGCCAATTTTGGGGAACTCCACTTTCACGAGGGTCTGCGTCAGGACGTAGTCGATCAAGCCAAGCATGATCGATACCACTACCACCGTGACGATCACCACAAACGTCATCGTCCGCAACTCAGCCCAGCTGGGCCAGATCACCTTGCGGAGCTCGCCGACGATGTCCTCGAGGTTGCGGATGAGGCCGCGGCGCTGGGTGGGAGAGGGAGTCGTGCGTTGCACTCTATTCGACCTTGGTTCGGTGGGAACGGCCCTGGCCATGGTAGTTATACCTGAGTCTGGCAGGGGTGGAGCGACTCGAACGCCCGACCCGCGGTTTTGGAGACCGCTGCTCTACCAGCTGAGCTACACCCCTGTGCCGGTCGGCGCCAACAGTATAAGAAGGATGCGGGCACGCTACTTGGTCTCCCGGTGGGCCGTGTGCTTCCGGCACCGGGGGCAGAACTTGTTGATCTCCATCCGGTCCGGATCGTTCTTCTTGTTCTTGACGGTCGTGTAGTTGCGCTCCTTGCAGGTCTGACACTGCAGGGTGATGGTCGAAGCTAGGGCAGGCATTGAATCTCCAGGGGGAAAAGGGCTCCAAACATAAAAAAGACCTAGCGACTGCTAGGCGAGCCCAAATAATAGCAGAGTTTGGGGACATCGTCAATCGCGTGATCGCCTAAAGAGCGACGTCCCTCCCCGCCGGTGGGGGAGGGACATATAAGTGGTATCGGAGGCTAGTACTGAACCACAACGGTAGTTCCCATCGGCGTCCAGCCCCAGAGAAAGGACATCGGGCTATAGGGGACGTTGACGCAGCCATGGGTCCCGTTGTAGAGGTTTGAGCCAGGGCCATACCACGAGCGCCAGGGGGCATCGTGGATGAAGTAGCCACCCCCGGCAAACTCCATCGCCCAGTTCGTCCAGGACGCGGGGTACCAGTAGGGGCTTCCATATGGCCAGGGCGAGATCATCTTGTAGGGCGAGTACTTGGCGAAGATGTGGTAGACGCCGGGCGGGGTGGGCAGGGCGGGTCGACCGGTCGCAACGTAGGTGGTGAGGACCGGGGTCCCATCCTGGTAGGCGGTGAGGACCTGCCGCGAGAGCGAGATCAGGATCAGCTTGCCGGCCCCAGCGTTGTAGCTGAGCGGCTGCATCTGCTTGTAGTAGATGGCATTGGCCAGGAGCTGCTTCTGGTTGTAGAGCTGGGACGACAGGGAGTCGAAGGTCCCCTGGTCACCCGCCACGTTGACCCGGGCAGCCAGCACGTTGATCGTCCCCGGGATGTTGCCGACGGAGGCCCCGATCGACTGCGCCGAGGCTAGCGTCGCGCGTGCGGCCGACAGCTGCCCGAACGCGTTGCTCCGGCTGTCGAGCAAGCCCTGGATCGAGGCGGCCGTTTGCTGCAGCTGCGCCAGGAGTGGGACGAAGCCAGCCGCCCCGTGCACCGAGGGAACGCCCGCGGTCGCGGTGGCGATCTGGGCCCGGAAGCCATCAAGGCTGAGTTGCGAATACTGGGTCGCGCTGGCCAGCAGCGTCTGCGCGTTCTGGACCGCGGCATCGACCTGCGCCCTCGCCGTGCGGTACGCGGCCGTCCGCCCATCCAGGATGGTGTTCTGCTCGCTCAGGACCGACGCCATCGCATTGAGGCCATTGGGGGTTGGCGATTGCGCCAGATAGCTCATGAAGCGGGACCGGCTGGTCTCCAAGCCGTCGGTCGAAATCCCGGCGTTCTGCGCCTCGGCGATGGCGGCGTTCCAGCGATGCACCTGGCGGAGCAGCGCGTCGCGGCTCTCGCCAATCTGCACCTGGTACAGGGCGGCCAGGTCCGACTGCAGCAAGCTCAACTTCTCGAGCTTGTCGTGCTCGGCGACCGGTGCCTGCCACCAGGCCGACGGTTTGATCGCCTTTACCTGGCTGAAGCGCCACATCATCGAGTCGGCGATCGATTGCTCCAGGCCGCCTCGGACGGCGCTGCTCAACGACTGACTGAAGGTGCCCTCGGCATGCCCGACCGCGCCGGCAAGGAGGTTCTCGCTCGCCATGGCCGAGAGCGGTACGGCGGCCAACAGGCCGCCAATGACCCCAACGAAGACCAAACGCCTCAGACCCCTCACCGAACGACACCCCTCTTTCGTTAGGCAGCGTCTGGGCCGGATCGCCTCCTCAGGTCAACCGGCCGCTCGCTCTCGCCGATGGCCATAACGTTACGCCGGTCTGGAGGTAACGCCAAGTGGCAAAAGAGTTACGGCTGTCATTTGGCCGTGACGCCCGAGCCCCACCCCGACCCTCCCCCTTCGAAGGGGGAGGGGTTCCGAGGCGCGAGTCCTACTTTTCGATTGGGGCGGCGATCAGGCTCCCCCACTCGGTCCAGGATCCGTCGTAGTTCCGGACGTTGGGATAGCCGAGCAGGTAGTGCAGGACGAACCAGGTGTGGGAGGAGCGTTCGCCGATCCGGCAATAGGCGATCACGGCCTTGTCGGGAGTCACGCCCTTCGATTCGTAGAGGGCGCGGAGCTCGTCGGCGGGCTTGAAGGTGCCATCCTCGCGAACCGCCTGGCCCCACGGGATGTTGGCGGCGCCCGGAATGTGGCCGCCGCGCTGGGCGCCCTCCTGGGGCAGGTTTTCAGGAGCCAGCAGCTCGCCACTGAACTCCTTGGGCGAGCGGACGTCGACCAGGGTTACCCCGGCTTTGCCCAGCTCCGCCACCACCTCGTCGCGGAGCACCCGGATGCTCTTCACCGGCTGGCCGGCCTTGTAGGTTGTCGGCTTGATCGCCGGCGCTTCGGTCACCAGCTCCCGGCCTTCGTCCTGCCATTTCTTGCGGCCACCATTCATCAGCCGGGCATCCTTGTGACCGTAGTACTTGAGGTTCCAGAGGAACCAGGCGGCGAACCAGTTGTTGTTGTCGCCGTAGACCACGACCGTGTCGTCGTTGCTGATCCCCTTCGCGGAGAGCAGCTTCTCGAACTCGTCTTTCGGCAGCAGGTCACGAATCGGACGGGCCTGGAGGTCCTTGCGCCAGTCGAGACCGATGGCGCCCTTGACGTGCCCGTTGTCGTAGGCGGTGGTGTCGACGTCGACCTCGACGATCTTGACCTTCGGGTCGTTGAGATGGTCGGCCACCCACTGGGTGTCCACCAGGACTTCCGGGTGGGCGTAGCCGGCCTGGGCGATCTCGGTGGCGGTCTTGGCCATGTGCTCCTCTCCTTAAAGTTGACTAACTGGATTCACAAACTCAACAATTCTGGGTTTCCCAGTCTAGCGGCGCAGGCTACTAAAGGTCAACTCGTTATTCGGCCAGTCGAGATGAGCGAAGCAGCTCAATACGTGCCGGCCGGACCGCAACAGCCGGCTCCCCGGCGTGGTCGCACCCGCTTGCTGCTGGTGCCCGTTGGCATCGTTGTCCTGCTGCTCGCCATTCCCGGAGGCACGTACGGTTTCGCCCAAAACCAGTTGTCACAGGCCCAAGGGTCGGAGGCCGCCGGCTCATACAAGCAGGCGCTCAGTTCGTACGCGACGGTGGCGGCCGTGGCCGGTAATCCCGTAGCGCGACTGCTGCTTGGGGACCTGGCCGACCACGCCCAGACCGGCACCGCCGAGACGCATTTCCTGTGGGGCGTCCAACTCAAGCAGCAGGGCAAGTTTGAGGAGAGCGAGACGCAGCTACGGGCGACCGTCAAGAGCGGCATCGCCGACTGGGCCGCCCGGGGGAATGCCGCGCTGGCCGACCTGTTCATCGCCTGGGGACAAGCGCTGGTGGCCAAGCAACAGTTTCAGGCGGGCATCGACCGGTACAACCAGGTCAGCGCCTTCGACCCCGCGGGCAGTGTGTCGGCAGCAACCAACGCCGGCCTCGCGTCCGCTTATGCCGGCTACGCGCAGTGGTACACACAGCAACAGCCACCTGACTACCCCAACGCCCTGACCTGGTACGAGAAACTTGTCAAGGACTTTCCGGATAGTTCTGACGCCAAGCTCGCCCAGTCATCGGCGTTCCCGCAGACGCTCTACAACGCTGGCCTGGCGTTCGTCCAGCAGCTCAAGTACCAGCAGGCCCGTGACGCCATGACGGAGCTGGTGCAAAAGTTTCCGAAGACCAGCTGGGGCACGCAGGCCAACGCGGCACTCCACGCCAACCAGACGCTCACCGGACAGTTGGTGGTGAGCAACACGAATTCGGCGCCCGTGGCCAACCGCCTGGTGCGGATCGCGACTCATTACCAGATCGTCAAGGCCCACACCTACCAGGACTCGCCGCCGATCTACTCGACGTCGACCGACGCGAACGGAAACTTCAAGGTGTCGATGCCGCCGGGCGAGAATTACCTCATTACCTGGTGGGACCCCTCCCGATCGACCTTCGTAACGACCTTCGTGAGCGATACCCAGCCGGTCAACCTGATCACCATCAACCCGCTCGAGCCGGCGCACACAACAGTCGCGACCTCGTAGCCCCCGGCCCCTCCGCGGCGGTTCCCACCTCTCGCTCATATCATTCGGAACGCACGCCGACATAGCTCAGCTGGGGGAGCAACTGTTTTGTAACCAGCCGTCGACGGAAGCCGGTCGAAGGAAGCCGGGAGGGGGAATCGAACCCCCGACAACGGGTTTACAAAACCCGCGTTCTACCGCTGAACTATCCCGGCCAGTTACCGCCGCATCCGCATCGGCTGAGAACGTCCGCGCGAACGGATTCTAGTCGACGCCAGGCTCCAGCGCGCTGAGACTTCGATCAGACTCACTCAGGCCGGTAATCGGGCTTGTTGCGCCCCGACCAGCAGGCCCGTCAAAGCCGCAGATGCCCCGCCGATGGTGATGAAGTAGTCATGCCACTGATCTGCCGATGGATGTCAGCAATCACGATCGTTCTTCGTTCTCGCTAGTCGTGCCGATGTGAGGAATTGGAGTCGTCCGGTCGCGGCGCCGGTGTCATCTACCTATTGGGCCCCTACGGAACGTGCGCCCAGCGACTGGCCGAGTTGAAGCTCGTGCGGTACGCCGCGCTCGCCGAGATGTAAGAACTCGGGCGGTTTCCGCTCGGTGGATCGAGCAGTCAAACGTGGTTTCCGATAAGGTGCTTGATGTGTGGCTGGATCGGTATGGCCGCCGAATGCCCAGAGTTCAGTCCCGAGCCCATCGACAAAGTCGTCTTACCTGAACCGGCCAACCAGAAACCTGGTGTGACATCACACGTCATCGCTCCAATCTGATACTCGCGGTGCTTTGCGCGGCGCAATTCATGCTGATCCTGGACGTCGCGATCGTCAACGTCGCGCTGCCCTCGATGCAGCGGACTCTGAGTTTGTCGGCTGAGAACATCCAATGGGTAGTCAGCGGCTATGCGCTGACCTTTGGCGGCTTTCTCATGCTGGGCGGTCGGCTCGCTGACGTCGTCGGCCGACGACGTATGTTCGTGAAGGGTTTAGTCCTCTTCATCGCGGCATCGATGTTGGGCGGATTCAGCCAGTCCGGCGGAATGCTGGTCGCCGCTCGCTTGATCCAGGGCTTTGCGGGCGCCTTGGTCTCGCCAGCGGCACTGTCGCTGCTGACAACGACCTTCAAGGAAGGCCCGGAGCGTAATCGTGCGCTTGGGATTTGGAGCGCTATAGCTGCCGGCGGCGCATCGGCCGGGTTGATTCTGGGAGGCCTGCTCACCCAGGCATTGAGCTGGCGTTTTACG
>VBDZ01000223.1 GCA_005881215.1 Chloroflexota bacterium | reverse complement strand
TGCGTCGCTCGCCTCCGGGGATACGGTTGGGTACGGCCGACGCTTCACCGCCACGCTTCCGGGGCGAGTCGCGACGATCGCGGCCGGCTACGCCGACGGTCTGCACTGGCGCGCCGCCGAAAAAGGCGGCGCCATCGTCCGCGGAATGCGAGTCCCCTTCGCCGGTTCGATCAGCATGGACCAGGCATCGCTCGACGTTGCGGCCGTGCCCAACATACAGGTTGGCGATGTCGTCACGTTGATCGGACGGGACGGCAGCGCGGTGCTGACGGCCGACGATCTCGCCGAGGCGTCGGGGACGATCTCGTACGAAGTGCTCTGCGCCATCTCGTACCGGGTGCCGCGCCGATACCTATAATCTATGTAGCCCTAGCGGAGCGGAATGCGCTGAGAAAGTCGGTTCGCCGGCTGACGCTGGAACCTGATCAGGGATAGAACCTGCGGAGGGAACGGGCTCTCGAGCATTCCACACCGGGTGGGATATTGATATGAACCTGGCCGAGCAACGACGGGAGATCCTGGCACGCATGCGCCTCTACGTGATCACGGGTGATCGCGGGGACGAGGTCGAGACCGCCCGGATCGTCGAAGCCGCCCTCGATGGTGGCGCGACCGTGATCCAGCTTCGCAAAAAGTCGATGCCGATGCTGGAGCAGTATCGGCTGGCGCTCGCCCTGCGGACCCTGACCCGGGCGCACGAGGCGCTGCTGATCATCAACGATCACGCCGACCTGGCGGTTGCGGCCGACGCCGACGGCGTTCACCTGGGGCAGGACGACCTGCCGCCTGCGGCGGTGCGCGCCCTGCCCGGCTTCGACGGCCGATTGATCGGCCGCTCGACACACAGCCTCGCCCAGGCCCAGCTCGCTGTCCACGAAGGCGCGGACTATGTCGCGGTCGGCCCCGTCTATCCCACGCCCACGAAGGAAGGCCGGCCCGCGGTTGGGACCGGGCTTGTCGCTCGCGTCGCCGGCGTGATCGATCGGCCGTTCGTGGCCGTCGGTGGGATCGACCTGGGCAATGCCCCGGCGGTCATCGACGCCGGTGCACCGGCCGTCGCCGTGGTGCGTGCCGTCTACGACGCGCCCGATCCCGCGGAAGCTACGCGACGGTTGCACGAGGCCATGCTGACGCGACTGCAGGGGGCGCGCCCATGGGCGACGTGACGGTGAGGCTGAACGGCAAGCCCCGCGTCATCCCCGCCGGACTGAGCTTGCTCGAGCTCCTCGAACGGCTCGAGGTGAAGCCGTCGCGGGTCGTGGTCGAGCACAACCGCGAGATCCGGCGAAAGGAAGATTTCAAGACCGCGAAAGTGCGCGACGGCGACGAGCTCGAGCTGGTCTACTTCGTGGGCGGCGGCTCCCCGGCCGGCGATGATGCCCTGGTCGTCGGCGGCCGCACGCTGCGTTCGCGCTTGATCCACGGGACCGGAAAGTTTGCCTCGAATGACATCCTCGTCCGCTGCCTCGATGCCGCGCAGCCGGAGATGATCACGGTGGCGATCCGCCGGCTGAATCTCGACGGCGGCCGCTCCGAGCTCGAGGGGATCGACCTGCGCCGCTTCACGTTGCTACCGAATACCGCCGGCGCGACCACGGCGGAGGGTGCGGTTCGCCTCGCGCGCCTGGCTCGTGCGGCCGGGTTCTCGGACTTCATCAAGGTTGAGGTCAGCGGCGACGAGGACACCTTGCTGCCCGATCCGCAGGCGACGCTCGAGGCCACCCGGCAGCTGGTGCAAGAAGGCTTCATCGTCATGCCCTACACCAGCGACGACGTGGTGCAGGCGATCCGCCTCTACGAAGCCGGCGCCGCGGCGGTGATGCCCGGCGCCGCGCCGATCGGCACCACGCTGGGCCTGCAGAACGTCCTGAACCTCGAGCTGATCGTGAACAAAGTCAACGTCCCGGTCATCGTGGATGCCGGCCTGGGCGTTCCATCGGAGGCGGCGCGATGCATGGAGCTCGGGGCCGCCGGCGTTCTCGTCAACACGGCGATCGCCCGCGCCCAGAACCCGCCCGAGATGGCGCGCGCGTTCGCCGAGGCGGTGGTCGCCGGCCGCCGGGCATTCAACGCCGGTCGCGCCCACGTCGGCCTGAAGGCTGTCGCGAGCAGCCCGGTCGAGGGCGTCCCCGTTTAGTAGCACCGCGCGCCGGCCGCGAACACTTGCGGACGTTGGCGAGTACAAGTTGCTCCGGGCGATCGCGCCCTACCTGGACCGTCCGTCGGCCAATCTCTTGGTGGCCGCACCCGACGATGACGCCGCGGTCTGGCGCGGCGATCCCCTGGTGGCGGCGACAACCGACACGATGGTCGAGGAGATCGATTTTCGCCTCGAGTGGCCGGGCTTCGATTTCCGGAAGCTCGGACGCCGCCTGCTGGCAATCAATTTGAGCGACCTGG
>VBDZ01000144.1 GCA_005881215.1 Chloroflexota bacterium | reverse complement strand
CGCGATGAGGTCGCACGTAGCCAGCATAAGCAGGGCCTATCTTACGTAGAAGAATCTGGCGGAGGGAGAGGGATTCGAACCCCCGAAGGCTTGCACCTTAGTGGTTTTCAAGACCACCGCCATCGACCACTCGGCCATCCCTCCGGCGAGGACCAATAATACGGCCAGCTACCCGGCGCGGCGACGTTTAACGCTCAGGGTGAGACCCGGCTGGCCAAGCCAGACAACGCCGGGAAGTGAAATGAGATCTGAGGCTCGTTGACCACGGGCCGCTGACCGGGCAAGGTCCTCGAGGATCTCAAGAATTCGGCTTCCAAGCTGGGCCTGGGGCAGCGCCCATTGTGACCGCATGTCACGCGAACCCGGCTCCATGCTGGCCTTGAATTGCATCTGGATCTTGCCGCGCCCAATTCCGTGGATCGCGTGCTTGTGAAAGAACCCCGAGGGAACGAGAAACACCGGGTCCGTAAATCGCATTGCCTTCACGTCAAAGTGGGCCAGGAAATACCAGAGCCGCTTGTCGGTGACGATTGGCGCTGCCATCCTGAAATTTATTTGCAGCAACCGCGAATGGCCGTGAGGTCGCAGGACTTTTGACGTCTTGAGTTGCACGGCCAGGCTTTCGAGAAAGTGCCGGCGGATGTGAATCTCGAAGTCGCGGCGATCATCATCCGCGAGCGGTCGGGCCGGCACCAATCGCCCGTCCGAGGTGAGCATGACGACCTTGGCGAACTCAGCCTCCGTAATCACGCCTTGCTGGGTGTTCGTCACGGCCATGCTCATATCCAACCCACGGCGAGGCCGATTCTTTCGTTGGGCCGGGGCCATTTACCGAATGACGTCGAGGCCGCCCATGTACGTCCGTAGCGCCGCAGGTATTCGGATCGTGCCGTCCTCCTGCTGGTAGTTGTCGATGATTGCGACCACGGTCCGCGGTAGCGCCAACCCCGAGCCGTTCAGCGTGTGGACGAATTGCGGCTTGCCTCCCTTCTCGCGATACCGGATGTTGGCCCGGCGTGCCTGGAAGTCCCCGAAGTTCGAGCAGGATGACACCTCCAGATAGCGGTCGTCACCCGGTACGTAGGCCTCCAGGTCGTACTTCTTCCACTGCGCAAAGCCCATGTCGCCGGCACACATCAGGAGCACGCGATAGGGAATTCCGAGCTGCTGGAGGACCGCCTCGGCGTCCCTGACCAGCGATTCGAGCTCCGCCATGGATGAGGACGGCTCGACGAACTTCACCAGCTCGACCTTGTTGAACTGGTGAAGGCGAACGTAGCCGCGAGTATCCTTGCCGGCCGCCCCTGCCTCGCTGCGAAAGTTCGTCGACCAGGCAACGTGCTTGATCGGCAGGTCATTGGCATCGAGCACCTCCTCTCGATAGAGGTTCGTCACGGGCACCTCGGCGGTAGGCACGAGAAACAAATCGCGCTTCTCGATCCGAAAAGCATCCTCCTCGAATTTTGGCAGCTGGCCGGTGGCGGTCATCGAGGCCCGGTTGACCAGCTGTGGCGGCAGAATCTCGGTGTAACCGTGCTCCCGGATGTGTAGATCCATCATGAAGTTCAGCAGCGCCCGCTCGAGCCGGGCCCCGGCGCCTTTCAAGAAGACGAAACGCGACCCCGTGACCTTGACGGCGCGCTCGAAATCGATGATCCCCAGCTTCTCCGCCACTTCGTAGTGCGGCCGCATCGTGAATGCCGGCGGCTTGCGCTCCTTGATGCCCCAATCGCGGACCGTCACGTTGCCCGTGGCGTCCTTGCCTTCCGGGACCGACGCGTCCGGCGGATTGGGAACCTCGAGCAGCAGCGCGTTGAGCCGGGATTCGATCGGCGCGACCTGCTGTTCGAGAGCCTTGATCTCATCTCGCATCCGTCGCAGCGCTTCGACCGTGGCCTCGTCGCGACTCTTCGCCATCGCCGCCGACCGTCGGTTCTGTTCGGCCTTCAGCTGCTCGAGTCGGGTCAGCATCTCGCGTCGCTGGCCGTCGAGCTGCAGGATCTCGTCCACCGGGGCCCGCTCGCCCTTCTTGCGCGCGCCTTCCTTGACGAGGTCCGGATGCTCCCGAATAAAGCTAAGACTCAGCATGGCGAGTCCGCAGCGGCGGAAACAGGATGACATCCCGGACGGATGGCTGATCCGTCAGGATCGCGACCAGGCGATCGATACCCAGGCCCATCCCGCCGGTGGGCGGGAAACCGTGTTCGAGCGCGGTCAGGAAGTCTTCATCCATCGGATGCGTTTCCTGGTCGCCGGCCGCCCGCGCCCGGGCCTGATCTTCGAATCGCACCCGCTGGTCATCGGGATCGTTCAGCTCCGAGAACGCGTTGGCGATCTCTTCTCGCGCGATGAAGAGCTCAAAGCGATCGGTCAGCCGCGGATCGGTGGTGCGGCGGCGCGCCAACGGCGATACCTCCACCGGGTGCCCGAGCACGAACGTCGGCTGGACCAGCTCCGGCTGGACCAGCTCGTCGAAGAGTTCGGCGATCAGTCCGCCCCACCCAAGCCCGGGCTTGGGTTCGATGTTGTGTTTCTTGATCAGCGCCTGCAACTGTGGAACGTCGGCACGCAAGAGGTCGTCGTCCACCTTCTGGCTGACCGCCTCCACCATCTCGGGATGGTCGGCGTCCCCTTGACGCGCTCCGCCAGGTGAATGACGAGCGACTCGGTGACCTCCATCATCCCCTCGACGTCGGTGTACGCCTGGTATAGCTCGAGCATCGTGTATTCGGGGCTGTGCCACTGGTCCATCCCCTCGTTGCGGAAGATCCGGCCGATCTCGAACACCCGGTCGAAGCCGCCGATGATGAGGCGCTTGAGGTACAGCTCAAGGGCGATCCGCAGGTAGAGCTCCATGTCGAGCGCGTTGTGATGCGTCCTGAACGGGCGCGCCGCGGCGCCGCCCGCCATCGCCTGCAGCACGGGAGTCTCGACCTCGATAAAGCCGCGTGCCTTCAGGAATGTCCGCGTCTCCTCGACGATGCGGCTTCGCATCAGGAAAACCTCCATCACCTCCGGATTCGCGATCAGGTCGAGGTAGCGCTGGCGGTAGCGCAGCTCCTTGTCCTTGAGCCCGTGATACTTCTCCGGTAGCGGCCGCAGCGCCTTCGCCAGCAGGACGACGTCATCCACCTCGCACGTGATCTCGCCCCGCTTGGTCCGAAAGAGCACGCCGCGGACGCCGATGATGTCCCCCAGGTCGAGGTCGGTGAAGCGGCGATAGGCCTCCTCGCCGAGCCGGTCGACCTTGGCCAGCAGCTGGATTCGCCCGGCGTGGTCCTGGATGTGGGCGAAGGTGGCCTTCCCCATTACCCGGATCGCGACCAACCGGCCCGCCAGCGCGACGCGATCACTGCGCGCGTCGGCTCCGGCGGATTTCTCCACTTGCTCGAACAGGGCGAGCGCTTCTTTCGAGCTATGGGTTCGATCGAAGCGGCTCTGGTACGGCTCGATGCCCTGCGAACGGAGCGCCTGCAGTTTCTGACGTCGCTGCAGCTCCTGCTCGGTCCGCTCAGCTTCCATTCGGCGAAAGTCTAAATGGTCCTGCAGCGGCGGCCTAGAGAACGTCGAACGAGCGCGCCTCCATCGGGCGATCGGGTCGGAAGGGGTTCGCGCCCGGCGACAGAGCGCCGGTGATGGCGTCGACAGCACGGCGGCTGCCCCCGATGCTGCCCATGATGCCGTGGCCGCTGTAGCCAGTATTGACGGCCAGCCCGGGAACGACCGTGGGTCCGAGCAGCGGTCGCCGGTCCGGGGTATAGGTGTACTGGCCGGCCTGGAGCCACCACTGCAGCCGCGACGATGTCCAGACCTCCTTCCAGAACGGCACGATCCGGGCCAGGGCGTGGTCGCTGCGTGGATCGAGGAGCCCAAACGCAAACGACGACGAGGTGGGGACGTCGTCCAGGGGCGGCTCGGCGGGCGCGGGCGCGGTCCAGAGCGCGTGCGCGCCAGAACCGGCGGGACGCCAGTGGGCACCAGTCTCGAAGTCGATCGTCATCGGCGCGTCCCTCGGCACCTGTGGAAGGTCCGGGATGATCAGCTTGTGCCGACGCACGGTCGCCAGGCGTAGGTCGAGGCCGGCCCGGGTGGCAATCGGTCCCGAGAGTGGTCCGGCCGCGATCACGACGGTCCCCGACTCGATCGGTCCCGCCGTCGTCGATACGCCACGGACCCGATCGCCCTCTCTGATGAAGTCGGTGACGCCGACGCCGGTCTGAAACGTGGCGCCGCTCGAGCGCGCCAACTCGAGCGCCAACCGGCGCGGCTCGAGCCAGCCATCACCTTGCCGGAACCGGGCGTTGATGACATCGCCGGCCAGGTAGGGGAAGCGTCGACGCGCCTCGGTGCCATCGAGCAGCTCGACGTCGGTCAACCCCCATTGCCGCTGCGCGTCAACCAGCTCACCCTGCGTCCGGGCGCCGGCGGCCGTACGCGAGACAAACAGGTAGCCCTGATGTTTCAGGCCGAGGTCGACGCCCGTTTGCAGCTCGTCGAAGAACGCGATGCTCTCCCGGACCAGCTCCACCTCCTCCGCGTTGTCGAACTGCAGCCGGAAGGCACCGGTCGCCACCGGCGTGGTGAGGGTGGCTAGCGCGGGCCGTTTCTCGACGACGACCGTGCGAAGGCCGGCGCGCTCGGCGAAGTAGGCGGTCGCGCAACCGATCACGCCCCCGCCGATGACGACGAGGTCGGCGGTTTGGGCCGCTAGCGGACCTCGACGATCAGCATTTTGGTCGAGCCGGCGGGGGTCAGCACCGAGACGTCATCCCCGACGCGCTTGCCCAGTAGCGCCTTGCCGACCGGCGATTCGAGCGAGATCCGACCCTTGCTGGGCTCGGCCTCGGCCGACCCCACGATGGTGAAGGCCTCGTCCCCGTACTCGTCGTGCACCTTGACCGTCGAGCCGACCTCGACCACACCCTTGACGTGTTTGCCCTCGATGATGCTGGCGTTGCGGACCAGCTTCTCGAGCAGCAGGATGCGGCCCTCGACGAAGCCCTGCTCGTTCTTGGCGTCGTCGTACTCGGCGTTCTCGTTGATGTCGCCGAACTCCTTCGCCTGTCGAATGCGCTCGGCAACCTCGGGCCGACGCTTGTTCCGGAGCACCTCGAGCTCCGCCTGCAAGCGGTTCAGACCCTCCTGGGTGAGATACACGACCTTGTCGTTTTCCATGGTAGCCATCAAAAGCCGCCGTATTATACGGGATTCCCGGACGCCCCCCGCATGCCCAAATTTATCGCCGGGCTAGGCCAAAACCTGCACCGTCAAGAGGGGCAAATTCTCGCGGACGCGCATCCCGGCGCCCATCGGGAGGACGGTCAGAAACAGCCCATGGATGCTGTACGAACCCGGCGCCAGGTACCTCGAGGTGGGCCAGTCGGCCGTCAACGTCGCCGTTTCCCCGGCGTTGAGAACTTTGTGGCCGAGCGCCATGCACTGGATGGCCGGCACCGGCTGCTGCCAGACCTGGCGATGGTTGTTGTCTTCGGCCCAGATGTGGAGCGTCTGGACGCAGCCGATCTCGTAGTCGATCGGCCCGGTCACCGTCAGCGTGAGATGGACCGTGGCTCCCGCATGCAGCTGGGCAGGCGAAGCCTCAGCGTGGAAGGGCCCGTTTGACCCCGATACCGTGCCCGATTGACTCGGGCCGGCAGCCTGGGCGCCGCAGCCGGCCAGCGCGAGCACGAACAGGATCAGCCCAAACCGCCGCATAGGAGTAGGACGAGGCGACGAGGAAAAAGTTCCTCAAGCCCGTTTTCCGGCCCTTAGCCGGATCCTTGACGAGTTCGTCCACGCGGTCAGGCGGCTGCGCAGGATGCCGGCTCGTCGTCGACGTCGTCGTCGAGCGTGCGATCGCCGGGGTCGATCGTCAGCGCCTGGTCGAGGACCACCGCGACGTCGCTCGGACTGGAGACCGATTGGACCTGCGACCTGAGCCGGGCCGCCCCGCGAAAACCCTTGAGGCCCCAGGCAATGAACTTGCGCAGCATTCGCGAGCCTCGCTCCGCGCCGTAGTAATCGATGACCAGCTCGCAGTGCCGCCGAACCAATCCGATCTGTTCCGTCCAGGAAAGGTCCGGGATGGCTTGCCCGGTCGTCAACCGGGTCACGGTTTGGCGGACCAGCCAGAGATTGCCCAGGATGCCGCGGCCCAGCATCACGGCGTCGACGCCGCTCTCGAGCCGGCGGCCAACCGCGTCGTCGGCCGTTCGCAGGTCACCGCTGCCCGCCACCGGAATAGCGACCGAGGCCTTGACCTGCGCGATGGCTTCCCAATCGGCCGATGGGTCGTAGCGCTGCGAGCGGGTGCGGCCGTGGACCGCGAGCCCCTCGATGCCGGTCATCTCCAGCCGGGTCGCCATCTCGAGGTAGTTTCGGGTCGCGAAATCCCAGCCCAGCCGGATCTTGACCGTGACCGGGATCGAGACGGCGGCGACCACCGCCGCGGAAACCCGGCAGGCCCGGTCGGGATCGCGCAGGAGGGATGAGCCACCCGAGGTCTTGACCACCTTGGGCACCGGGCAACCCATGTTGATGTCGATGATGTCGGCGCCTGCCGCCTCGGCGATCCGCGCCGCCTGCGCCATCACCACCGGGTCGCCCCCCATCAGCTGCACCGACACCGGCCGCTGGTCCCAGCTCAGGTCCATCAGCCGGGAAGATTCCCGGTGGCCACGAACCAGCGCCTCACTGCTGATCATCTCGGTGCAGGCGAGCCCGGCGCCGAAGTCGCGGGCGATCTTGCGGAAGGGGGCATCGGTCACACCGGCCATCGGCGCGACGTAGACGGGGGACGTCAGCGTGTGCGAACCGATCTTCACGGGGTTACCAGCCTATCAGCCTCTCGGCCGGAGCCGGGTTTCGATCAGCAGCGCGATCACCCCGAGCATCAGGATCACGCCCACGTTCTGGGCATTGATGAAAATCGCGAACAGGGTGGCCGCCGCGATGAAGATCGCGGCAGGGTCCCGGATCGGCGAAGTCCCGCCCGAACGCACCGGCGGGCCGGGCTCCGGCGGGAGTGGCGGTTGTGGGTCAGGCATTGAGCTCGTGAATCAGCCGGAGTCCTTCCAGCATCAGCCGCTGGTCAACCAGCTCGATCACCGGGGTTTCCTTGGCGATCAGCTCGGCGAAGCCGCCGGTCGCGATCACGCGGGGATTCTCGCCGAGTTCCTTCTTGATTCGCGCCACCATCCCCTCGACCTGCGCGGTAAACCCGAAGATGATGCCGGCCTGCATGCTTTCGGCGGTGGTTCGGCCGATCGCCGTCGAGGGCGCCTTCAGCTCCACCCGCTGCAGCCGAGCCGCCCGCTCGTAGAGCGCGTCCACCGAAATCCCCATCCCGGGAGCGATCGCCCCGCCGAGGTAGTCACCCTCCTTTGACACCACGTCGTAGGTGGTGCCGGTGCCGAAGTCGATGATGATCAGCGGGCCGCCGTATTTCTTGAAGGCCGCCATGGCGGCGACGATCCGATCCGCCCCCACTTCCTTGGGGTCGCGGTAGTGGATCTTGAGCCCGGTCTTGATGCCGGGAGTCACCATCATTGGCTCCCGGCCGAAATAGCGCTGAATGGCCTGCAGCAGGCTGCTATTGAGGGGCGGCACCACACTGGCGACCACCACCGCGTCCACGGATCCCGGGTCGAATCCCTCCTGCCGGATCAGCTGCACCATGGTCAGGCCGAGCTCGTCGGGCATGCTATCTCGCCGGGTGGCGAGGCGCCAGTCATGGCGCAGCCGCTCGCCCTCGAACAGGCCGAACGTCAGGTTCGTGTTGCCGAGATCGATCGCCAGCAACATCGTCGACAGTGTACCCGCGCTGGATCGCGGTCTTTGGTTTCTACAATGACCTGATGATCGGCGCCCAGCGGCCCGGGGCCGCCGAAGAGATGCGACGGCTTCGACCGTTCTGGCGGGAGGGCCGGATCCTCCGATGGCCGGCCCGGGAAAGTCGCCGCCGACTGGTGCTCGCCGAGGTGGTGGAGGCGTTTCCCCGGGGAAGGCGGTTCACGGAAAGCGAGGTCGACCGGGTTCTCCGGGCGGTCTGGTCTGACCATTGCCAGCTGCGGCGGGCGCTCGTCGACTACGAGCTACTCAACCGAAAAGACGGCGTCTACTGGCGCGTCGGCTAATAAACGTCTTCTTTGCGCGTGTCTTCGTCGGCCTCCGGCACGTCTACCTCATCCTCAGCTGATTCGACCGTATGCATCCCGTCGAGCTCTTCGGCCGGCTCCTCGCCGTCCTCCTCGGTCTCCTCGGCTTCGGCGCCACGGTTGATCAGGGACTCCTTGGCGTAGGGGCGGAACTCGTCGCGGCCCTTTTTGATCGTGAACGACGGCCGGCCGAAGAACTTCGGATCCTGGTAGGT
This sequence comes from Chloroflexota bacterium, assembly GCA_005881215.1. Classification (GTDB taxonomy): domain Bacteria; phylum Chloroflexota; class Dormibacteria; order CF-121; family CF-121; genus CF-13. Next base: position 11,090 of record VBDZ01000144.1, on the reverse strand, counting down.
CTCGCGAACGATGATCTTGACCGCGCCCCCCTCACAGGTCGCCACCGCGCCCGAATACCGGTTGCCACCCTCGAGGAATTTGATCAGGCGCCGCCCCAGCGCGTGTTCCAGGTGCCCCAGGGCGATGCCACGGGCGGTCTCGACATTCATGGTGTCCCCGGCCACGATCAGCTTGACCGGGTCCCCGCCGGCGACCTTACTGCAGGGATCGCCCTCGCTGTGGACGTGCAGGGCGGTCAGCGCCGTCTTGCCAGTTTCCTCGATGAAGGCGTCGACGTCGACCCTGGCTTTGGAGGTGGGAACCGGCTGGCCACCGGGCAGCGTCTGGAGCTTGGCCAGGTTCTTCTGGGCGATCGGGTTGACCGGGTTCATCTTCAGCGTGGACTTGTAGGCCTCGACGGCGTCGTCGTGCTGACCAAGCTCGGTATAGGCCTTTCCCAGGCGGTTGAGGGTGTCCTCGTCCGGCCCGAACCGGTCCATGATGCCGCGGTTGACCTGGACGGCTTCGGCCCACTTGTTCTGCAGGGCCAGCTCGATCGCCTCGTCGACGTACTGAGCCCGCGGTTTGATGCGTTCGGCGAATTCAGCCAATCCGGGGTGCCCTCCTAGTGCGTGCTATACCCTACGCGCGCCTGAAACCATTCGTCAAGCCTGTATCGCGAGTTGCTGGGCATCACAACGAGCGGGCCTTCCGATGCTTGTGGGAAAACCGCCAGATTATTAAGTGGTATTAGAAGACGGGCGGTCCAGTTGCAGCGTCCTGAGCAAGGTTGTATAAAGAGCTACGCCTTCGGGCTTCAGGGGCTTTACGCGGTTACAAACAGGATTTGGAAGGAGGACTCGTATGAAATGGCCGAAGTTGCTTGCCGGGCTGGCGGTGGCCAGCTTGGCGCTGGCGGCGTGCGGCGGCTCGAGCACGGGAAGCGCCGTCAAGGGAACGATCAAGATCGGCGTCGACTTTCCTGAGTCGGGGGCCGAGACCTCGAATGGCGTTCCGGCCTTGAACGGGGTACGGTTCGCCGTCACCAAGACGGGCTCGGTGGACGGTTTCACGCTCGAGGTGAAGAACCTCGACGACGCCGTCGCCGGCGTCCATGACCCCGCCAAGGGTGCCCAGAACATGGCGGCCTTCGTCGACGACAGCAAGGTGCTCGGGGTGATCGGGCCGTTCAACTCCAGCGTGGCCAAGGCCGAGATCCCGGTCACGAATCGCGCCTCGATGGTCCAGATCAGCCCGGCGAACACCAACCCGTGCCTGACGAAAACCGTCTACATCCCGGCGGCTTTGACGGGAACCTCGGACGTCAGCTGCGCCGATGGCGCCGGCTACACGCCGTCGGGCCTGCGCCCGACCGGAACGAACAACTACTTCCGGGTGGCGACCACGGATGACTTCCAGGGGCCCGCGATCGCCGACTATGCCCTGAACACCCTCAAGCTCACCAAAGTCGCGGTCGCCTCGGACGCCGAGGCCTACGGCAAGGGCATCGCCGATGCCTTCACCGCGCGCTTCAAGAACAAGGGTGGAACGGTCGTCTTTCGCCAGGACTTCCCGAACGCCTCCCACATCAGCGACTTCAAGTCGTTCCTGCGGACGGCGGCCGGCAAAGGCGCCCAGGCGGTCTACGCCGGCGGGACGAACAGCAACAACCTGTGCGTCATGCGCAACCAGATGAGTGGGATCTTCCCGGCGACCGCCCAGTTCCTCGGGGGCGACGGCCTGGTCAATGGTGACTGCCTGAAGGATGCGGCCAACGAGGCCGCGAACATCTTCGCCAGCATCGCGACCGTCGACGCGTCCGGGAACCCCGCCGCCAAGTCGACGATCGACGGGTTCAAGGCCGCCTACCCGAATGCCAGCGACTTTGGCGCCTACACGATGCCGGCCTACGATGCCACCAAGATCCTGATCCAGGCGATCCACCTGGCGATCCAGGCGAACGGTGGCAACTCGCCGAGCCGCGCCCAGGTTCTGGCCCAGATGACGAAGGTCGATTACACCGGCGTGCTCGGGCACACCACCTTCGATGCCAACGGCGACACCACGGCGAAGGTCATCTCCATCTACCAGTCGAAGGCCACCTCCGATGCCGGGTCCACCGCGCCGCTAACGACCCAGGGCAGCTACGGCTGGTACTACGTCTCGAAAGTCGACTACTCGGGCGGGCTCTAACTAGAGCACAATTGGTGAGGAAGGGGCGGCCTTCGCCCCTTCCTTTCGTTTCGGGAGGGGAAGCAAACTGGTCGTAAGTCTGAGGCGCACCCGGACGACGCTCAGTGGACGCTTCGGCACCTTGGTGTTCCTGGCGGCGATCTTCCTGATCCTGGCGGTGGTCCTCACCCCGAAAGCGGCCACCAACTTCCCCTTCTTCCTGCAAATCGTGATCTACGGGATCGCCGATGGTGCGATTTTTGCGTTGATCGCGCTCGGCTACACCATGGTGTACGGCATCATCGAGCTGATCAATTTCGCCCATGGCGACATCTTTACCCTGGGCGCCTTCATGTCCATGCCGCTAATCAGCGCGTTCGGCTTATCGGAGGGCCAATCCAGCGGGGTGGTCGTCTGGCTGCTACTGCTGGTGATCACGGTCATCGTGATGGTGATCAACGGTGGCGTGAACGTCCTGATCGAGCGAGTCGCCTACCGTCCCCTTCGGCACGCGCCCCGCCTGGCTCCCCTGATCACCGCGGTCGGGGTCTCCTTCATCCTCGAGGGCATCATGTACGTCTGGCGGGGCGCCTCCAACGTCCACTATCCGGACCTGCTGCCAGACACTCGAATTCCGCTGATTGGTTCCGCCTCGCTGGGAGTCAAAGACATCATCGTCATCGTCACCGCGATCGTGCTGGTCGTCCTCCTCACCATCTTCATCGGCGGCACCCGACTGGGCAAGGCCATGCGGGCGACTGCGCAGGACCGGGAAGCCGCCCAGCTGATGGGGATCGACATCAATCGCACCATCTCGGCCACCTTCTTCATCGGCGCGGTGCTGGCCGGCGCCGGTGGAGTGATTTTCGGCCTCTACTTCAACAGCGTGCGCTTCGACCTCGGGTTCGAGGCCGGGCTGTTCGCCTTCACCGCGGCGGTGTTCGGTGGCATCGGAAACCTGCAAGGGGCGGCCCTGGGCGGGCTCTTCATCGGCCTGGTCCAGGCCTTCGCCACCGCCAACTTTCTGCCCGGCGGCGCCGCCGTCTCCGACATCTGGGTGTTTATGATCCTGATCATCGTGCTCGTGTTCCGGCCGACCGGACTGCTCGGGATGCAGGTGCCGGAAAAGTGAACCGGCGCAACGGGCGGGCCGCCCTTACGACGGATACGGCGATGCGCTGGGCCTCCGGGTGGTTCCAAAGCCGCAATCGGACGATTTACACGCTGCTGATCATCGGGGCCCTTCTTTACCCCAGCCTGATGGACATCGTCACCGGCGGGGAGGGCAACCACTGGATCGGGACGGCCGCCTTTGCCGGGGTGTTCGTGCTGCTGGCGATCGGCCTGAACACGGTGGTCGGTTTTGCCGGGCTCCTCGATCTGGGATACGCGGCGTTCTTCGCCATCGGCGCCTACACCTACGGGATGTTCGCCTCCGGCCAGCTGCTCGCCAGCCCACTGCACCACGAATTCCATATCCCCTTCTGGGTGATGTTGCTGGTGGGGGTCTTCGTCGCCGCCTGCTTCGGGATCATCCTGGGCGCTCCCACGCTCCGGCTGCGGGGCGACTACCTCGCCATCGTGACGCTGGGCTTCGGTGAGATCGTCCCGCGGTTGGTTCAGTATCTGGGGGCCGGTTCCCCCATCGGAAACTGGACCGGCGGGGTCAACGGCATCGCGGCCATCGACCCACCAAAGCTGCCGATCATCCTGACCGGTCCCTGGTTCGGCCTGGGGACACCCTTCGGCGTGGTCAAGAACTTTGATTTCTTCAACCCGCTCGCCTACCCTCTGGACTTCTACTGGCTGATGGCCATCCTGATCGTGGTCTGCATCGTGCTGGCCACCAACCTGCAAAACTCCAGGATTGGCCGCGCCTGGATGGCCGTTCGTGAAGACGAGGTGGCCGCAGCCGCCAGTGGCGTCAACACGGTCGCCATCAAGCTGACCGCGTTCGCGATCGGCGCCTCATTCGCCGGTTTTGCCGGCGCGTTCTATGGCGCGCAGCTCTCGCTGGTCAGCTCGGACAATTTCGAGTTCATCGTCTCCGTGACGATTTTGATCATGGTCGTGCTGGGCGGCATGGGCAACATCCCGGGCGTCATCGTGGGCGCGCTGCTGATCTACACCACCCAGTACGTGGTGCTGACGAATCTGCCCGATTGGACCACGAGCCTGGCCACCGCCGTCGGCCTGACCGGGCTGAACCAGGCGCATGGAGACTGGGTCGGCCTGCACGACGAGGTGCAGCGGCTCAACTACCTGATTTTCGGCGTGATCCTGGTCGCCGTCATGGTACTGCGGCCGCAGGGACTGTTTCCCAGTCGCGTCCGTGAACAGGAGCTGGAAAAGGGTACCGAGGAGCAAGCCGTCTTCGACCTGCGCGCGGAGGAGACGTGAGCGCCGCTCCAACGGGGAAGACTCCGAGCAGTCCGGCGGACGGCATCGTCCTTCAGCTCGACCAGGTGACCAAACGCTTCGGCGGCCTGACCGCGGTCGACAACGTGAGCTTTCAGATCCGGCGAGGCGAGATCTTCGCCCTGATCGGCCCGAACGGCGCCGGCAAGACCACACTGTTCAACACGGTAACCGGGATGTACAAGACCACCTCCGGGACCATCGTGTTCCAGGGTAAAGACATCACCGGCCTCAAACCCTACCGGGTGGCCGGCCTGGGAATCGCGCGGACCTTCCAACAGATCCGCCTCTTCTCCTACATGTCCGCCCTCGACAACATCAAGGTCGGCGAACACCACCGGATGCGCGCCAGACTCTGGGATTCGCTGTTCAAGACGCCGCGGGCCCGTCGCGAAGAACGTGAGGTCGAGGCTAAGGCCATGGAGCTGCTCAAATTCGTCGGGATCGAAGACCAGGCCTACAACTATGCCCGCAACCTGCCGTATGGCCACCAACGCCGGCTCGAGATCGCGCGTGCGCTTGCCACCAATCCGAGCCTGCTCCTGCTCGACGAGCCAGCCGCCGGAGCCAACCCGCAGGAGAAACGCCAGTTGATGGAGCTGGTCGAGCGGGTGCGAGGCCAGGGAATCACCATCCTCCTGATCGAGCACGACATGAAGGTCGTGATGGGCATCTCAGACCGGATCCTGGTGCTGGACTATGGCGAGAGGATCGCCGAGGGAAAGCCGCAGGAGGTGCGCACCAACCCGCGGGTGATCGAAGCGTACCTCGGCAAGAGCGCCTGAGCCATGGCCCTGCTCGAGGTCGAAACGGTTGACACCTACTACGGTCGGGTGCAGGCCCTGCGCGGTGTCTCGCTCACCATCGACGACGGCGAGATCGTCACGCTGATCGGCAGCAACGGCGCCGGCAAGACGACGACGCTGCGAACCATCTCGGGACTGGCCCACCCGGCCCGGGGCCACGTCCGGCTACGAGGACTCGACATCGGGGGCCTGGCACCGGATCGGGTGGTGATGCGCGGCATCGGGCACGCCCCCGAAGGCCGGCGTGTGTTCGCGCGCATGTCGGTCCGGGACAACCTCTTTCTGGGGGCCTATGTGCGCAAGGACGCCGCCGGCATCCGCAGTGATGAGGAGCGGGTCTTCGGCTTCTTCCCCCGGCTGCGGGAGCGACGCAACCAGATTGCCGGGACGCTCTCCGGCGGGGAGCAGCAGATGCTGGCCATCGGTCGCGCCCTGATGTCGCGGCCGAAGCTCCTCCTCCTGGACGAGCCCTCCCTCGGTCTGGCGCCGATCCTCGTCGACACCATCTTCCAGGTGATCAAGGAGATCAACAGCCAGGGCACCACGATTCTCTTGATCGAACAGAACGCGGCCAAAGCCCTCCAGGTCGCCAACCGCGGCTACGTGCTCGAGACCGGGAGGATCGTCCAGGAGGGCAGCGCCAAGGCCCTGCTGGAAAGCCCCGACGTCCAGCGGGCTTACCTGGGGATCTGAAGGCGAACCGATCCGCGACCGCCGCGCTCCTCCTGGCGTTGATGACGGTCGCGAGCTGCGTCGGCCCGGGCAGTGGCAGCCAGCAGGTCCTCGGCCTGGTGAAGCTGGGAGCCGATCTGCCGCTGAGCGGCGATGACGCGCAGGACGGCGTTCCCGTCGAGCATGCCATCGAGCTCGCGGTCACGCAGGCGGGACTGGTCTGCGGCGCGACCTCGCACCACGATGCCTGCCTGCAACTCAAGCCGGCTGCCTTCGACGACGTCAACAAGGGCATCCACGATCCGGCCAGCGGCGCGCGCAACGTCCAGGCCATGGCCGCCGATTCGGCTGTGCTGGCGATGATCGGGCCCCTCTACGACAGCCTCGCGAAGAGCGAGATCCCGGTCGCGAATGCCGCCCACCTCGCCCTGGTGAGCCCGGCCGTGAGCGACGAATGCCTGACGCAGGCGCCGCCGGACGGGCACTGCCAGGGCCTCGCCGCCCGGCTGCGGCCGCGGCGGATCAACAATTTCTTTCGCGTGGTCACGACGCAGCTCGTCGAGGGGACTGCCGGCGCCGACCTGGCCTTCGAGCGGCTGGGAAAACGCAGCGCCTTCATCGTCAACGACCAGACGGCGTTCGGCCAGAGCCTCGCCACCGCCTTCAGCGAGCGATTCACCCAGGACGGCGGATCGATCATGGACCCTTCGGACCTGGGCGCCTTCGATCCGGGTCAGCCGGCTGACTTCGCAACCCGGGTCGATCGGGCGAAGGCGCTGACGGCCGATGTCATCTATTTCGCCGGCTCGAACCTCGGCGCCGCCGCCACGCTCCGGCGCGAGATGCTCGGCCGCGGCCTGCCGGTGCCGCTCATCGGTCCACACCAGCTGGCGAACGGCCAGTTCGCGCGGCTCGCCGGTGGCAGCGCCGGCGGCAGCTATTACACGCTGGTCGGTCCACACCCGGCCACCATCCGCCAGGCCGCGACTTTCCTGCGCGATTACCGACGGGTGTACACGCAGGACGCCGGCGGATGGAGCCTGGCCGCGTTCGATGCCACGAACATCGTCATCCGGGCCATTGCCCGCGCGATCGATGACGCGGGTGGGCGGCTGCCCACCCGGGACCAGGTGCTCACCGAGGTCAGCCGGACCAATAAGGACAACGGAGCGATGGGCGTGATGAGCTTCGACCCGCACGGCGACACCACGCTGAAGCTGATCTCCGCCTACCAGTGGCTGGCCTCGACGCAGCCGAGTGGCGACTTCGTCGCCCAGCTCGCCGGCTGACCGTGGGACGGCATCGGCGGGGCAAACCGGGGTGGTCGGCAATGGTGACCATCGCGCTGCTTGCCGCGACCGGATGTTCGCCGATCGGTTCGACTCCGACGACCTCGGCCACGCCCTGGCCGACCGGGCCGGCCCAAGCCATCATCGGCGTCGGCCAACGGCCCGGTGTCCCGGCGGCCGGCGATGCCGCCGTCTGGGTGCCGAACACCGGTGACGGAACGATCTCCCGCATCGACCCTGGCTCGAACCGGGTGACGGCCACGATTCGGATCGGTGACCAGCAGGCCTTCTATCACCGGACCTGCGAGGAAAAGTGGAACGTCCACGCCTTTATGGGCCCGTCGTTCCACGTGCGCGATTGCGACCTGCCGAGTGCGCTGGCTGCGAGCGCCGGGGCGGTCTGGGTCTTGAAGAACGACGAGCAGATGGTGCTGCGGATGGATGCCAGCGGGCACGAGGTCGCCCGGATTCCGCTCGGCTTTCCTCCCTTCGACATCGCCAGCACCGACCACGCGGTCTGGATCACCGGGTATTACGACGACCAGCTGGTGCGGATCGATCCGGGCACGAACCGGCTGGTTGCCCGGCTGACGCTCCCCGACGGCCCCGCCGGCATCGCGGCGTCCGACCAGGCGGTCTGGGTGGCCAGCAGTATCGCCGGAAAGGTGTCGCGCGTCGATCCCGCGACCAACCGGATCGATGCCACCATTCCGATCGCCTGTCCCGCGGCCTGCTCGCAGGGCAGCGTCCCGCTGGCGATCGCCGCCACGCCGGATGCGATCTGGGTTCGTACCGTGGGCGATGGGCAGCTGGCCCGGATCGATCCGCAAACCAATCGGGTGGTGACCACCATTGACGTCACGTTTTCGGTGGGACGCGATGGGCAGGATCATCTCGCGGTCCTGGCCGGCGTGCTCTGGGTCTGTGGCATCAGCCTGCAGCGGATCGATCCGCAGACCAACCGGGTCAGCGGAACGGTCGACGTCAATACCACCAGCGTCAGCACCGGGTTCGGCTCGCTGTGGGTGACCGATATTTTTGGTCGGATTGAACGGATCACGCCGGCCGCCTGATGGCGCCGGCCCGCGCCGTCAGCCGATCGGCCGGCCGGTCACCAGGGCGAGCGCGATCAGGTAGATGCAGATGACCGCGAACAGCCCGTACTCGAACATGATCCGCCGGGTCAGCGAGTCGTCGAGCGCGTGGACGGTCAACCCCTGCCAGGCATACCAGGCGAAGGCCAGGATCACGGCCACGTACTGGCTGCCCTGGTTGAGATAGGTCACCATGCCGAAGGCTCCGAAGGTCACCGTGCCGGCGGTCAGAAACGCCGAGAGCAGCGCGAGCCCCTCGCGCTTGGTGGCGAAGCGGAAGCTACGGTAGCCGCTCAGCAACGCGACGACGAAGATGGCGCTGAACTTCAGGACGTTCGGCAGGTCATTCGATTGCAGGATCAGGAAGAAGAGCGCCAGCAGCACGCAGAAGGTGGTGGCGTCTCGCAGGAAGCGATGGAGTGGTCGCTCCCGTCCCATCCCGCGGGAGAGGTCGACGAAGCTGCTGGTGAAAATGAACGCGCCCATCAAGACCATCGCCAGTGCGTGCACCCGGTAGTCGGGCGCCAGGATGGAGAAGGCGGCGGCGGCGCAGATGACGAGCACCGGCGTGATGTAGTGATCCAGGCTGAGCCAGGCGGGCGTGCGATTGCGGGCGTGCAGGAAGACCAGGCCGAGGGTGACGAGCAGCACCAGACCGACGGTCGCCTGCCACACCTGGTTGGGCGACAGCAACTCGGATTTAAAGGCGAGCCCGATGGCAACCGCCCACGCGGACAGGAGTCCCAGGTAGCGGGTACCGAGCTGGACCGGGCGGGGCGCGGGTCGTACCCGAGCCGGCATCCGGCCCTGCCCTGGCCGGAGGGTCGCCGAAGAGGCCAGGGCTTCCGACATGGCGGCTAGTCTAGCAGCCAAAACGGACGTTTGGGGCTGGGGAAAGAAGCTGGCGTCAACCCCGAATTTGTATTCAAAAACAAATGTTCGACCCATGTGGTCGCTTCTGTGGATACTGTGGAAAGCTGAAGCTAGGGGGTACTGGTTCCTTGCCGGCCGTATTTGTCCTCCAGCCGGACCACGTCGTCGATTTCGGGGCTCGAGACCTCGAAGAACTCGCAGTCCTCCACCCCGATCATCCGGTGCTTGCGTCCCGGAACGATGCGGCGCGACATCCCCGGGGTCAGTCGATGGGTCGCCATCCGGCCCCGGTCGTCCTCCAGCTCGAGGTCCATGACGCCCTGGACCACCAGCAGGGTCTCGTCTTTTACCCGGTGGTATTGCAGGCTCAGCATCTCGCCGCGGTCGATGTGGATCACCTTGCCGAGGTATTTGTCGGTGATGGCAAAGCGGTTTTCCCAGCCCCAGGGCTTCTTGACGATCTCAGACAAGCTGGCGCAGCCCGAGTCTCTCTTCGAGCGCCGCCAGCAGCTGGTCGACCCGCTCCTTTTGGGGCGCCTCACTGTAGACCCGGATCAGCGGCTCGGTCCCGCTGAAACGGATCAGCACCCAGCTGCCATCCTCCAGGTAGTACTTGAAGCCGTCATCGGTCCGCGACCGCACCACCCGGCCGCCTGCGATTTCCGTCGGCGCCTCTTTCTCCAGCCGCCCATAGAGCTCGGCGCGGCGCGCGCTGTATTCCTGCCGGTCCAGATGCAGGTCGTGACGGGCGTAGGCGTGCGGTCCGACCAGCTCGATGAGGTGATCGAGGATCTTCGACAGCGGCTTGCCGTATTCGACGATCATCTCGGCGAAGAACGTCCCGGATAACACCCCATCCCGCTCCGGGATGTGGCCGCGGAAGGCGAAGCCGCCACTCTCCTCGCCCGCCAGGATGCCGTTGACCTCCTGGAGCTTCGGCCCCAGGTATTTGAAGCCGACCGGAAGCTCGTGAACCTTGACGCCGAAGCGTTCTCCGAGCTTGTCGACCATCGACGTCGAGGTGAGCGAGCGGACCACGTCGCCCTTCTGGCCGCGCTTTTCGATCAGGTACATCATCAACAAGGCCATCACCTGGAGCTGGTTGACGAACTGCCCCCTCTCGTCGATGATCCCTACCCGATCGGCGTCGCCGTCGTTGGCGATGCAAAGGTCGAATTTTCCTTTGCCCATCCCCGCCATGGCTTCCGGCATGTATTGCGCGATTGGTTCCGGGTGCATCCCGCCAAAGCCGGGGTTGCGCTCGCCATGGATCTCTTCCACCGTCGTCTTCCCGCCGCTGAGCAGGGCGCGCACGTATCCCTGGCTGGCCCCATACATCGGCTCGTGCAGGATTCGAAGCCCGGCTGCCTTGATCCGTCCCAGGTTGACCAGCCGGTTGACCTGCGCCACATAGGCGGGCTGGGGGTCGAACAGCGTGATCCGGCCGTCCCGTTGGGCGTCATCGAAGCGGACCTGGCGGACCCGGCCGCCGCGCTGGACCCGCTGGATTTCTTCCTCCAGCCGGGCGGTGACCTCGGGCGACGCCGAGCCGGCGTACTCCGGTTTGTACTTGAGCCCGCTGAAGTAGTACGGGTTGTGGCTGGCCGTGATCACCAGTCCGCCGCTCGTCTTCTTGTCGAGGATGGCGTAGGTGGCGACCTGGGTCGGCGCCGGCGCGTCGATGATCAACACCGTGACCCCGTTGGCCGCCAGCACCTGGGCGACCTCGCGAGCGAAGAGATCGGAGGCGAAGCGGGTGTCGTAGCCGACGATCGCGGATGGGTTC
>VBDZ01000143.1 GCA_005881215.1 Chloroflexota bacterium | reverse complement strand
TTTGGCACCCTCGACCGCTTCGCCATCGCCGCAGATGTGGAGGACCGCGACCCCTGATCCGACGAGCTCGGCGGCGAGCCGCCGGTCGACCTCGCGGGTCGGGGCTTCGGTCGCGATCAGCACCACGGCCGCCTCCCGGCCGGCCAGCTCGAGCGGGCCGTGCCGGAACTGCGCCGATTGCATCGCTTCCGCGGGAAAGCGCGCCGCCTCCTTGAGGGTCAGTGCTCCCATCTCCGAGGCGGCTCGACCGGCCCCCCGGGCCAACAGCGTCAGGACCGGCCGGTCACCCAGCCAGGCGCGCAGCGGCTCGGCGCGATCATCGACCATCGGCAGCAGCCGCTCGACCGCCTCGGCAGCCGCCTGCGCATCCGCGCCGACCCCGGCCACGACCTCATCGGCGGAGCGTCCGCTCAGCACCTGGGCCAGGGCGGCGAGTACCACGAGTGCGCCGGTGAACGTCATCGTCGATGGACCCTGCTCCTGCCCGGCGCGAGAATCCAGGGCCACATTGGCCAACCGCGCCAGGCTGTTTTGCGAGCCATTCGTGACCGATACGATGAACGGCCGCTCCGGGCCGCGGTCGAGCTCCTCCACGAGTCGCACCACCTCCGCGCTCTCGCCGGATTGGCTCACCACCACCAGCAGGGTGCTACCGGCCAACGTCGGGCGGCGGAAGTAGAGCAATTCCGCGCTGTCGACCATCACGCCGGTGATGCCGTACGACGCCAGCGCGGTAACAGGCGCGTAGCAGGTGTCGTAGGAGCCACCCATGCCGGTGAACACCAGCTGACGACCGTTGCGCACCTGCGGCACCCGCCGCAGCGCGGGCAGCTGATCGTGGAGGCCGGCGGCGGCGCGCAGGAGCGCGCCCGGCTGGGCAGCGATCTCCGCGAGGAACGGATCAGGAAACTTCTCTAACAATTCTTCGGCCTTTCGCGTAACATCGCCCGAGGTGGGCATGAAGATCGCCGTCGTTGGTGGCGCCAGTACCTATACCCCCGAACTGGTCGACGGCTTCGCCACGCATCGCGATCGGCTGCCCGTCGACGAGCTCGTCCTGCTCGACATCAATCGGGAACGCCTCGACATCGTCGGCGGCCTCGCCCGCCGCATACTCGAAAAACGCGACTGGCCTGGGAAGCTGACGCTGACTGGCGCCCGCGATCAGGCGCTGGACGGGGCCAGCTTCGTCGTCATCCAGCTGCGGGTCGGCGGCCAGCAGGCTCGCCTCCTCGATGAGACCCTGCCGCTCGAGTTCGGCTGCATCGGCCAGGAGACAACCGGTCCCGGCGGCTTCGCCAAGGCGCTGCGCACCGTGCCGGTCGTGCTCGAGATCGCGGAAGAGGTCTCGCGGCGGGCCGCCCGGGACGCCTGGATCGTCGACTTCACCAACCCGGTCGGGATCGTCATGCAGGCGCTGCTCGACGAGGGCCATCGCGCCATCGGCCTCTGCAACTCGGCGATGGGGTTTCAGCGAATGGTGGCGCGACTGCTGCGGGTGGCGCCCACCGAGGTCAGCCTGGAGCACGTCGGCCTCAACCATCTCACCTGGGAACGGGTGGCGCGCGTCGCCGGCGAGGACCGGCTCCCACAGCTGCTTTCCTCGGCGGCTGACGAGATCGCGGGCGAGATCGGCCTGCCCACCAGCCTCATCCGGTTGCTCAGGGCGATTCCCTCGTACTACCTGCGTTACTACTACTGCACCGACGAGGTGCTGGCCGAGCAGCTGTCCGGGCGGAAGCGCTCGCGAGCCGAGGAGGTGATGGCGATCGAGCGTACCCTGCTCGAGATGTACGCCGACCCGGCGCTCGACGAGAAGCCGGCCCTCCTGATGCAGCGGGGCGGCGCCTACTACAGCGAGGCCGCGGCCCAGCTGATCGCCTCGCTCCACGCCGGCACCGGCGACGTCCAGGCGGTCGACATTCGCAACGACGGCACCTTGCCCGACCTGCCGGACGATGCCGTGGTGGAGGTCCCGGCCCGCATCGACCGGGCGGGCGCCCACGTCCAGCCGCTGGCGCCCCTCCTGCCGGAAATGGCCGGGCTGGTGCAGCAGGTCAAGGCCTACGAGCGGCTGACGGTGACCGCCGCGGTCAACGGGGATCGCACGGCCGCCCTCCACGCCCTGATGGCCAACCCGCTGGTCCGCACCTACGCCACGGCCCAGGCGCTGCTGGGCGCGCTCCTCGACGCCAACCACGACCACCTGCCCCGCTTTTTTCGCCCGAACTGACCGGTTCACGTTTTTCCCTCTTGACGGCGGCCCTCGCGCCTTCTATCTTATCGTAAGGAATTCTTCCTAACTATGGCTGCGGTGTCAAGCGGCGTGCTGATCGGGAGGACTGACGGCGGCACCGGAGCCGCCGCGCCCATCACGGCCGGAACGCCCAGCCTGTTGCGCGCTATCAATGAGCGCAGTGTCCTGGAGTTGATTCACAACCGGGGGCCGCTCTCGCGCGCCCAGGTGGCCCGCGTCAGCGGGCTCTCGAAGCCGACCGTCTCGCTGGCGTTGTCCGGGTTGCTCCGCGCGGAACTGGTGCTCGAGGTCGGCCGGTCTCACGGTGATCGCGGACCGAGCGCCGTGCTGTACGAGGTGAACCCTTCGGCCGGCTGGGTGGTGGGGATCGACGTCGGGCGAAAGTGGGTGCGGGCCGCCATCGCCGACATCAGCGGCAAGATCGTCGCCCGCCGCGACGAGCGCGCGCGTGTCACGAGCCAGCGCCAGCTGATCGGGCAGATCGGCTCGATCGCGCACCGGCTGGCCCGGGAAGCCGGGGTCGCCTGGTCGCAGGTGACGCAAGCCGCCGTCGGAAGCCCCGGCGTCTTCGACCCGGCGCGCGGCTATGTCGCGATGGCACCCAACCTTCCGGGCTGGGGACGCCACGGTCTGGTCGAGGCGGTCCGCGAACAGCTCGGCTCCAGCGTCAGCTTCGAGAACGACGTCAACCTGGCGGCGCTAGCCGAGCGCGACCACGGCCTCGGTCGCAACCTGCGCAACTTCGTGCTGATCTCGATCGGGACCGGCATCGGGCTGGCCCTGGTCATCGACGGCCAGCTCCGCCGCGGGGCCCACGGCGCGGCCGGCGAGATCGCCTACCTGCCGGTGGGCCCACGAGACCCGAAGGACCCCGCCAACCGGCGCCGCGGCAGCTTCGAAGAGGCCGCCGCCGCGGCCGGCATCGTACGCGAGGCCAGGCGGTTGGGAATGCGCGGCTCGCTCACGGCCGAATCCGTGTTCGGCGCCGCGCGCCACGGGAACCGAACGGCGGAGCGCGTGGTCGCGCTCGAGGCAGAACGGCTGGCACTCGCTATCGCCACCATCGCCCCGGTGCTGGATCCGGAGCTGGTCATCCTCGGCGGAGGCATCGGTCGCAGCGGCGACCTCTTGATCGAGCCCATCGAACGCGAGCTGCGCCAGATCCTTCCTTTCCGGCCGAAGATCGCCGTGTCGGCGCTGGGTGATGACGCGGTCTTGCAAGGGGCCGTGGCCATCGCCCTCGAAGCGGCCCGCGAGCGGGTCTTTGCGCGCCAGCCAGGTCGCCAACTTCAGCAGGCCGCGGGTGAAGCCGCGAGATGACCAACCGACAACAGTGAGGAAGAGGAGGACGGTGGCATGAAACGACCTCGGGGACTTCTGATCAGTTCGCTGGCGGTGATCGCCGTGTTGGCGGCAGCATGCGGCACGACCTCGAGCTCGGGCGGCACCCCGAGCAAGGGGGGCACGCTCGTGATCGACAACGAGAGCGGCACGCTGTGGGCCTGCGGGTTCAACCCGTTGAATCCCAATGACGCCTCGTTTGCTTTCGGGCCGGTCTATGAGCAGCTGGTCTATGTCAACCTGCTCAGCGGCAAGCAGACGCCGATGCTGGCCAGCTCCTACAAGTGGAGCTCGGATAACAAGACGCTGACCTTCACCATCCGGTCGGGTGTCAAGTGGAGCGACGGCCAGCCATTCACGGCGGATGACGTCCTCTATACGTTCAACCTGATCAAGTCGAACAGCGCCCTCGACCTCCAGTCGGTCTGGTCGGTGCTCTCCGGAGTCAGCAAGCAGGGATCCGACCAGGTGGTCATGACCTTCCAATCGCCGTCGGCGCCATCCTTTTACTACATCGCCGGCCAGCAGCCAATCGTTCCGCAGCACATCTGGTCCCAGATCAAGGACCCCGTCAGCGAAAACGATGCGGTTCCCATCGGCACCGGGCCGTTCCTGGTGGCGCAGGGCGGCTGCACCCCGCAGAACATCGCGTACACCCGAAACCCGCACTACTGGCAACCGGGTCTGCCCTATCTCGACAAGGTCAATTACCCGGCCTTCACCGACAACGATCCCGCTAACCAGTACCTGGCGACTGGCCAGGCGCAGTGGGGCGGTCAATTCATCCCCAACATCGACACCTACTGGGTCAACAAGGACAAGGCCAACCGCCACTACTGGTTCCCGCCCATCCAGAACGTCAACCTCTTCATGAACCTGACGGTCAAGCCGCTGGACAACAAGCTGGTGCGGCAGGCGCTGGCCTTTGGCATCGACCGCGGCAAGGTCTCCAAGATCGGGGAATATGGCTACCAGCCGGCCGGCAACCAGACCGGCGTGGTCACCCCGACCTTCAACGACTGGTACGACTCGAACCAGGCCGCGAAGTACAACTACAAGTTCGATCCGGCCAAGGCGCAGTCGCTGCTACAGCAGGCCGGTCTTACCAAGGGCAGCGACGGGATCTTCAAAGACAGCTCGGGAAAGCGGCTCTCCTTCACGGTGATCAGCATCTCCGGCTATACCGACTGGACCGCCTCGCTGCAGGTGGTGGCCGACAACCTGAAACAGGCGGGGGTGGAGGTCAAGGAGCAGGACTTCTCGCACGACGACTACTTCAACAAGCTCTTCACCGGTGACTTCCAGCTCGGCTATGGATCGCTATCGACGTCGCCGGGGCCGAACCCCTTCTACGAGCTCCGCAACACGCTCTACAGTCAAACGACCGCGCCCCTCGGCCAGACCGCGTCGGGCGACTATGGCCGATTCAACGACGCCACCACCGACAAGCTGATCGAGCAATTCACGGCCACAACCGACAGCGCCGAGCAGCACAAGATCATGAAGCAGATCGAGGGCATCGTGCTCGAACAGGTCCCCGTGATCCCGGTCACCGAGAGCGTCTCCTGGTATCAGTACGACACCAAGGTGTTCGCCGGCTGGCCGACGAAGGATGACCCGTATGCGGCGCCAGCACCCTGGAATATTCCCGACTGGGAACAGGTCATGCTCAGGGTGCACAAGAAATAAGCGCGCTATCCGCCCGAGGAGGACGGCGGGGCGGACCCGCCGTCCCTTCGACGGACTGAGAATGTAGGAAATGCGGTACCTGATCCGGCGGCTGGAATTCTTCGTCGTCACCCTCTGGGCGGCCGTCACCCTCAACTTCATCCTGCCCCGGCTGCTTCCGGGCGGTCCCGAAGTGGCCCTACGCACTCGGTTTCACGGTCGCATCAACCCGGCAACGGTCAAAAGCCTGGAGGTCGCGCTCGGCATCCACAGCGACCAGAACCTGCTGCAGCAATATGTCTCCTACCTGGGGAACATGCTGCGCGGCGATTTCGGGGTTTCGTTGGGCTTCTACCCCCAGCGGGTCAGCTACGTGATCATGCTCGCCCTGCCCTGGACGCTCGGGCTGGTCGGCACGGCCACCGTCATCGCCTTCGTGCTGGGAACGTTGATCGGTATTTTCGGCGCCTGGCGGCGTGGCGGCGTCCTGGACAGCCTGCTGCCGCCGGTCTTCGTCGTCATCTCCGCCTTCCCCTACTTCTGGGTCGGCTTGCTCACCATCCTGATCTTCGCGGTCACCCTCGGATGGTTTCCGCAGGCGTTCGGCAGCAGTTCGGAGGTGACCAGCGAGTTCTCCTGGCCCTACATCTCGGACGTTGTCTATCACTCGATCTTGCCTGCGTTCACCATCGTGTTGACGTCCATCGGCGGCTGGATCCTGACCATGCGCAACAACATGATCACCACCCTGGCCGAGGACTACATCAAGATGGCCCGGGCCAAGGGTCTCTCAACCAGCCGGATCATGTTCCAGTACGCGGCGCGCAACGCGATCCTGCCCAACCTGGTCGGCTTTGCGATGTCGCTGGGCTTCGTCATCAGCGGCGCCCTGCTGGTGGAGATCGTCTTCAACTACCCGGGGCTGGGCACCTTTCTCTTACAGGCGGTCAACAACGAGGACTTCTCGCTGATGCAGGCCCTGTTCTTCCTGATCACGTTTGCGGTGCTGCTCGCGGTGCTGGCGGCCGATGTGTTGACAGCGTGGCTCGACCCGCGGACGAGGGAGCGCGCCTAAGGGGCTCGATGGGCCTGGATGTTCGACTCATCGCCGACCAGACGGCGGCTCGGGCCGACGAGGTTCGCCCTCAGGCCGGCGCCCTGCGGCTTGTCGGCGCGGCGCTGCGCCATAACCGCAAGGCGCTCGCCGGGGCGATCATTCTCGGCCTGTTCGTGGTGGTGGCGATCATTCCGGGCATCCTCGCGCCCTATGACCCGCATGCCCAGATCTTCGACCAGACCCTGCCGCCGTCCGGCGCCCATCTGCTGGGGACGACCGGCAACGGTCAGGACATCTTCTCGCAGCTGATCTGGGGAACCCGCGAGTCACTCGCGATAGCCATCGTGGCGGGGCTGATGGCCACGCTCCTCTCCGTCCTCATCGGCGTCTCCTCCGCCTACCTGGGCGGCTCGGGAGACCACGTTCTGTCGCTGCTGACCGACGTCTTCCTCGTCCTCCCGACCCTGCCGCTGATGATCGTGCTGGCCGCCTATGCGCGCGGCGGAGGCCTGGCCGTCCTGATCGTGGTGATCGTCATCACGGGCTGGTCCTACGGTGCGCGGCAGCTGCGGTCGCAGGCCCTCTCGCTGCGCCATCGCGAATTCCTCGATGCGGCGCGTTCCCGCGGCGAGCGGGGCTTTTACATCATCACGGCGGAGATCTTGCCAACCATGACCTCCTTGATCGTCGCCAACTTTCTCGGCGCGGCGCTCTATGCCGTGCTCGCGGCGGCGGGTCTGCAATTCATCGGCCTCGGCAATCCGAGCGACATGAGCTGGGGCACCATGCTCTTCTGGGCCGAGAACAACGGCGCTCTCAATGCCGGATCGCCGCTGTGGGCGATCGTTCCGGGATTGTGCATCGCGTTGCTAGGCGCCGCCTTCGCGTTGCTCAATTACGCCTTCGACGAGATCAGCAATCCGGCCCTGCGCCCGGTTCGCCGACGGAGGTGATCGCCGTCAAACCGCTGCTCGAGGTCGACGACCTGACCGTGGATTATGACGCCGACGCCGGCGCCGTCCGCGCTGTCGACCAGGTTTCGCTCCAGGTCGCGCCCGGCGAGTTCATCGGCATCGTCGGCGAATCCGGTTGCGGCAAGTCAACCCTCCTCTACGCCATCGCCCGCCTACTCAGCGCGCCGGCCACGATCGCCGGCGGCAGTGTCCGGCTCAAGGGCCGCGACCTGCTGGCCATGGATGAGGAGGCCCTCCGCGAGATCCGGTGGCGCGACTACTCGCTCGTGATGCAGAGCGCGATGAACGCCCTCAATCCCGTGCTGACCGTTGGCGCACAGCTGCGGGATACGATCGACGCCCACGACGCGATTCCGAAAGAGGAGTCCCCCAACCGTTCGGCCGCGCTATTGCGCATGGTGGGCATCGACCCCGTCCATCTCAAGAGCTATCCCCACCAGCTGAGCGGCGGCATGCGGCAGCGGGCCATGATCGCGATGGCGCTCGTCTTCACGCCGGAGCTGGTCATCATGGATGAGCCGACGTCCGCGCTCGACGTGGTGGCGCAACGATCGCTGATGCTGCAGATCAAGGAATTGCAGCGCCGGATCGGCTTCGCCGCGATCTTTGTCACGCACGACATGTCGCTGGTCAGCCATTTTTCCGACCGGCTGGCGGTCATGTACGCCGGCCAGATCGTCGAGCTCGGCAAGACGCGCGATCTCTTCGACGATCCCAAGCATCCGTACACCCGTGCGCTGATGCAATCGTTCCCATCCATCAGCGGCCCGAAGGCGACGCTGCAGGGCATCCCCGGGTCTCCTCCCGATCTCGCGCATCCGCCGGCCGGCTGCCGGTTCGCTCCGCGCTGTCCCCTGGTTGAGCCGCGGTTTCGCGTCGAGCCTCCGGCGATGGTCGCCATCGGCAGCACGCTGGTTCGATGCCACCTCTATGGCCGCGACCATTAAGCAGCAGCCGATCCTGCAGACGGTCGGCCTGACGCGCCACTTTCGTGTAGGCAGCCTCTTGTCGCGCCGGTACCTTCATGCCGTTGACGACGTCAACCTGACGATCGGCGGTGGGCAGGTCGTCGCCCTGGTGGGCGAAAGCGGCAGCGGCAAGAGCACGATCGCGCGCCTGCTGGCGTTGATCTACCGTCCGACCGCGGGGGAGATCTTCTTCAAGGGCCAGCGCCTGAGCGAACGGCGGTCACGCCGTGACGTTCTCGAGTATCACGGCCGGGTTCCGATGGTTTTTCAGGATCCGTACAGCTCGCTGAACCCGGTTTATCCTGCGTCCCACGCCCTGATGCGGGCCCTAAAGTTGCACCAGCCCGAGCTCAGCCACCCTGCGCGCCGCCGGGCAGCCGAAGAGATCCTGGCATCCGTCGGCCTGACGCCCCCGGCAACGTTTCTCACCAAGTATCCACACGAGCTGAGTGGAGGTCAGCGGCAGCGGATCGGTTTCGCCGTCGCACTCGCCTGCTCGCCCGAGCTGATCCTGGCCGACGAGCCGGTGTCGATGCTGGACGTATCCGTGCGCATCGGCATCTTGAACCTGATGGCCGAGCTGCGTCGACTGAAGAGCGTATCGATCCTCTACATCACCCATGACATCGCGAGCGCCCGCTACGTGGCGGACCAGCTGCTGGTCATGTACGCCGGGCACGTGGTGGAAAGCGGTCCGGCCGAAGATGTCCTGGCCCACCCCAAGCACCCCTACACGCAGTTGTTGCTGTCGGCGGTGCCGGATCCGCGAGCCCCGCTGACGAGCATGCCGGCCGCGGATGTCGGCGAGCCGCCCCGGGTGGTCGATCCCGGTGAAGGTTGCCGCTTCCGCTGGCGCTGCCCCTACGCGATCGACGTGTGTTCGACGGATACCCCGCGACTCCGGGAGCTACGGCCGAGCCACACGGCCGCCTGCCATGTCGCCACGTCGGACATGGAGACCGCCCGGGCTTAAGCCAAAGTCCTTGCCAGGGCGGTGTGGTCGAAATCGCCTGGAGCGGCGCCTGGCCCCGGGATCGCGGTGAAGGCATGGATGTCGAGTCGTTCGCCGCAGTGCGAACAGACCGGGAGCACCTCGACGATCCGGCCGCAGCCCTTGTGCTTGATCCTGAGCGGCGGTCCGTTGGGCGCCGCCCATCGATCGCCCCATTGGCGCATGGCCGCCATCACATGCCACAAATCGCGGCCTTTCGGGGTCAAACGGTATTCCCAGCGTGGCGGATGATCCTCGTAGGGCACCCGCTTGAGTACACCGTTGTCGACCAAACGGTTGAGCCGCTGGGTGAGGATGTTGCGCGCGATGCCGAGGCGAGCCTGGAAATGGTCGAAGCGCCTCACGCCCAGGAAGGCGTCGCGGAGGATCAACAGGCTCCACCATTCGCCGACGACGTCGAGACACTGGGCCACCGAGCAGTTCATCTCGCCGAAGTTGGTTCGCTGCATAAACCAACGATACAGAGTTGCATGTTGCAACGCACGTGGCTATTGTTAAGTGCCTGGGCTCAACGCCTGAAAGGAGAACGCCGATGCCAATGATCGATGTCTACGGTGCGACCGGAACCTTCAGCGACAAACACGCCCTGGCCAAGGACCTCGCGGCCGCGGTGATGCGGTGGGAGAAAGTGCCCGACCTCCCGCTGTTTCGGAACAACACGGCCGCGTTCATCCACGAGCTGCCGGCCGACTCTCTGTCCAACGTCGTCGGTGACAGCAACTACGTCCGCGTCCAGGTCCTCACCCCGATTGGCGTCCTCGATCGTGAGAAGCAGCTCGGTGTGGTCAAGGAACTAACGGACATCGTCGCCGCGGCCGCCGGCGACCCCGGCCTCAAAGAGCGCACGTGGGTACTGCTCACCGAGTCACCCGAGGGCGGCTGGGGGATCAACGGTCACGCCAACACCGGCGCCGACCTCGTTCAGGCCGCTCGCGCCGCCCTCGCCGCACGAAAGGCGTAGTCGTCAATCGACCGTTGAATGGAGGTTCAGTGAAATGAGTGCTTTACCGAATGTCGTTCTCGTCCACGGCGGCTGGGCCGACGGCTCCAGCTGGAGCGGGGTGATCGAGCGCCTGCAGGCCGACGGCTACCACGTGACGGCGCCCCAGTTTCCGATGACCACGCTGGCGGCTGATGTCGCTCGGCTGCGCCAGGTGCTGGCCCGCCAGGATGGCCCGACGATCGTGGCCGGCCACTCGTATGGGGGCCAGATCATGACCGCGCTCGGCACCGACGCCCCCAACGTCGTCGGGCTCGTCTACATCGCGGCCTTCGCACTCGACCAGGGCGAATCAATCGGCAAGCTCTTGTCGCAGGGGCCTCCGACTCCGGCGATTGCCCACCTGATCATCGACAAGCAGGGCTTCGCCTGGCTGCCGGAGGATGACTTCGTGAATCACTTCGCCGCTGACGTCGATCCGGTGAAAGCCAGGGTCATGTTCGCTGTGCAGCAGGCACTGTCGGCGACCGCACTTCAGGAAGTGATGGGGGTCCCGGCCTGGAAATCGGTGCCGTCCTGGTACCTCGTTGCCGCTGACGACCAGGCGATCCCGCCGGACGCCGAGCGACTGTTCGCCAAGCGGATGGGTGCCACCACCGTCGAGGTTCCGTCGAGCCACGTGGCGATGGTCTCCCACCCGGATGACGTGGCGACGCTCATCGAAACCGCGGCCCGTTCCCAGGCGTTTGCACCCGAGCCCGCGCTCGCAAAACGCTGAATGAAGTAGTCATGCACGAGCGGCGCCTGGTTAGGACGATGGGCGCCAGACATATTCTCGGAAT
>VBDZ01000142.1 GCA_005881215.1 Chloroflexota bacterium | reverse complement strand
CGCCTCCAGCCGCCGACGCACCGTCTCCTCGTCCGGCGCCAGCCGGTCGAAGGGGAGGGTTTCGACCGCCGGAAAGACGACCGTTCGGACGTCCTCGCGAAACCACGCGCCCGCCTCCTGGAAGGACCCCTCGGGATCTGCGACCAGCGCCAGCACCGGGCGTCGGGCGCGCATCGCCAGCCAGACGGCGAAGACCGGCAGGGCGCTGGCCGGCAGCCCGTGGGCGTCGAGCCGGGCGGCGGGCGCGCTCCACCACGCCTCAAGCCGTTCGCGAGCCGGAAGGCGATCGATGAGTTCGAGCAGGGTGTCCGTCATGAAATTGCAGCCACGCAAAAATGCGCCCGCGGGCGAAACCCCGGGCGTGCGGGGTCAGCTTACCACCGCTTGTTCAGCTCAAACGTCAGCTCCGCTAAGCGCGGAGCTCGCTGCGCCTCACGGTTTTCAGCAGGTACACCATGAACCCGCCGATCACGACGAAGAGCAGGATGTTCGGCAGCAGCACCGTCAGCCAGAGATTCGTCGACGATGGCGGGGTCACGGTGATCGATACCTGCCCCTCGTGAAGTTTGTCGGCCAGCTGATACCCAACCGGATAGAAGCTGCGGTACTGAACCCCACCTCGGTCCGACCAATCGACCCGGTCCCCATCGGCATTGAGCGTCGCCCGGGCCACCTGCTTTTGATCCAATGCGGTCAGCAGCTCGCTGAGGGACTTCTCGGGCGGCGACCCGGCCATGCCCAGCGTCCGGTAGCTCGCGTAGATGACGGCCAACAAACCCGCCAGCGCAATGAAGTAGAGCGTATTACGCCGCCGAGCTCGCGAATCCATAGTCGAGTAACGCGGCGGCTTCGTCGAAAATGCGCGGCGATCCCAGGACCACCACCAGCAGATGGTGTCCGCCACGGGTCGCGGTCGCGATCAGGCATCCGCCGGCCCGACCGGTCCACCCGGTCTTGAGGCCGGTCGCGCCGGGATAGGTTCGAATCAATTGATTGAGGTTGTAGAGCGGGTAGGCGTGGTGCGAGGCGGTGGCCGGTAGCGTCAGGCTCGGGGTTGCCGCCATCGCCGCCACCATCGGGTATCGCGACGTGAGCTCGATCGCGGCCTCCGCCAGGTCGGCCGCCGACGTGTAGTGGCCGGGGTCATCGAGACCGATCGGGTTGACGAAGTGCGTGTCGGCCATCCCGAGCGCGGCCACCTTCGCATTCATCAACCCGACGAAGGTCGCCCTCGGCATGGCGGCCTCCGACAGGGTGATGGCGGCGTCGTTGCCGGAGTTGAGGAAGAGACCCTCCATCAAATCGCGCACCGCCACCTGCTCACCCACGCGCAGCCCCATCCGGGTCGAGTCCCAGGGCAGCTGGTTGATCGATGCGGGGACCGTCACCACCTGGTCGAGCCGAAGGTGGTCCAGCGCGACCAGCGCGGTCACGACCTTGGTCAGGCTGGCCGGAGCGTGACGCCCGTGCGGGTCGATCTGGAAGAGCGTGATGCCGGCGTCGAGATCCAGGACGAACGCGGCGCGCGCCTTGATAGCGGGAACGGCCGGCGCGGGACGGGCGAGCTCGAAGACCGCGACCTTGGGCGGTGGCAGGCCGGTGGCGGGCAGTCGCCACATGGTGGACAGCGGCGCCAGCAGCGCGAGGATGAGCGCCCAGACCTGCATCTGCCGACCAAGGAACCACGACGGGCAGCACGACGCAAGGGCCCCGCGACCCAAACTCAGGCGGCGACGTCGAATGCCTGCGCGCTGACCTCGGCCTGGTCGTCATCGGCCGCGGTCGACGACGGTCGCAGCATCAGCGAGGCGACGAACCAGGCCATGCCGATCGCGATCAGGATGTCGCCGGCGCTCGCGATCCCGGGAAACGGTGGCGGAAGGTGGAATCGGTCGTCGAGCCAGGCGAAGTTCGTGTGCGATCCGGCCAGGGCGTAGCTGTCCGCCCGGTTGCCGATGGCGGCCAGGACGCCGTGTCCCTCGACCGGCATCCGGCCGTCGTTTGCCGCCCGGACGATCTCGTTGCAGTAGGCGCCGAGTGCCCCGCACGCGACCGGGTAGACCTGGCGCCAGGTGGCCCAGATCCCGGCGACGACGGCGAGCCCCAGTGGTAACAGCCAGGACCAGGGCGAGGGCGTTGCCTGGCTCACGAGCAGGACGGCACCGGCCGCCACCAGGGGGCGGAGCGGAATCGGTGTGCCGGGCGCAAATACCCGGCTCGATCGCCCGCCCCAGACGAACCCCAGGAAGATGCCGGCGACCGTCACCAGCGCGCCGTCGGCCACTTTGAGCGCAGCGGGTTCGAGCCAGGCGGTCCGCCAGGCCAGGGCCAGCAGTACGCCACCGACCTCCAGCGGGATCGCGAGCCGGCGGTGCGCGGCGAAGGTGGCCGCGAAGGCCGCGCCGGTGAACCTCGCATCGAGCCACGCACCCAGGACCGGCCCGAGGGCGTAATAGATCACCATCAAGACGCCGGTGGCCGCCACGAAGTGCGGCGTGTCTTCGAACCCGACCAGGCGGAAGGCCGCCGCGCCCACGACCGCGGCCAGCACCCAGTGCGCGGCCGCCGTCACCTGGGTCGACCACCGCTGGCCCTTGAGCAGGCTGCCGATGGGCGCCGCCGTGACCGCCACCAGGACGGTGAGCTCCGGGTGCCGCCGAAAGACGATGACCGCCGCCAACAGGGCAAACTTCGGCAGCTCACTGACTATGGCCCCTTCCTTCGACCCGAGCACGAAGTCGTCGATCACGCACATGCCGATGAAGCTGATCCAGGCCCACGGCGCCTGGTACGGCTGGGCCGGGCCGACCCAGGCGATGGTGGCGCCGAGCAGGGCGCAAAGCCCCGCCGCCCAGAGGCAGGCGCGAATCGATCGAGGGCTCAATGGACGCTGAAAGAGACCCACGGCTGGCGAGAGTGCAACGGCGGCGGCGAGGGGGCCTTTTGGGTGCTTTACGCTACGGGGCGATGTTCCGCCGGAAAATCCAGCCGCCCCCCGCGGCCGATCGCTGGCTGGTGATCGGTCTTGGCAACCCCGGCCGGGAGTACGAGCGATCCCGGCACAACCTCGGCTTTCTGGTGGCCGACGAGCTCGCCCGCCGGCACGGTGGCCGGATCAGCGATCGGGCGGCGAAGTCGCTGACCGGACGAATCCGACTCGGTGACAGGGAGCTGGTGCTGTCGAAGCCGCAAACCATGATGAACCTCTCCGGGCAAGCGGCCAAGGCGCTGCGCGCGAAATACAACGTGCCGCTGGACCGGGTGTTGATCGTCCATGACGACCTCGATCTGCCGTTTGGCCGGCTCCGGATCCGTCGGGGCGGCAGCTCGGCGGGCAATCACGGCATTGATTCGGTGATCGAGTCGCTGGGCACGAACGATGTGATCCGGTTCAGGGTCGGCATCGGCCGGCCACCTGGCGACGGGGTCGATTATGTGCTCAGTCCGTTCACCGAGCTCGAGCGAACCCAGCTGCCCGAAATCGTCGGCCGGGTCGCTGACGCGGTCGAGGTCGCCGTCGAGCACGGACTCGAGCGGGCGATGACCGACTTCAACCGCGCCTAGTCAAGAAATACGCGAGGACTCCGAGCCCGGCGACGCCCGTCAGGACGCCACCCAGCCACACGGCGGCCGAGGGGCCGAAGAGATGCGCCACGATGCCCGCCCAGATGTTGCCGATCGGCGTGACCCCGATGAACAGCACGGAGTACAGGCTCACCATGCGGCCCTGCATCCGATCAGGCGAGCGCACCTGCACCACGGTATTGGTGCCAATCGAGTAGACCGCAAACGACCAGCCGATCACGAGCAGCAGCACGATCGTCTGGGTGAAGCCCGGCACGGTGACGAACAGCAACTCGGTGAGCGCAAACAGCAGCGCGCCCATCACGATCCGGCGGGGCTCGAGCAGAAACCCACCGGCGGCCGCCATGGTAAGCGCACCGATCAGCGATCCGACGCCCTGCGCGGCGAACAGGTAGCCGAGCGTGTCGGCGTTGGCATGCAGCACGACCCGGGTGAACAGCGGCAGCACCAGGTTGAAGTTCGCGCCGAAGGTCCCGGCAACGAACAGCAGCAGAAAGAGGCCAGCCAGGATGGGGGTGCGCGCCACGTAGCGGAGCGCTTCCGCCATCAGCTGCAGCGCGGTCTGCGGGGGGCCGACCGTCAAGGGACGGCGACGAATCGTCAGCAAGGCGGCGATCACGCCGAGGTAGCTGACCGCGTTGAGCCAGAAGCAGGCGGCGACCCCGAGGGTCGCGATCACAATCCCCCCGATGGCCGGGCCAACGATGCGAGCGAGATTGAAGGCCGTCGAGTTGAGGGCTACCGCGCTGGCCAGCTCTCCGCGCCCCACCATTTCCAGCACGGTGGCCTGCCGCGCCGGAAAATACAGCGCCTGGTTCAGGCCGAGGACGGCGGCCAGCACCAGGACGATCGGCAGCGTGATCGTGTGGGTGGCGGTGAGGGCCGCGTAAAGGACCGCCCCGGCGAGCGACACGACTTGCGTCACCAGCAGTACGTCGCGATGGGGGAATCGGTCCACCAGGGTGCCGGCGTAGAGACCGAAGACGAGCACCGGCGCATAGCTGAATGCCCCAAACACGGCCAGCGCAAAGGCGGAGTTGTGCGACAGCTGCAGCACCAGCCAGGCCGCCGCCACCGATTGCATCCAGGTGCCGATGACGGAGACCGCCTGGCCGACGTAATAGCGGCGGAACTCGGGATACTGGAGGGCCGAAAGCTGCAGAAGCGGGGGGCGGCGTGGTTCGACGGCAGCAGGAGGAGTACGAATAGGGTTCAGTTTACCGGCGCGCGTCAGACGGCCAAGAGCGCTTTCATCAGCTCACTGAACTGGCTGGTCACCGGAGCCTGCGGTTGCTGGATGACGATCGGCAAGCGCCGCTTGCTCGCCGCGGAAAACTCATCGCGCTGGTAAAGGATCATCGCCGCCACTTCCATTTTCAAGGCCGCGGCGACCTCCGCCCGGCTGAGCTGCAAGCTCCCGTGTGGGTTGGAAATCACCAGCCGAATCCGATGACTCAGAATCCCGGTCGCGCGCAGCCGGTCGATGTCCGGTTCGGCGCCTCGTCATCGATGACCGCGATCCGCGCCGTCACAGGACTGTAACTCGGAAACCCCGTGCTCCCTTCAGATCGCCAGCCCGACGTACTCGAGGTCGCGCATGATCAGGCCCTCCTGTACGTCCACCACACTGACCGACGGCTGCCGCACCTTCCCCTGAGGGCCCGTGTACGTCCATTCGCCGATGACCACCACCGTCTCGCCTTCCGTCACGACACGCTCCACCTCGAACGTCACGTCCGGTGTTTTCGCCACCGCCTGGCGACTCAGCAACACGAATGCCTCGCGGCCCAGGATCGGCTCGGGAACTCCCGGCGTGCGATGCACCACGTCAGGGTGCAGCCGGCGGGCCAATCCCTCCCAATCGCGCGCCCGCAAGGCGTCGAGCGCCTCCATCACGACGTCGGCGGCGCTCAAGCCAGGTGGAAGAGATGCCGGGCAAACAGCAGCGCCCCGACGATGGCGGCGCCGACGGCCGCGGTGAGGACCGCTGCCGCTGCCACGTCTTTCGCCCGGCCGATCATCGGATGATGCTCGGGCCAGGCGTAATCGATCAGGACCTCGAGCGCCGTGTTGAACAGCTCGGCCGCGATGACCACCGCGAAGCAGAGGGTCAGGCCGACGAATTCGATCGGGGAAAAGTGCAGCAGCAAGGCCGCAATCAGGACCACGGCGGCAGCACCGATGTGGACCCGGAGGTTCGCCTGCGAGGTGAGCGCCCAGGCAAAGCCACGGCCGGCATGACGGAAGCTGTACAGCGTGCGGCGGAGGTCGATCCGGCGCGCCCGGCTCGGGCTGCCGATCCGTTCGGCTTCGAACTCCGCGTCGGAGCGAGGCGTCATGGTGATGATCCGAGAATCCGGTTGGTCAGGGCGGTCATCGCCGTCTCTTCGGCCGGATCGGCGTGATCGTAGCCGAGCAGGTGTAGGAAGCCATGCACGGCGAGCAGGCGGACCTCGTCGTTGATCGGGTGGCCCGCCTCTCGAGCCTGTCGCCGCGCCCGCGGCAGCGAGATCACGATGTCACCCAACCAGTCCTCGGTTCCGGGCGGCGCCTGGAACCGCTGGTCCTTCGGCGCTTCCTGGGCGGCGAAAGCGAGGACGTCGGTCGGCTCATCGAGGCCACGATAGCGACGGTTGTACTCGCGCAGGTGTTCATCCCCGGTGAGGGTGAGGACGGTGACGGTCTTGGCTCGGACCTTCAGGATTCGCGCCGCCCCCTGCAGCAGGTCCTTCAGGCCATCCAGATCGACACCCGAGGCCAGGGATGCGGGACCCCAACGGCTCATCTGGATGAGCACGGCTTGTATCGTAACCGGGCGTTCGGTCAGGCGGCCGGTTCTTCTGGTTTGCGCTCAGCGCGGCTCGCGGCGTCGGCGCGGCCGGCGATGTAGCGGATCCCGATCAGCCCCGCGGCCAGCAGTACCCAGACCAGCAGGATCCAGTCCTGCGGCACCTCCGACCGGCGGCCCAGGTCGGCGGCCAGGGCATCGGCCAGGATGAAGGCCCCGATCAGCAGCAGGCCCGTGCCCTCCATCCGAGTCCGGGTCTTGCTGGCTCCCGCCCCGCGGCGGAGAAACTTCGGGATCTTCCCAAAGCCGATCATCGAGACGGCCGGGATGATCACGGCGGCCGCCGCCACGTAGGCGAGCACGATCACGGAGCCCGAAAGGAGCACGTAGGCATATCGAAATTGGCCGCCCAACATTGCGCCCTGAACTCAGGACGTGCTCGGCCGGGGGCGCGTGCTCGGCCGCGGCAGCGGGATCGTCCTGTCCTCGGCGTCGAGGGTGCCGTCGTGGCCGCCGCCCGCGGTATCGACCGCAGCCCCGGCAATCGGGGTCTCGGCCACGGCCGCGGGATATTCGATCCGGGCGTGGTAAATGCTGACCACCATGTTGGCCATTGCCTCCTCCACCAGCCGGAGGTCCCGGAACGAGAGATCGCATTCGTCGAGCTGGCCATCGCGGGTAAACCCCTGGATCATCCGGTGGACGTGGTCGCGTATCCCCTCCGTGCTCCGATCCTTGAGCGTTCGGGCGGACGCCTCGACCGTGTCGGCGATCATCACGATCGCCGCCTCCTTGCTGCGCGGCCGCGGGCCTGGATAGCGGAAGTCATCCTCCCTGACGTCCAGACCCTGTTCGAGCGCCTGCCGGTAGAAGAAGCGCTTGACGGTGGTGCCCTGGTGCTGCTGAACGATCTCGCGAATGGCGGTCGGAAAGTGATATTGCTTGAGCAGCTCGACGCCTTCGGTCACGTGGGCGTTCAGGATGTCGGAGCTGGTCGTCGGCGACAGGTTCTCGTGGATATTGCCGATGTCCGCCTGGTTCTCGACGAAGAAATGTGGCCGGCGGATCTTGCCGATGTCGTGAAAGTAGCAGCCAACGCGAGCCAGCACTGGGTTGGCGCCGACCGCCTCGGCCGCGGCTTCCGCCAGGTTGGCGGCCACGATCGAGTGGTTATAAGTCCCCGGCGCGCTCATCATCAGCCGCTTGAGCAGAGGATTGTTGGGGGTCATCAGCTCCATCAGCTTGATGGGGGTGATGACCTGCGTGATCTCGCCAAGGAAGGTCAGCGCCCCACCCGCAATCAGGGCGGAAAGCAGGCCGCTGATCAGTGCCAGGCCGCCGATGGAGAGGATCTCATCGAGGGTTTGGTGCCGCTCGATCAACGAGAGCGAGACCAGGGTCACGAACTGCGCCCCGGCCACCAGGATGCCGGCGGTGACCCACTGGCCGAGCCGCTCCAGTCGGTGCACGTAGATCGACCCGATGGCGCCGCCGAGGAAACCGACCAGGGTGAGTGGCAGCACGTTGTCGGCGATGATCCCGGTCAACAGGCCGACCGCGAGCGCCACGATGATGCCGAGACCAGTGTCCATCAAGGCCGCCACCAGCAGCGGTACCGCCGCCATCGGCACCAGGTATTGCGCAATCGGATTGAGGGGAATGGCGAGCTTGGCGACCACCAGCAGCACCAGCATCAGCCCGCCCAGCGTGCCCAGCTGTCGCGGATCCCGGAGGATCGCCGGCCGGAACTGCATCAAATAGCCGAGGGCGACCGCGAACAGGATGATGACCAGCATGAAGACCGCCAGGATTCGAGCCCAATCGGTCCTCGGCGCGAGCAGCCCGACGGCCTGCGCCTCCTCGAGCTGGAACGGCGTTACCAGGTCGCCGTAGCGGATGATGGTCTGGCCCTGCGCCACGTTGACGAACACCGGCGTCACAGCATCACTGGCCTGTTGCCGCTTCACCGTGGTCTCGGCCTGCAGGAAGTTGGTTTTCAAGTGGGCGCGCACAAGGGTGGCGACCGCCGACGCGCCGGTGGCGTCGAGGTGCAGCGCCGCGGCCCGGGTCTGGGCGGAGTCCTGCGCGCTCTTCAACGTGTCCGCCTTGATGCCGTTGCTCTCCAGCTGCTGCAGGATGTCGCCGGCGCTCTTGAAGATGGTGGCCACGGTTCCTTCGTCGGCCTGCAGCAGGTATTGACGCTGCGCATCGCTCAGCTGCGGCTCCAGCAGGCTCAGCTGTGCCGATCGATCAGGGCCGGAGCTGGTCGATTGGCGCAGGTCGGCGACCTTGGTCGCGAGCGAATCGATCGCCTGTCGCTGCTGAGTGCTGATCGAGCTGTCGAACTGATCCGGCACCTGGGCGGCGGCGGCGGCGCGCGCCTCATCGCGCTTCGTCTGGCTCTCGAAGCGAACCGACTGTTGCGAAACCACATCCTGACTCGAGACGTCGCCGGCACGCAGATTCAAGCGGTTCGGCAGAAAGTTCTGGGCGACCACCAGCGCGGTCGCCAGGGCCAGGATCAGGGTGACGGCGGCGGAGCGGAGGTAGGGCGGCCAGCGACGCCCGCCGATGTGACCGAGACGCAGATCGCGCGCGAAAATGCGCCCCCGTCGCCGGAGTCGCTCGATCGCAAACGAGCCGCGCTCTCTCATCTCTTCACCGGGGCCCCCTCGCGTACGGGCGAGGTCGGATTACGTGGTGCGAGCCCGCCTTTTACGCGCCGCCGCGATCTTCTTCTTGCGCTTCACGCTGGGCTTTTCGTAGTGCTCACGCCGGCGCACCTCGGAGAGGACGCCGTTCTGCTTGATCTTCTTATTGAAGCGTCGAAGGGCGCTCTCGAAGGTCTCGTTGTCGCGGACCTTGATCTCCGACAATTGGATTGCACCCCCTCTGACCGGAGCCCATATTGGGCAGAAGTATAGCCGCGCTCGACTTTAGGCGTCAACCAAAACTGAGGTCACGCCCAGCCAACGACCCGGTGACGCCGCCGCGAACCCGAGGCACGAGGCGGTGACACCGTCCCCCGGCCATCGATGGGGGGCGCTTATCCCGCGTTCATCCTTCCAGAGGACGCGGTCCTCGAGGAGGTTTCATCGTAATGTTCACGCTTCTTCTGACCTGGGTCGGCCAGCGGATCATCACGGTCACCGCGGTGAGCGTGTTGACCGTGGCGGCCGTCCCCACCACCCTCGTCATCGTCTCGAACGGCGACCACAAGGACGCCACCATCGCCTTGATCCAGCCGGCGGACGATCACTCCAAGGCGATCCTGGTCAGCGCGGTCAAGAAGGCCGGCGACAACCTGATCGCGAAGCTCAACACCACCGAGTCTGGTTGCACCACGCAGGTCACCCAGGCCGTCAGCGCCTCGAAAGTCGCCGCCAAAGTTCAGAACCAGTTGACCACCGCCAAGTCGCAGATCCACGGTAGCGTGACACCCATCGTCACCGCCATCAAGAGCGACGAAGACCACTTCGCGAGTCTCAAGTTCGTGACTCCGCAGGATGAGGAGAACGAGCTCAACGACCTCCATCTGATCGAGATCATCGCCCTCGGCGACGGTCACTCGACGGGCACGATCACCGTGACCTGCCAGACCGTTCTGATCACGATCACGGAAACAATCCAGATCACCGTGATCCAGGAGACGCCGCCGGCGGTCTGCAAGACCGACCACGAAGTCGACTAGCTTCTCAAGATCATCGAGGGCGGGAGCCGTGGCGCCCGCCCTTTTTGTTGCGTCAGGCCTTGAAGCCGACCGCCAGCACCCGCAGGCTCTCGGACGTGGGCGGCTCGCTATTCCAATCACCGTAGAGTTCGACTCGCTCGAAGCCCTCTGCCGTCAGAATCTCGCGGAGCTCCCGCCCGCTGTAGAGGCGGAGTACGTGGACGTTCACCTCGCTGCGGTTGCTCGAGGTCACCGTCCGCTCCACCACCATCCGGCGGGCCGCGGCGTCGAGTGAACGCCGCTCCATCACCGCAATCTGCCCAACCGTGAACCACTCGCGCTCTTGAAAACTCGCCATCAGCCGTTCGCCGTTGATCACCTCGAGTAAGAATCGCCCGTCCGGCTTGAGCATCGAGGCGGCCGCGCGCACCACCAGGCGGTCGTCGGCTTCCTCGGCGAAGTACCCGAAGCTGGTGAAGAGGTTGACGATGATGTCGAACGGGTCGCCCTTGATCGCGTCGCGCATGTCGCCGAGCAACCAGCGAACCCGGACGTCAGCCTCAGTTGCGCGCGCTTTCGCCACCTCGAGGAGATAGGGGGAGAGGTCCACGCCGGTCACGTCGTAGCCGCGGCGGGCCAGCTCGATGGCGTGTCGGCCCTGGCCACAGGGGAGATCGAGGATTCGCCTCGGGGGACGAAGCTGGAGGAGGCGTTCGAGCTGATCGATCTCGCGCGGCGTTCGCTCGCGGAGGGTCTCGTCGTAGAGCTCGAGGTAGCCGGGACCGAACCAGCCGCGCCACCATTCGGAATCGGGCTCGCCCATACCTTATATATATGTGCCGGTAGAGGATGGCTGAACCACATCCGCATCCCCAACAGCTCTGGCGCAATCCGGAACCGAAACACTCCTACGACGTCGTGATCGTCGGCGCGGGAGGTCACGGGCTGGCCACCGCCTACTACCTGGCCAAGAATCATGGCATCAGGAACGTGGCCGTCCTGGAACGAGGTTGGCTGGCCGGCGGGAACATGGCGCGGAACACCACGGTGATCCGCTCCAACTACCTGTGGGACGAGAGCGCCGCCATCTATGAGTTCTCCCTCAAGCTCTGGGAAGGCCTGTCGGTGGAGCTCGACTACGATCTCCTCTTCAGCCAGCGCGGCGTCCTGGGCCTGACCCACAGCGAGCACCAGGTCCGTGAGGGGAAGCGGCGGGTCAGCGCGAACCAGCTGGATGGGATCGATGCCGAGTGGCTGACCCCCGAAGAGGTCAAGGCGTTCTGTCCGATCGTCAACATCTCGCCGGAGGTGCGTTACCCGGTCCTGGGCGGCACGCTGCAGCGTCGTGGCGGCATCGCCAAGCACGACTACGTCGCCTGGGCCTTCGCCCGCAAGGCGGACGAACTGGGCATCGACCTGATTCAGAACTGCGAGGTCACCGGCTTCGACCTCGACGGCGATCGTGTCATCGGCGTGCACACGAACCGTGGCCTGATCGCGGCCGGCAAGGTCGCGCTATGCGCCGCCGGCCACAGCAGCGCCCTCGCCGCCATGGTCGGCCTCGACCTGCCGATCCAGACCTATCCATTGCAGGCGCTGGTGTCCGAGCTGCTCGAGCCAGTCTTGAACTGTGTGGTGCTCTCGAACGACATCCACGTCTACGTCAGCCAGGCCCACAAAGGCGAGCTGGTGATGGGCGCCGGCATGGACGCCTACAACTCGTACGCCCAGCGCGGCTCGCCGCATGTGATCGAGTACCAGGTGGCCGCGGCCCTCGAGCTCTTCCCGATTTTCAGCCGGGTGCACGTGGTCCGAACCTGGGCCGGCATTGTCGACGTGACGCCCGACGCATCGCCGATCGTAGGCCTAACCCGGATCGAGAACCTGTTCATCAACTGCGGCTGGGGCACCGGCGGCTTCAAGGCAACGCCGGCGGCCGGCTGGACCTACGCGCATACGATCGCGCAAGGTCAGCCGCATCCGCTCACGGCGCCCTTCGCGCTCGAGCGCTTCACCACCGGCGCGCTAGTCGACGAGCACGGTGCCGCCGCGGTGGCGCACTAGCGTGCTCATTCCCTGTCCCTGGTGTGGCGACCGCGAGGAAGTCGAATTCCGCTACGGCGGCCCGGTACCGATGGGGTATCCGCCCGACCCGCAAACCGTCGATGATGCCGCCTGGGCACGCTACCTCTATTACCGCCCGAACCCGAAGGGTGCCCTCGAAGAGCGGTGGGTCCATACGGCGGGCTGCCGGCGCTGGTTCACAGTGACCCGCGACACCGTGACCAACGAGATCACGCCGGCGACCGACGGCTCCGGATGAGCCGCCTGCCGCAGGGCGGCCGCATCGATCGGTCACGTCCGTTGCACTTCACCTTTAACGGAGACGCATACGGTGGATACCCCGGCGACACGCTCGCATCGGCGTTGCTGGCCAACGATGTTCGCGTCGTCGCGCAGAGCGTTACCAATCGCCGGCCCCGCGGCATCTTCACCGCCGGCATCGAGGAGCCAAACGCCCTGGTCCAGATCGGCCCGGAGCCGATGCTCCGCGCCACACAGGTCGAACTCGTCGATGGCCTCGGCGCGCTTGGCCTGAAGGGCAAGGGTCGGGTCAGCGCTGAGCCGGACACAGCGCGTTTCGACAAGATTTACGCGCACTGCGAGGTTCTGGTCGTCGGCGGCGGGCGCGCCGGGCTGACCGCCGCGCTCGAGGCGGGGCGATCGGGAGGTCGCGTGATCCTCGTCGACGAACAGGCTGAGCTTGGAGGACGCCTGCTCACGGCCGGCTGGAACGACTGGCTGGCTGGCGCGATCGGAGAGCTGTCATCGATGCACGAGGTCCGCCTGCTGACCCGAGCAACGGCGTTTGGTGTCTACGACCAGAACCTGGTCTTGGTCGCGGAGCGCCGGCCCGATGGGCAACGGCTCTGGCAGGTGCGTGCGAGCAAGATCGTCCTAGCCACCGGCGCGCACGAGCGCCCGCTCATCTTCGCGAACAACGACCGTCCGGGCATCCTGCTCGCCGGCGCGGTTCGCACCTACATCAACCGCTACGGCGTTGCTCCAGGTAAGCGCGCCGTGATCTTCACCAACAACGACAGCACGAAAGTGCTCGAGACGGACCTCCGGAGGGCCGGCATCAGCCTCGAGGGGGTGATCGACGTCCGCGAAGGTCAGGCGGTCCTCGACACGGTGACAGAGAGTGCGGGCTCCCTCAAATCGGTCATCACCGCTCCACTCACCGGGAATCAACCCCGCCGAGGAATCGAGTGCGACCTCCTCTGCGTTTCCGGCGGCTTCAATCCCGCCCTCCACCTCTTCAGCCAGGCCCAGGGCAAACTTCGATACGACGACGGCCTCGCCTGCTTCGTCCCCGACCAGCCGATTCGCGGAGTCGAGGTCGTCGGCGCGGCCGACGGCGATCTCGGTGGACGCGGCCAGGGGGCGATCACGCCCTACTGGGTGATTCCCGGCGATGGTGGGGATTGGTCGACGCACTTCGTGGACCTGGAGCGAGACGCCACCGTAGCCGATGTCCAGCAGGCGCTCGGCACGGGCATGCGCTCGGTCGAGCACATCAAGCGGTTTACGACCATCGGCACCGGCAGCGACCAGGGAAAGACCGCTGGCATCAACGAGAGCGCGACCATCGCAACACAACTCGGACAACCTGTCGGCGCAGTCGGCGTGACGACCTACCGCCCGCCGTACGTGCCTGTTCCCTTCGGATTGATGGCTAGCCGGAATCGCCACGACCTCTTCGAGCCGATCCGCGTGA
Organism: Chloroflexota bacterium; assembly: GCA_005881215.1. Classification (GTDB taxonomy): domain Bacteria; phylum Chloroflexota; class Dormibacteria; order CF-121; family CF-121; genus CF-13. Next base: position 935 of record VBDZ01000142.1, on the reverse strand, counting down.
CGCCCATGCATTCCTGGCACGTCGCCCACGGGGCCGTCTTCGAAAACGCGGGTCAATGGAAACGTCCGCGCTTCTACCCGACGGCAGACGAGGACATCGCCGCCGCCGTTGCGCGCGAATGCCGAGCGGCACGCACGAACGTCGCGGCCGTCGACGTGTCGACGCTTGGCAAGATCGACATCCAGGGACCGGATTCCCTGGAATTCCTAAATCGGATCTACACCAACGCGTTCGACACGCTGAAGGAGGGCTGCTGCCGCTACGGGCTGATGTGTAAGGCCGACGGGATGGTCTTCGACGACGGCGTCGTGATGCATCTCGGCGCCGACCACTGGTTCGCGACCACGACCACCGGCGGAGCCGCCGCCGTTCTCGACTGGATGGAGGAATGGCTGCAAACTGAATGGCCCGATTTGCGGGTTCACCTGACATCGGTCACCGACCAGTGGGCCTCCATCGCAGTGGTGGGCCCGCGTTCGCGCGCTGTCGTCCGCAGCTTGTTTCCAAGCCTTTCCGTCGGTCCGGATAGCTTTCCATTCCTGGCCATTCGCGAAAGCGAGATCGGAGACATGCGCGTGCGCCTTCATCGCATCACGTTCTCGGGCGAGCTGGCCTACGAGCTTTGGACTCCGAGCTGGTACGGCTTGTCGCTGTGGGAGGCCGTGATGGCGGCCGGCGAGCCCCTCGGCATCACGCCGTACGGCCTCGGCGCCATGGAAATCCTCCGTGCCGAAAAGGGCTACATCATCGTTGGCCAGGACACCGATGGTACGGTGACGCCGCAAGACCTCGGCATGGGTTGGATGGTCTCCAAGCGAAAGGCATTCATCGGCCAGCGATCACACCGGAGAGTCGATACCGCGAGGACCGATCGGAAGCATCTCGTTGGACTGCTGCCCCTGGACGGCGATGCGCTGTTGCCCGAAGGCACGCAG
>VBDZ01000141.1 GCA_005881215.1 Chloroflexota bacterium | reverse complement strand
CCTCCGGCATGTCGCTGGGCGCGGCGAGCAAGCGAATCGTATGAGGCCCGAACGGCTCCGCCTCGAAGCCCAGCGTGCGCAGCCAGGCGTCGTGCTGCTGATAGGCGGTCAGCTGGATCGGGGCCAGGTCGAGGAGATGCGGGATCAGCAGCAATTGACTCGCCGGCCGGCGCTCGTCAAGCCGCAGCAGGATTTGGTCGAAGAGCACCCGTTCATGGGCCGCGTGCTGATCGATGAGCACGGCGGCATCCGGCGCCTCGGCCACCAGGTAACCCTGCAAAAGCTGACCGATGTAGATCAGCGGCGGAAGCCGAGGGGCCTCAATCTCGTCACTTTCCCTCCCCTCTTGTAACGGCGGGTGCGGAGAGAACGACCCACCCGAAAAAACAGCGGTCTCACGAAGCTCGAGCGGCGGCCCGCCGGTCGTCGATTGCAGCTCATACAGCGGGCTCAGCCGTAGGGCGTGGTAGCAGGCCCGTTCGAGCGTGGCAAAGACAGCTCGCTCGTTACGGAATCGAACCTCGCGTTTGGTCGGGTGCACGTTGACGTCCACCTCGGCCGGATCGACCAGCACACTCAGCACCGCAAGCGGGAAGCGATCGGGCTCGCGGAGTCCCCGATAGGCCTGCTCGATCGCGAACACCAGGTTGCGATGCTGAATCCGGCGGCCGTTGACCAGGATGACCACGTGATCCCGGGTGCCACGGTGCAGGGCAGGCGGGCTGATCAACCCGCGCACGCTCGCTTCGTCAACCGTCAGCATCGCCGCGGCGGTCTCGCTCCCGTACACCGCCGCGAAAGTGGCTCGCAAGTCACCCGTTCCGGGTGTCTCGAAGACGCGCCGTCGGTCGATGTCGAGGCTGAAGGCAATCGCCGGATTTCCCAGGGCGAGTTCCCCGACCAGCCGGCTGATCACGGCATTCTCGGTCGCCGGCTGCTTCAGGAACTTCAACCGGGCGGGCGTGTTGAAGAACAATTGCCCGACGGTGACCCGTGTGCCGACCGGACCGCCGGCGGACCCGGTGGTCAGCAATTCCCCGGCCCGGATCTTTACTCGGGACCCTTCTCCCCCATCGCGGCTCCGGCTGACCGCTTCGACCTCGGCGACGGCGGCAATGCTGGCCAGGGCCTCGCCCCGAAAGCCAAGGGTGTGGATCGTTCGCAGATCCTCGAGGGAACGCAGCTTGCTGGTCGCATGGCGGCGGAACGCCACCGGCAGGTCGGTTGGTGACATGCCATGGCCGTCATCGACCACCTCGATCAGCTCCTGACCGGCGGCCTCGATCCGCACGTGGATCCTGGCCGCGCCGGCGTCGATCGCGTTTTCCACCAGCTCCTTGACGACGGCGGCGGGGCGGTCGACCACTTCGCCGGCAGCGATCCCGTCGGCAACGGCCGAAGGAAGAATCGCGATGGTTTGGCCGGGCTCGAGTCCGACGTCAGGGCGCGACATGTTTCCCCTGCCAGGCATAGAGCTTCTCGAGCGCCTCGCGCGGCGACAGGCGTTCGAGGTCGAGCTGTTTCAGCTCGGCGACCACCGGGTGGTCGAGGGGCAGGCTCAGCTGGGCGCTGGCCTCGGGACGCTCCAGCGGTCGCTGGCCCTCGAGCTCCGAGAGCACCTGACGGGCGCGCACCACGACCTGGCGTGGCAAGCCGGCCAGCTCGGCGACATGGATGCCGTAGCTACGGTCGGCCCCGCCCTCCACCACCTGGTGCAGGAAGATGACCCGCTCGCCCTCTTCACGCACCTCCATTCGAAAATTCCGCAGCCGGGGCAGTCGCTGGGCCAGCGCGGTCAGCTCGTGGTAGTGCGTCGCAAAGAGTGTCAGCGATCGCAGCTGGGGTGCGTCGTGAAGATATTCGAGGATGGCCTGCGCGATGCTGACCCCATCGTAGGTGCTGGTGCCACGGCCGACCTCGTCGAAAATCAAGAGACTGCGCGGGGTCGCGTGCGCCAGAATGTGCGCGGTCTCCACCATCTCCACCATGAAGGTCGAGAGCCCGCGCGCCAGCTCGTCGTGGGCACCGACACGAGTAAAGATGCGGTCGCAAAGACCGATGACAGCTCGCTCGGCGGGAACGAAGCTGCCGACCTGGGCCAGCAGGACGATGATCCCCGCCTGGCGGAGATAGGTGGATTTGCCGGCCATGTTCGGCCCGCTCAACAGCACAACCTGCTCGGCATCTGGCTGGAGCCGCAAACTGTTGGGGACGAATCGCCCCGGCCCCAGCGCCGCTTCGACCAGCGGATGGCGCCCTCCGATGATGTCGATGCCGGGCTGGTCGCGGAGCACCGGCCGTACCCATCGCTGCGTGGCCGCGACGGTGGCGAGCGCGGCCACCGCGTCGAGCTGGCTGAGCCAGGCGGCGGTATCCAGCAGGTCGCGTCCCGCGGTCGCAATGCGCCGGCAGAGCTGAGCGAAGAGTCCGTGCTCGCGCGCCACCATCGCGCTCTGCGCGTTGAGCACCAGCGTTTCCTTTTCCTTGAGCTCCGGGGTGATGTAGCGCTCGCCGTTGACCAGCGTCTGCTTGCGCACATACTCCGGTGGGATCGGTTCCCGGTTCGCGTGGCTGACCTCGAGGTAATAGCCGAACACCTGGTTGAAACCGACCTTCAGGGACCGGATCCCGGTGCGCTGTCGCTCCGCCTGCTCGAGGCCGCCGATCCAGTCGCGGGCCGCGCTCGAGCCGGTCCGAATCCCATCCAGCTCGGCGTCAAACCCCGTCCGAAAGACCCCACCATCCTTGAGCGTGCTGGGCAGCTCATCCAGGAGGGCGTCGGCCAGGGCGCGCGCCACCTCCTGGAGTGAAGGCGGTGGCAACGGCGCGGCCAGCTCCGGCCACTTTGCCGCGATCCGGCGGATGCCCGGCAGCGCGGACAGGGCTTTGCGCAGCGCCAGCAGGTCGCGCGGAGTGGCGAAGCCCTGGCTGATGCGGCTGGTGATCCGCTCCAGGTCGGGCAACCCCCGGAGCTCCGCTTGCAACCGCGCGCGAGCGAGCGGATCGTCGAGCAGGACGCTGACGCGGTTGAGGCGTTCCTCGAGTCGCTGCCGATCGCGCAGCGGCTGGTCGAGCCAGCGTCGGAGCTCGCGCGCCCCCATCGGGGTCGCGGCCTCGTGGATGATCAGGCCGGCCAGGTCATCGGTGGCGGCCTGCCGGTCCCGATCCAGGCCAAGGCTGCGGCGGGTCGGCGGATCAAGGTGCATGAAGGCCTGTGGGTGTTCGGCATGCAGCCGCAGGCTCCCCGGTTCGAACCGCAAGTGAGCGCGCTCGACGTGGCGGAGGAGTGCGCCGGCAGCCGCAAGTGCTTCGGGCCACTCGTCGCAGCCGAACGCGGCGAGTGTCTCCACCCCGAGCAGCGTCAACAGCTGGCCGACCGCCGCGCGGGCGTCGAACTCCTGGGGAGCGGTCCAGCTCACCGGCGTCGCCCCGACCAGGCTCGTCAGCCGGCCCCGATCGTTTTCGGTTGCGACCAGCTCCGCCGGCCGCAACCGAGCCAGCTCATCGCGCACCGCTTCGTCGGTCGGCTCGATGCGCAACAGGGTCAGTTCACCGGTCGAGCAGTCGAGGGCCGCCACACCGTGGTAATGCGACCGCAGGCAGATGGCGACAACGTAGTTCGCGCCACCCTCCAGGAAGGCATCCTCCACGACGGTCCCTGGCGTCAGGACCCGGACGACCTCGCGACGGACCAGCCCGCGCGAGACGCCGGCTTCCTCGACCTGGTCACAGACCGCCACCCGGAGCCCCGCCTTGAGCAGCTTGCCCACGTAGGCCTCGAAGGCGTGGTAGGGGACGCCGGCCAACGGCAAGCGCTGGCCTTTGCCCAGCTCGCGCGAGGTCAGCGTGATGCCGAGCAGCGGCGCGACCCGTTCCGCATCCTCTCCGAACGTTTCGTAGAAATCACCCAGCCGAAACAGCACGATGGCGTCCGGGTGCTCCCGCTTTACCCTTAGGTACTGCTCGAGGACGGGGGCCGGCTTCAGCGTTGCGCCTAGTTGAGCGCCTGGCCCTTCAACTGCCAGGCCGAGGCCTGTTCGATTTGGATGCGTCGCACCGTCCCGGCCGCCGCACCCAGCGGCGCGGCGCCGATCACGACTTTGTTCTGCCGGGTCCGGCCCCTCAGCTCGCCATCCTCCACCCGCTCGACCAGCACCTCTACCGTTCGTCCCAGCCAGCGCCGGTTCGCTTCCTCCGCGATCCGCCGCTGCGCCTCGAGCAGCAGGTTGATCCGCCGCTTCTTTTCCGGAGGTGCGACATCGTCTGGCTGCCGAGCCGCGGTGGTACGTGGCCGCGGGGAAAAGCCCTGGATGTGCACCACGTCGAACTTGATCTCTTCGAGCAGGTCGAGGGTGCGCTGAAATTGCTCCTCGGTCTCGCCCGGGTAACCGACGATGACGTCGGTCGATACCGAGAGGTCCGGGACCAACGATCGCGCATGGGCGATGATGGCGCGATAGTCGTGGGTCGTGTAGCGCCGGCGCATCTGCTTCAGGATCGCGTCGTCGCCAGATTGGAACGGCAGGTGGAGGTGCTCGCACACCCGCGGCAGGTCGCGAATCGCGAACAGGAGGTCGTCATGGACGTGGCGGGGATGCGAGGTCAGGAATCGCACCCGCCAGATCCCCGGCACCCGCTCGACGGCCTCCAGCAGATCGGCCAGCCGGGCTCCACTCTCCGGGTCACGGTAGGAGTTGATCGTCTGGCCGAGCAAGGTGACCTCGCGCACTCCCTGCCCGGCGAATCGGCTCACGTCCTCCACTACATCGTCCATCGGCCGGCTGCGTTCGGTCCCGCGGACGAAGGGGACGATGCAGAAACTGCAGACCTCGTTGCAGCCGAAGATGGCCGGCACGTACGCGGTGAGCCCATGCTGGAGGGTCGCCCCGCCGGTCTGGGCGGGGTCTGTTTCATATTCGCCCTGCAAATCCTGGATGAAGGCTTCGTACTGGCGCATGTCGAACCGGTAGTCGAGGTCGGGCAACCGTTGGTAAAGCCGGTCCTTTTCCTTGTTCGCCATGCAGCCGGTGATGGCGATCGCGCGACCCGGTCGGGCGCGCTTCCAGGCTTTTAGCTCACGAAATTTGCCGTAGGCTTTCTGCTCGGCATTCTGTCGCACGCTGCAGGTGACCAGGATCGCGATGTCCGCCTGGTCGAGCTCGGAGACGGCGCTGAAGCCGGCCGCTGTCATGCCCTGGGTGAGGTAATCCGCATCCGACTCGTTCATCTGACAGCCGCTGACCCAGAGGTGGAACCGCTGGCCCGATGGGGGGCGCTTGTGCCCGTTCGGGCGCGGGCGGGAGAAATTAGCCGCCTGGAAGGTTAATGGGGCGCCCGGAACTCGAAGCCTTGGCGGGGCGGTCGACTCAGGCATCGACCGAGTTTAGCGGGACTCGACCAGCAGACGGATCCCGGTCCGCTCCTCACCGTCGATGGAGATGTCGATGAACGAGGGAATGCAGACCAGGTCGAAGCCCCCGGCCGCGACATAGCCGCGTGAGATGGCGATCGCCTTGACCGCCTGGTTGATGGCACCGGCGCCGATCGCCTGGACTTCCACCCGGCTCTGGCTCCGCACCACGCCGGCGATGGCGCCCGCGACGGCCACCGGCTTCGAGGTCGCCGAAACCTTCAGGATCTCAATCGCCGCACGCGCTGTTCGGGGAACACCAGCCGCCGGGCTGGCTGATAACGTTCGCTCCTTCCCTGTCGAGCCGTTCGATGGCGGTGTGGTTTCCAGAGTGTCCATATATTCTACGGAGCTTGGGTGACCGAACGTTTGATTGCCCCTCGACACCTTAACCCCAAGTTCAGGGGTCGTCAAGCGCCTATCAGACCTCGACCTCGCGATCCAGGCGCTCGACGCCGGTTGCTTTGCCCGAAAGGGCATCGATCCGAGCCAGCACGGAGTTGAACTGAACCGCACCCTCCGCGACCTTGAATCGGTACGGCACCCCGGTCAGAAACCGTTGCAGGCTGGCCTCCCGATCCATCCCGATGACGGAATCCCTCGGCCCGACCATGCCGAGATCCGCCACGAAGGCGGTCCCGCCGGGAAAAATGCGGGCATCCGCGGTGGGAACATGCGTGTGGGTCCCGAAGACGAAGCTCGCCCGGCCGTCGAGGTACCAGCCAAGCGCGATCTTTTCCGAGGTAGCCTCCGCGTGCATGTCCATCAGCCGAAGCTTGGTGCCGGGCCCTTGGCGCAGCACCTCGTCCGCCGCCTTAAAGGCAGAATCAATGGGCGGCATGAAGAGCTGGCCCTGGACGTTGCCGATCAAGACCTGGCCCTTTTCCCCCAGGTCATGGCAGAACCAGCCACGGCCGGGCGCGCCGGCCGGGTAGTTGTGCGGGCGCAGGATGGGTCGATGCTCTTCGAATCCAGTCATCATCTCTCGCTGGTCCCAGATGTGATTCCCCGAGGTCAGCACGTCGATTCCCAGCCCGAATAGGTCATCCGCGATCTTCGGCGTCAGGCCGAAGCCGCCCGCGGCATTCTCGCCATTCGCCACCACGAGGTCGATGGAAAACTCACGGCGTAGTTGCGGCAGGAGCTTCGCCACGGCCTCGCGGCCGGGTCGACCGATGATGTCCCCGATCGCCAGCACGGTCACGACCATTGGCCGATCCTAACAAGCCCGCGATCGACGCCCTGCTTGCGGATCTGGCCGCCGCGCACATCGGGGCGACCTTCAACCAGTTCCGGGACGCCGGGCCGGATGACCTGCCTGATGCCCCCGCGATCCGGCTCGCCAACCTCCGCTCCTACCTCGATGAACGCCTCGAAGCGGACGTGGTCGCGGTCGGTGAGGCTGCCGGCTACCAGGGCATGCGCTGGTCGGGCATCGCGTTCACCAGCGAGTTCGACCTTTTGCGCTGGGGTGCTCCCTACCGCCGCTCGAGCCGGCGAGCCCGACCGTGGAAGGAGCCGTCCGGCACCATCGTGCACGGCGTCCTCGAAGAACTCGACGCGGAGCGACGCGTCATCCTGTGGAACACCGTCCCCACCCATCCCCATCTCCCGGCCAAGCCGCTCTCCAACCGCCGGCCGACGCAGGGAGAGATCGCCGCCGGCCGCGCCTTCGTCGAGCGCCTGATTGACATCACGCAACCTCGCCTCCTGATCGGCGTCGGTCGGATCGCCTGCGCGGCGCTTCCGGGAGCGCAGTACGTACGCCATCCGGCGCAATCCGGAGCAACCGCCTTTCGCCTGGGGATGCGCGCCCTCCTGGCGACGCCACCCTGAGTACTAGCGGTCCGGCTTCCCCCATCTCGCGGCACGCCAATAGAACACCGAGGCTGCAAGGCTGCTTGCGCTGGGCAAAACAAAAGAGGCGGCCCCGGCGGGGATCGCCTCTCTTTCTTCTACTTGGCGAATTCGACGATACGGGTCTCGCGGATCACCGTCACCTTGATCTGACCGGGGTAGCTGAGCTCGCCTTCGATTCGCTTCGCGATATCGCGGGCGAGGATCTGGGCCCGGCTGTCGTCGATGGTGTCCGGCTTGACGATGATGCGGATCTCCCGACCCGCCTGGATCGCAAACGATTTCTCCACGCCGTCGAACGAATTGGCGATGCTCTCGAGCTTTTCGAGCCGCTTGATGTAGGTGGTCAGCGTTTCCCGGCGAGCGCCGGGTCGGGCCGCCGAGACCGCGTCGCAGGCGACCGTGAGGATCGCTTCCAGGCTGTTGGGCTCGATGTCCATGTGATGGGCGGCAACTGCGTTTACCAGGGTCTCGGACTTGCCGAGCCGTTTCAGCAGTTCCCCGCCGATGATGGCGTGTGAGCCCTCGACTTCGTGGTCGATCGCTTTGCCAATATCGTGCAGCAGGCCGGCCTCGCGGGCCAGCGCCACGTCGGCGCCAATCTCGGCCGCCGCCATCCCGCAGAGGAAGGAGACCTCTTTGCTGTGGGTCAGGACGTTCTGGCCATAGCTGGTCCGAAACGCCAGCGTCCCCAGCAGTTTGACCAGCTCCGGATGGAGACCGGTGACCCCGGTCTCGAACATCGCCTGTTCGCCTTCTTCGCGGATCCGGTTCTGGACATCGTTGCGGGCCTTGGCGACCATCTCCTCGATCCGGGCCGGATGGATCCGGCCGTCCACGAGCAGATGATTCAGGGCCACCCGGGCGACTTCGCGCCGCACCGGGTCGAAGCCGCTGAGGATCACGGCTTCCGGGGTGTCGTCGATGATCAGGTCGACACCGGTCGCGTGTTCGAGCGCCCGAATGTTGCGCCCTTCCCGACCGATGATGCGGCCCTTCATCTCATCACCGGGAATCGCCACCACCGAGACCGACGTTTCGGCCGTCTGTTCGGCGGCAACCCGCTGCATCGCGGTAACCAGGATGTTGCGGGCGCGCTTCTCGCTCTCCTCTTTGACGATCTCCTCGCCCTCGCGAATCTTCTGGGCGATCTCCTGGCTGAGTTCTTTTTCAAGGTTGGTGAGGATCGTCGTCCTCGCTTCGGCTCGCGTCATCCCCGAAATTCGCTCGAGCTCTTTCACCTGCTCGGCGAGGGCATCGTTGACGCGCTCCCGGGTCCTCCCGATCTCTAACTCTTTGGCGGTGACCGCCTGCTCTTTCCGGTCGAGGTCTTCGAGCTTTCGGTCGATCGATTCTTCCTTCTGCTGGACCCGGCGTTCCGAACGCTGGATCTCGGCACGTGCGTCGCGTACCTCCTGTTCCAGGCTCATGCGGATGCGGTGGGCTTCCTCTTTGGCCTCGAGGACCATCTCCTTCATCTGGGTCTCGGCATCCGACAGCAGCTTCTCGCGCTCCGCGTTGGAGACAAGATCCCGCTGGCGGTTGCGATTGCCGAGCCAGACGTAGGCGACGAGAACACCTAGAACCGCACCCACCACGACCCCAACGACCAGGAGTAATGGACTGGGCATAGTTACACCTCGCTATATGGACTTGTGAAAGTTCTTCGCACCGCGCGTGAGCGCGGCGGGACTAGTCGTTACAAAGCGACAAAATCTTGACTATTTTAGTCGCGTTCTTAAGGGCTGTCAAACCGGCCGGCGGCCTGCCACTCGTCCGCCAGCAGGCGGCAGACGCGGTAAACCAGGCCGCTGCTGAAGCCACGCCGGCTGAGCCGGGGGCCGACGTAGGCCAGCAGCGCCTCAGGGTCGGCCAGTTCCTTTCTGGTCAGCAGGCTGCGGCCGAACTCCTGTGCCCTGGCAGCCTCGGTCTCCAGTTCAGCCTGGCCCAGGGCGGCCTCCGCTTCGGGGTCGCCGATTCCCTTAGCCCGCAACTCCTGGGCGATCAGGGCGTGGCCGCGACCGGTGGCGCGCCGCCGGATCAGCGACGCCGCGTACTCCCGGTCGTTCAAATAGCCGTCTCCCTCGGTCCGATCGAGCGCGGCGTCCACAGCGGCGGCCACATAACCCAGCCGGAGCAGCCGCTGCCGCAGCGCGGCGCGCGACTGCGGCTGGCGGGCGAGCCGCTTGACCGCCTCGACGTAGGCGGCCTGCGCACTCTCGGGCTCGCGCGCGGTCGGCGTCGCCCGCCGGCCGCCGGACCTCACGCCGGCTGGAGAACCTTCTCGGCTGCCCTCCCCTTGAGTTGCGCGATCAGCTCTTCGCCGAGCTTTGGATTCGCCTTGAGGAAGCCGACCGTCTGCTCGCGGCCCTGGCCGAGCCGCTGGCCGTTACAGGAGAACCAGGAGCCAGCCTTCTCCACCAGGGTGGCGTCGACGGCGGCATCGAGCACGCTGCCCCAGTATGAAATGCCCTCGTTATAGAGGATGTCGAACTCCGCCGACCTGAAGGGCGGCGCCACCTTGTTCTTGACCACCTTGACCTTCACCCGGTTGCCGGTGACGTCCAGCCCGTTCTTGATCGAATCGACCTTGCGGATGTCGAGCCGAACCGAGGCGTAGAACTTCAGCGCCCGTCCCCCGGTCGTCACCTCGGGGTTGCCGAACATGATGCCGACCTTCTCCCGCAACTGGTTGATGAAGATCACGGAGGTGCTCGACTTGGAGATGGCGCCGGTCAGCTTGCGCAGCGCCTGCGACATCAGACGGGCCTGCAGCGCCACGTGGCTATCGCCCATCTCGCCGTCGATCTCCGCTTTCGGCACCAGCGCCGCCACCGAGTCGACGACGATCACGTCGACCGCACCCGAGCGCACCAGGACGTCGACGATCTCGAGCGCCTGCTCGCCGGTGTCCGGCTGCGAGATCAGCAGGTCCTCCGTCTTGACCCCGATATGGCCGGCATAGACCGGGTCCAGGGCGTGCTCGGCATCGATAAAGGCGGCGACGCCGCCGAGCTTCTGCGATTGGGCGATGACGTGCAGCGCGAGCGTGGTCTTGCCCGACGACTCGGGACCATAGATCTCCACCACCCGGCCGCGTGGGATCCCACCGACGCCCAGCGCCATGTCGAGCGTGAGCGATCCGGTCGGGATCACGTCGATGTTTTTCTGGGCGGCTGCCTCTCCCAGCTTCATGATCGCGCCCTTCCCATAGCTGCGCTCGATCTGGCTGAGCGCAGCCGTTAATGCCCGGTCTTTTTCTGACATCTAGTCTCCCCTTGCTACGTGGTGAGCCCGGTCCGCGCCGACCACTGTAATACAGATTTGTGTAACTGTCAACGCTATAGCTCGAGAACCTGGACCAAAAGCTCCAGAGCGGCGACCACCGAGCGGCGCCGGTTGTCCCAGCGATCGCCCGACCATTGAAATTGATGCGTGCTTGAACTGAGGGCCGCGATCCCGATGAAGGTCAGGCCCGCCGGCTTGGAGCCCTCGGCATCCGGTCCGGCGACCCCGGTGATCGATACCCCGACGTCCGACCGCAGCAGCTGACGAACGCCGCCGGCCATGGCCGCCGCCACCGGCTCGCTCACCGCCCCATGTCGCTGGAGCAGGTCCGCCGGCACCCCCAGTTGGTCGACCTTGACTCGGTCGGCATAACTGATGACGCCGCCCACGAAGTAGGCCGAGCTCCCCGGCACGTCGGTCAGGGCGGCGCCCAGCAGACCTCCCGTGCAGGACTCGGCCACCGCCAGCCAACGCCGGTGGCGCCGCAGCCGCTCCCCCACCCGGGTGGCCAGCGAATAGATCTCGGGATCGGGTGGCATCGCTCACCGGTAGTTGATGAACTGGAGCGGCAACGCCGTCTCGCTTGCCTTCAGCGTCTGGATTACCTGCTGCAAGAGGTCCTTTTCCCGGCTCGAGACCCGGATGGTGTCGCCCTGGATGCGCGACTGCACCTTGGGTGAGACTTGCTTGATCTGCTTGACGAGGCTTCGCGCCAGCTCATCGTCGATGCCCTGCTGCAGTTCCAGCGTCTGCCGGACATTGCCCTTCGCCGCCGGTTCGATCGGTCCGGGCTTGAGGATCTTCAATGAGAGCTGGCGCTTGACCAGCTTGCTCTGCAGCACATCGACCATCGCCTTCAGCTTGAAGTCGCTGGGGCCATGCAGGGTGATCTCGTTCTCCCCGAGATCGATCGAGGCGCCGGTGTCCTTGAAGTCATAACGGGTCACGATCTCCCGCTGTGCCTGGTTCACCGCGTTGACCAACTCCTGCCGATCGAACTGCGAGACGACGTCGAACGAGTAATCCTGCGCCACTGGGCCCTATGCTAACCCGGCGATTTGACAGCTGTCTGTCGGGGTTTTCCCCTGCTCAGGGACTACCCGCGCCGCCGCCGCGGCTTGCGAACCGCGGTCCGTGTGCCCGCGACCGCCGTGGCCCGTTTCTCGGCGGCGGCCTCCCGGGTGGCGCCACGCTCCATCGCTTCGGCAATCACCTCGAGGTGCCGGGCGACTCTCGAGTACTGGTCCGCAGTCAGGATCTTTGCCGCAACGGCCTTCTTCACGATCTCCGCGGCCCCCAGGAACTCGCGGGCAAGCTGCTGCAGCTCCGGGTGATCGACCGGCATTCGGTCTGTTCGTGGGCTTACGGCAGCGAGCTTCCGCACCGCCACCCCGAACTCCCGCACCGCAGCAGAAAGCTTCTCCAGGTCCCGGACCTGCTTGTGCTTGAGAATCATGGCTAGAATCTAGCACGCTGCTGGAGTACTGTCATGCCGATGGCGGGGCAGCTGCAAGGCACCCTGACGTTCCTCTTCACCGACCTGGTCGCGTCCACCCGGTCGTGGGAGGAGTCGCCAGCCGGAATGCGAGAGGCGATGGAACGTCACGACCGGATCGTCTCGCGATGCCTCAAGCGGCACCATGGCGAGGACGGAGGCCGGGCAGGCGACAGTGTGCTCGCCATCTTCCGGCGCGCCGGTGACGCGGCGGCCTGCGCTCTCGCGCTCCAACGGGAGCTCGCCAGCGAGCCATGGCAGCCGCCGACGCGGCTCGCCACCCGGATTGCCCTGCATAGCGGCGAGGTGCAACGCCGGCAGGGCCGCTATTACGGGCAGGCGCTCAATCGCTGCGCACGGCTGCTCGCCACCTGCCATGGCGGGCAAGTCCTGATCTCACAGGCCACCGAGCAGCTCCTCGTCGACGAGCTGCCTGCCGGGGCGGCGCTCTGGGATCTGGGTCTGCATGAGTTGAAAGACCTGCGACGTCCCGAGCACGTGTTTCAGCTGGTCGATCTCGATTATCCACAAGAATTCCCGCCGATCCGGTCGATGGCTCGCGCCCTCACGAATCTACCGGCTCAGCTCACGGCCTTCATCGGCCGCGAAGACGAGCTCAAACAGCTGCAGGAGATGCATCGCCAGACTCGACTGCTTACCCTGACCGGGCCAGGCGGCGCGGGCAAGACTCGGCTTGCGCTCGAGTTGGCCTCACAACTGGTCGGTGAGGCCGCTGACGGGGTCTGGTTGGTCGAGCTCGATCCACTCTCGGACCCCACGCTCGTCCCCCAGGCAGTCGCCACCGGACTTGGGCTGAAGGAGCAGCCAGGCCGTCGGATGGCGGACACGCTGATCGAACACGCGCGCCAGCGGCAGTTGTTGCTCGTCCTCGACAACTGCGAGCATCTCGTCGAGCCCACGGCACAGTTAGCGGCGGAACTTCTGAAGGGATGCGAGCACCTCAGCGTGCTGGCGACGAGTCGAGAGCCATTGAAAGTGCCCGGCGAGCTGACCTGGAGGGTTCCACCCCTGAGTCGCGACGAATCGCTTCGCCTGTTCGCCGACCGGGCCAGGTCTCACGACCCGCGATTTCAGCTCACTGACGACAACCTCGACGTCGTGGGCCGGATTTGTAAGCACCTTGATTTCATCCCCCTCGCGATTGAGCTGGCCGCGGCCCGCGTCACGTTCATGCCGCTCGATGAAATCCTTCAGCACCTGGAGAAGCGCTTCGCCTTGCTCACCGGAGGTAGCCGCACCGCCGCCACCCGACTGCGAACCCTGAGAGCGGCCATGGACTGGAGTTACGAGCTCCTTCCCCAGGCTGAGAGAATCGTCTTCCGGCGGTTGTCCGTGTTTGCCGGCCGCTTCTCCCTCGAGGCTGTCACCGCGGTTTGCACGGACAGCGGCCTCAACCGCGACGCCGTGCTTGAGCCGATGGCGGAGCTGGTTGATAAGTCGCTGGTGATGGCCGACGCCGGGCGCTACCGCCTGCTGGAAACGGTCCGATCCTACGGCCGTGAGCGACTCGCGGAGGCGCACGAGACCGACGCTACCCAGGCTCGCCTCGGCGCTTATGTCCTTGGGGTGGCCGAGTCTCGGGCCCCTGGGGAGCTCGGTCCCTGGCTCGACCGACTCGAGGCCATTTACGACGACATCCGTAACACCCTGAGCTGGAGCGTTGCCAGCGACCCGGAGCTTGGGATCCGCATCGCCGTCGCCCTGACCATCTTCTGGCAATTACGGGCTCACGCTTCCGAGCCACGGCAATTCATGCGAGAGCTTTTGGAGTCCGCACCCGCAGATTTCGCGCTGCATGCTACGGCGCTCTACATGGCCGGATATTTCGCCTATCTCCAACTTGACTTCGCAGCGGCCCGCCAGCTTCTCAGCTCGGCGCTAACTGAGGCCCGGGCCGCCTCCGATTGGTTGGTGGTCGCGCGAGCCCTGGAGGTTATCGGGCTGGTCTCCACGGCCACCGGCGCCCTCGAAGGCTCGCAAGCGGCACTCGAGGAAGGCCTGGCCCTGGCACGCCAGCTGCGAGAGCCACAACTCGAAGCCGGAATCCTTCAGCAGGCGGGGATCCTCGCCAGTGTTCGACGCGATTTCCCAAAAGCGCGCTCCTTGCTCGAAGAGGCGATCGCCGTGCGACGAACCCTCGGCCGAGCCGACGAAGCCTCGAGCTCGCTTACTTTTCTGGCGGCGGTCGCGCTGTTACAGGGCGACTGGCAAACAGCACGGCGGTGCATCGCCGAGAGCCTGGAGCTGGGGCGTGCATTGAGCGATCGGCGCGTCGCCTTCGCCATCGATGTCCTCGCCTGCCTGACCGCCGTTGAAGGCAACGCGGAACAAGCGCTCGTGCTCGCGGGGGCGGCGGCCGCGCTACACGAAAGCCGCGGAAATACGCCGCCGCCAGTGTGGGACGACTTTATGGCATCGTTCCTGCAGCGGGCTCGGGATGCCATCGCTCCGTCGGCGGTTCAGTCTGCCAGCGAAGCTGGCCGGCGAATGGACTACGAAGGGGCGGTGCAGCTGGCGCTGAGCACGGTCTCAGCGGAGACGATTTCCGCCGGGTAGCTCAGTTCGCGTCGTCCAGGTCCCGCACCAGCTCGTCGACCTCGAGCAGGTTCATGAGCACCTCGCGGGATTTGCTCCCCTCATAGGGGCCGATCACCCGGTGGTCCGCCAGCTGGTCGACGATCCGGGCCGCGCGAGTGTAGCCGACGTTGAGCTTGCGCTGGAGCAGTGAGACGGAGGCGCGGCCTTCGGTGGCGACCACGTGCGCCCCCTTGGCGAAGAGCGGATCGCGCTTCATGCCTTCCTTTGCCCAGGACACGGTCGCCTCGACGTTGAAGATCTCCTCCTGGTACTGCGGTTTGCCCTGGGCCCTCCAGAAGTCGATGATCGCCTTCATCTCCCGGTCGGAGACGAACACCCCCTGGAGACGGGTGGCCTTGCCGGCTTCCACCGGTAGGTAAAGCATGTCGCCGCGGCCGAGCAGTTTCTCGGCGCCGGTCTCGTCCAGGATGACGCGCGAGTCGATGCTCGAGCTGACCGCGAAGGCAATCCGGGATGGAATGTTGGCCTTGATCAAGCCGGTGATGATGTCCGCCGACGGGCGCTGGGTGGCGACCAGGAGGTGGATGCCGACCGCGCGGGCCAGCTGGGCGATCCGGCAGATGAGCTCCTCGATCTCCCCCGCGGCGACCATCATCAGGTCGGCAAGCTCATCGATCACGATCACGATGTAGGGCAACTGATCGAGGCCCATCTCCGGGGCGCGGCTGTTGAAGTCGCCGATATTGCGCACCGTGTGACTGGCGAACAGCTTGTAGCGGTTTTCCATTTCTGCTACCGCCCAGCGCAACGCCGAGGTCGCGTGGTCCGATTCGGTGACCACCGGGACAAGCAGGTGAGGCATGTCCTGGAACATCGAGAACTCGACTCGCTTGGGATCGATCAGGATGTACTTCAGCTCCTCCGGGGTCGCCTGGAACAGCATGCCGGCGATCAGGGCGTTGATGCAGACGCTCTTGCCAGATCCGGTGGCACCGGCAATCAGCAGGTGCGGCATCCGGGTGAGGTCGCCGACCACCGTGTTGCCCGAGACGTCGGTCCCGATCGCCAGCGACAGCAGCGTCCGGTCGTTCTGGAAGGTCGGCGTCTGGATGATCTCGCGCAAGGTCACCAGGCTGGTCGCCTTGTTGGGGACCTCGATTCCCAGGGCCGGCTTCCCCGGGATGGGCGCCTGGATCCGAATCGCGGCCGATAAAGCGAGCGAGAGATCGTTTTGCAGGGCGGTGATTTTCCGCACCGGTACCCCGTGGCCCGGCTGCAGCTCGTACTGAGTAACCGACGGACCGGAGTTGACGCCGATCACGGTCGCCTGGACCTCGAAGCTCGCCAGCGTCTGCTCGATGAGCTTGATGTTGGCCTTGATCTCGTCGTGCAGACGTTCCTTGCGCACCGTCACCGTGTCGAGCAGGGTCAGGTCCGGCTTGGCCCACACGCGTTGGATCTCATCCTCGGCGACCACCGGCGACGACTCCGGGTCACGAACGACGCTCAGCGCCGGTTCGGGCGACGTTGGTCGCTTGCGCCGCGGTGCGGGCGCGCCATCCTCGTCCGCCGCTTCGGTGGCGACCGCCGCTGGCTCGACGACCCGGGTGGGCACCATCGGAGGAGTTGGTGCCGCAACGCCGGCGATCGGCACCAGCAGCGGTTCGGATGACTCGCTCCGAACGACCTGGTTGCGAGGATGCCAGGCCTCCGCCGGCCGCTTTTCTTTGACGGGCACTTTGGGTTCCGGCCGGTTCGCCAGGTAGTGCTCGCGAAGCGCGATGATCGTGCCCCGGACGGAGATATCGAACGCCAGCACCAGCGCGCCGAGGAAGACCGCGCCCAGAATCAGGATGCTTCCGGCGGTGCCGACCAGGCCGGTCAGGGCGTCACCTTCTGCCCGGCCGACGGATCCGCCGCTGTGCCCGGCCGACACGTCGAGCAGCCCAATTGAGCTGACCAGGATCAGCGCGATTCCCAGGCCGCGTCCCCAGGTCATCACTTCGATCCACGGCGCAAGCAGCTCGACGCCAGCCACCACCGCCGCGCCGATGACGAAGACGACGCCCCAGCCGAAGAGGCCGACGAGGCCGCCATGCAGGAAGTGCATGACCGAACCGCTGGTCTGCAGCGCGACCGCCAGGACCAGCAGGCCTGCGAGCAAGAGGCAGGCAATCCCGGCCAGTTCCCGCTGCTGGCGCTGTGGAACCTCCAGCTTGGGAAGGCGAGGAGCCTTGATCCGGAAGCGCTGCCGGGAGGCGGTGCGCTTCGGGCGGGCGATCCGCTTACGGCGGGTTTTCATTCCAGAGTGGCTGCGACGCTTGCTGAGACGAATGGCGCCATTCTAGCGGCTATTCAGCGCGCCAACCAGAGGCTCGTAACAGGTATAAGAAGAGGTATGGCTAAGCAAGATCAAGACACGCCGGACGACCTCGATACGACCGGCATCCCCGATCTGGACGCGGCGCCGGGACCTCAGCGCCGACCGGGCGGCGAGCTGCCTGAGAACGAAGATCTTGATTCCGAGGGTCAGCCGGACCTGATCGGAGCCCTTCCGGGGAAGGAGATCACGGGCGATGCCCAGGAGGGCGAGATCCCGCCGCGTGACTACAAGCAGGCACCCGACGATTACTGGCACCAGGACACGCTGGACGAGCGGCTGCGCGAGGAGCGTGCCGATCGTGTCCGTTCAGATGTCGAAGAGGTCCGGCTGGTCGACGACGAGTCCGAAGATGATCCTGCGCTGCGTTCCGAACTGGGGGACGAGGGCGGTTACCCGAGCGCCGAGGAGGCCGCCATGCACGTGGTCGACGATGTCCCCGGCGGCGTGGACAAGAAGATTGACAGCTACACCGGCGACCCGGTCGACGAGCTCGAGTAGCGCTTTACTTCGACGGCGATGCCATTACGGACGGCATGCTCGATGCCGTCGCGTGTATC
Organism: Chloroflexota bacterium; assembly: GCA_005881215.1. Classification (GTDB taxonomy): domain Bacteria; phylum Chloroflexota; class Dormibacteria; order CF-121; family CF-121; genus CF-13. The sequence goes on along the minus strand of VBDZ01000141.1, from coordinate 1,514 downwards.
GTCCCGCCGCCACTGCTTGTTGGTGAAACCACCGTCGGGCTGAACATGTGGAACGGGTGTACGAAGAACAGCAGCACCAGCAGCAGCACGATCAGCGCGATCGCGAAGATCGCAACGATCGCCGCACTGGAACCGCCATCGTGTTCCGCATAAGCCATGACCTGACCTGCCGCCCTATTAGTAGCCGTTCGAACCTGAGGAGCTGCTTGCCGCGGGACTGGCTCCTGAACCCGACTGCGACGCTCCGCAACCAGCCAGCATCAACCCGAGCAGGACCGCAACGATAGCAGCGCCCAGTCTCCGGCCGTTCGCGTCCGATCTCAAAGACGACATTATTGACCTCCTATCTTCCCACTGTACCGCACTCACTATTGATACGTGAACCGGTTACATGGAGTAGGTGGGGCCCGGGAAAAACCGCGGGCTTCGGCTTCGGCCTAAACCTCGACGACGATCGGAATGATCATCGGGCGCCGGCGCATCTGCTCGTAGAGGAACCTGCTCAACGAGTCGCGGATGGAGTTCTTCAGCACCTGCCATTCCGGATTGCCGCGGCCAGGTTTGTTGATGGTGGCCAGGACCTGCTGTCGGGCGGACTCGATCAACGCATCCGACGTCTGTTGGTGGACGAATCCGCGGGAAATGAGGTCGGGACCAGAGACGACCTGGCCGGTATCCTTGTCGACCGTCACGATGACAATGAAGATCCCATCCTGGGAGAGCACACGGCGATCACGCAGGACCACCGAGCCCACGTCTCCCACCCCGAGTCCGTCGACGAAGACGTAGCCGGCGGGAACCTTGTTGCCAGTGTGCGGGATGCCGTCGCCGAGCTCGACGGTGGTGCCGTCGTCGATGACAATCACCCGATCCTTCGGGATCCCCACGTCCTGGGCGATCTCCGAGTGGAGCGCGAGGTGCCGGAACTCACCGTGAACCGGCATGAAGAACTTCGGCTTGACGAGGTTCAACATCAGCTTTAGCTCCTCGCGGCTCGCGTGCCCGGAGGCGTGCACCCGGTTGCGCGCCGAGTAAAAAACCCGGGCGCCATGCTTGTAGCAGTTGTTGATGGTCCGTGAGACCAGTTCCTCGTTGCCCGGGATCGGCGTCGCCGACAGGATGACGGTATCGCCGGACTTCAGCTTCACCTGCGGGTGCTCCTGAGCCGCGATCCGGGTCAGCGCCGAGAGCGGCTCGCCCTGGCTGCCGCTGGAGAGGATGACGAGCTTCTCGTCGGGCTCCTTGTTGATGTCCTGGACTTTGATCAGGATGTCTCCAGGCATCTGGATATAGCCCAACTCCTGGGCAATCGTGAGGTTGTTCACCATGGAGCGCCCGATCACCGCCACCTTGCGCTTGTAGCGGGCGGCAGTGTTGAGCGCCTGCTGGATGCGGTAGATGTTCGAAGCGAAGGTCGAGATGATGATCCGGCCAGGGCATTGTCCAAACAGTTCCAGGAAGGCCTCCCCGATGGTGCGCTCCGACGGGGTGAAGCCGTCGCGCTCAGCGTTGGT